>JAGOIH010000004.1 GCA_017995755.1 Sedimentibacter sp. | reverse complement strand
TTATTGCAAGAAGAATTATAATCTGCGCTTCAGAGGATGTGGGAAATGCAGACCCCAGGGCTTTGGAGGTCGCTGTCAATGCATTCAGGGCAGTAGAAATAATAGGTTTTCCCGAAGGCAGGATAACCCTGGCCCATGCTGCAATTTATACCGCATGCGCACCCAAGAGCAATGCTGTTGTAATTGCAATCGATAAAGCAATGGAGGCAGTTGAAAAAGAGTCTCATGAAGTGCCGGCACATTTAAAAGATAGTCACTACAAAGGTGCTGAAAAGATGAACAGGGGAATAGAATATAAATATCCCCATGATTATGAAAAGTTTTATATAAAACAGCAATATATGCCTGAAACCATAAAAACCATGTTTTATGAGCCTAAGGAATCAGGCTATGAAAGCAAAATTAAAAAATTCCTGGAATATTTGAGACAGTAAGGGGGCAAGACATGTACAAACTTTTTGGTAAAATTACCGACCCAAATATTGAAAATATAATAAATGATAAAATCGATTTTCAAAATTTAAATAAGGATTTAGCTTACGATATCCATGTGGATTTCTACAATCCAGACTTGGAAGAAGATATGTTGAATTCTGATGTTTCTTTTGAAATCAAAAAAGACCATTACAGGTTTATAAAAAAAATTAGAACTTTGTTTGAAAGCAATCAAATTAAAATAAATGAATTCTATATGATGGGGACCATATTAGACCTTAAAGAAGATGAAATCAATATAACAATTTTAAAATCAAGGGCTGACAATAAGAAAAACACAGTATGGCCATGCAAGGAAATTTTCTTGTTTGAAGACCAAAAGAACAGGCTGGATCTGCTGCTTTTCAGCAATCAAATTTCTGAAGAGGATTATGAGTCAAACCTGGAATTCTTAAGGGATGAATTAAATATTTATGAAAATGACGAGGAGCATAAATATATAAATTAACGGTGCTCCTGTTAAAAGGAGGAGAAAATATGAAAGCCTACGACTTAATAAACAAGGTAGAAATGGATGTTACAACACAGGATTTGATTAATTTAATGACAGAAGCAAACAGACAGATTGATTTAATACTATATGATAAAAAAACAGATGACGACGGATATTTGACATGGGATGCAGAGCATTGGACTGTAGTAACAGCCAAAAAATTCATGAGGACCTATTCATTGGGTGACAGACAATTAAGGGACTTCACATCACATAATATTTACGATTTGAAAAATGACTTCAAGCCTGAGGAAGCAAAAGAAATACAAATAAATTAAAAGACTTAAGACGCCTCCATGGAACCTTCTTCGCCCATGTTAATAAAATATAGGTGAGGAGGTATCCTATGGAGGTTTATATTATTACCTTTTTGCATGGGAACTATGCTGTTGCCGCATTCAACAGGCTGCAAGGATACGGGGTTAAAAATATTCAGCTGATACAGACACCTTTCAGCATAAAGAATGAGTGTGATATATGCATAAAGACTAATAACCAAAAGACACTTGATATAGTTTTAAATGAATGCAGGGGCAGATTTCCCGTAAGCAATGTTTACAGCAAGATCAACAAAAATGGTTCATTTGTATATAAACTGCTGCCATAGTATAAGGCAGAAAATAATAAAAATATTTCACAAAATATTTTTATTATTTTTTTAATAAAGACAAAATTTCAAGGAAAAAATAGGCTGGTTATGCAAAGGGACTTTTCTTATTGTTTAATTTTACATTTTATAGTAATATAGATAATGATGAATAAAGCACAGGAGGTATAAGAATGAAGAAGATTTTATTTTATGGGATGACCGGTGAAAAGATGTGCTTTCAGCATATTTTAATGAATGCATTAGATTTGGAAACTGCAGGAGCAGATGTAAAGATAATATTTGAGGGTGCATCAGTTAAACTGGTTTCAAAATTTGAAGATGAAAATAATCCGCTTTATAGAAAGGCAAAGGAAGCGGGGTTAATAGACGGTATTTGCCTTGCATGTTCAAAGGTTCTTGACGTATACGAAGCTAACCTGAAAACAGGGTTGCCGATGCTTAATGATATGTCAGGCCATGCAGGAATGAAGAAATACCTGGAAGATGGATATGAAGTAATAAGTTTGTGATTAATACTGAGTTATTTTATACGTATTCAGGAATGAGATTAATTAATGAACGTATAGGAGGGAACCGATGATATACCGAAGTGCCGAATTAAATGATATTCCCGGCATCATATTGCTTGAGAAAAGGTACCACGTAAATTCAATCAGTGAAGAAGACAAGCCGGATGGATTTATTGGAACCTTTTTTTCTGAAAATAAGTTAAAAAGTCTCATTGAGGAAGAAAAAGGAATAGCGGTAGCCTGTGACGAAAACAGGGTTGTAGGTTTTGCAAACTCTGCATCCTGGAAGTTTTGGGCTTCATGGCCTGTATTTCAGCCGATGATTGATGATTTGCATAACATTAAGTATAAAGACACCATACTGTCAGTGAATAATTGTTATCAATATGGACCTGCCTGCATACACAAGGATTACAGAGGGACTGAAGTTTTGCCGAATTTGTTTGAAGCATCAAGGCTTTTGATGAAGGACAAATACCCGGTTTTAGTAACCTATGTAGATCAAACAAACCAAAGGTCCTTTCAAGCTCATTCAAGAAAATTAGGTCTTGATGTGGTTAAAGAGTTTGTATTCCACGGAAAAAAGCTGTTTGTACTTTGTTATGACACCTCGGTAAAAACAAAAGGAAGTTCATTACAATTAACTCATGCTTAATTAAATACGCAAATTTTTGATTAGTGCATTATTATTTCATAAAACATTGTATTTTACAGTTCGAATATCATCGAAATTACATGAAGAATGTCAATAAACGGGGTATATATATACTTTTGCCATTCATTAATCAAATTTTTGCACACTCGTTTAAAATAAATTAAATTTTACACCTTGAGTATAAAAACGTAAAATAACGATGGAAAATAATAAATATTTTATTATTTTTCTTTTTTTAATGTTGACAAAATTACTAGGGTATCTTATAATCAATTGTACCCTACTGAAACAGTAGGGATTGACTGAAAGGAGAAGAGAAATGATTTTATCCACAAAGGGAAGATATGGGTTGAAAGCAGCATTTGAACTTTCAAAAAATTATGGATTAGGACCGGTTTCTCTTAAAAAAATATCAGATAAGTATGGTATATCAGAAAGCTATTTGGAGCAGCTGTTTGCCAAACTAAAAAAAAGCGGCTATATAGACACGGTCAGAGGACCTCAGGGCGGATATCTCCTGGCAAAAGAACCCGGGGAAATAACAGTGGGCATGATACTTAGAACACTTGAGGGAGAAATAACAACTTCTGAATGTGTAAGCAAAGAGGTTTGTTCCAGGGAATCAATTTGTGCTACAAGGGTTATATTTGAAAAAATAGAAAAAAGTATAAATGATGTCATTGATAACATAACTTTAGCTGATATGTTTGAGGAGCAAAAAAATATTTTAACGGAGGGAAAAAATGAGTAAGAAGCTTTATCTTGATAATGCTGCAACAACAAGGGTAAGAAAAGAAGTAATTGAAGAAATGAGCAGGTATTTTGATGAATTGTACGGCAATCCATCAAGTCAGTTATATGAACTTGGCAGAAAATCAAAAGAAGCAATCGAAAAGGCAAGAAAAACTTTAGCAGACTTTTTAAATGCAGAGGAAAAAGAGATATATTTTACCGCAGGAGGTACCGAGTCTGACAACTGGGCTTTAAAGGGAGTTGCCTTTGCAAACTTGAACAAAGGCAAGAACCATATAATTACAACTAAAATTGAGCATCATGCCATACTTCATACCTGTGAGTACCTGGAAAAGTTCGGAATAGAAACAACTTATCTTGATGTTGACAGATATGGGCTAATAGACATAGAACAGCTGAAAGAATCCATAAGACCTGAAACAATGCTTATTTCTGTAATGTTTGCAAACAATGAAATAGGGACAATACAACCAATTGAAGAAATAGGGGAAATTGCCAAGGAACATGGGATACTCTTTCACGTAGACGCTGTTCAGGCATTGGGAAGTGTCAAAATAGATGTTAATAAACAACATATAGACTTGTTGTCCATGTCTGCCCATAAGTTGAGGGGACCAAAGGGAATAGGCGGGATGTATATTAGAAAAGGAACCAGGATTGACAATTTTATTCACGGAGGCGGTCAGGAAAGAGGCAGAAGAGCAGGTACAGAAGGCGTACAGAATATTGTGGGTTTTGGAAAGGCTGTTGAAATAGCTGCCCGGGATTTTGACCATCATGTGGAAAAACTAAGGGTTTTAAGAGACAGACTCATAGAAGGAATTAAAAACAACATTCCCGATGTGGTTCTTAACGGCCATCCAACCAGGAGACTTCCAAATAACGTGAATTTCTCATATAAATACGTGGAAGGAGAATCCATATTATTGCTTCTTGATATGGAAGGAATATCGGCTTCAAGCGGTTCAGCCTGCACTTCAGGGTCTTTGGACCCGTCACATGTGCTGCTGGCAACGGGTCTTGACCACGGAACAGCCCACGGCTCCATACGTTTTACACTAAGCGAGGAAATAACAGAGGAAGACATAGATTTTACGGTTGAAACAATGAAAAAAATAATTATTAAACTAAGGGCAATGTCACCGATTAAAAACGATGAAGACTTGCACAAAAACTAAGGTAGCGGAGGATAAAAAATGTATTCAGAAATAGTAATGGACCACTTCAGAAACCCGAGAAACGCAGGCACTATGGAAAATCCAGATGGCGTAGGACAGGTGGGAAACCCGAAATGCGGGGATATAATGAAAATATATTTAAAAATCAATAAAAATGAAATAATTGAGGATGTAAAGTTTGAAACATTCGGCTGCGGCTCGGCAATTGCTTCATCAAGCATCGCCACTGAGATGATAAAGGGGAAGAGCGTCCATGAAGCGGTTGAATTATCAAACAAGGCAGTTGTAGAAGCTTTGGGAGGGCTGCCGCCGGTTAAGATTCACTGTTCCGTTTTGGCTGAGCAGGCTGTCAAATCAGCACTTTATAATTACGCACAGAAAAACAATAAAACAATTAAAGGTTTGGAAAATTACAAGCCGGAAGATGACGAAATCCACTGTGAGCACTAAGATGCCTTGACACGATAGATTATATATTTTAGTATTTATAGGGGACGGTCCTTTTGTTATCAGGAGAGTAGTTATGCTGCCTTCAAGAACAAAAGCAACCGTCCCCTGTCGTTTTTAATTATTGTTGACAATATGTGAAATAATACATTATAATTTCATAATAAGGTACATATTGCTTATACTATGAAACGGAGGGAATTTATAGTGGACAAATTAGATAGATTTTCAATAAATAATATTCGAAAAGAGTACTTAAATTTTTTTAAGAGCAAAGGCCACTTAACCGAGCAAAGCTTTTCTCTAATTCCTAAAAATGACAAAAGTTTGTTGTTAATAGGAGCAGGCATGGCTCCGCTGAAGAAATACTTTACGGGAGCTGAAGTCCCGCCTTCAAAGAGAATGGCAACCTGCCAGAAGTGCGTTAGGACCGGTGATGTTGATAACGTAGGCTTGACGGCCAGACACCTGACATTTTTCGAAATGCTGGGCAACTTTTCCTTTGGTGATTATTTCAAAGAAGAAGCTATTGCCTGGGCATGGGAGCTGTTAACAGACGTTTTAAAAATTGAAAAGGACAGACTTTGGGTTACGGTATATTTGGAAGATGATGAAGCTGAGAATATTTGGCATACAAAGGTAGGAATACCTATGGAAAGAATAGTGAGGCTGGGAAAGGACGACAACTTCTGGGAACTGGAGGTCGGTCCAAGCGGACCCTGCTCGGAAATTTACTATGACACCGGAGATGACAGAGGCTGCGGGTCACCTGACTGCAAACCGGGATGTGACTGCAACAGATATATTGAAATTTGGAATCTTGTATTTACGCAGTTTGACAAGGACGAAAAAGGTGTTTATCATCCCCTTCCGAATCCAAATATTGATACAGGCATGGGACTTGAAAGAGTGGCTGCTGTACTTCAGGATAAACCCACTGTGTTTGATGTGGAGCCTTTGAATTTAATAGTAAACAAGGCTTCGGAAATTTGTCGGATTCCCTATGGCCAAAACAAAAAAAGTGACATTGCAATGAAAATAATCTGCGACCACTCTAGAGCAGCGACCTTCATGATAGGCGACGGAGTAATTCCTTCAAATGAAGGAAGAGGGTATGTTTTAAGACGTTTAATAAGAAGAGCAATCCGCAGGGGCAAGTCATTAGGAATAAACGGTGAATTTTTAACCGGGACTGCCAAAGTGGTTATAGATAACTGGAAGGAGGCTTATCCTGTATTATCGGAAAAAGAATCCTACATTTTAAAGGTTTTAAGCCTTGAGGAAGAAAGATTTAAAAAAACCATTGACCAGGGTCTGGAACTTTTAATGAAAGAAATACAAATATTAAAAGAAACTGATAAAAAAGAGCTGGAGGGCAAGGTTGCTTTCAAGCTTTATGACACCTATGGCTTTCCGTCAGAACTTACGGAGGAAATACTTAAGGAAAACGGATTTAGCCTAAATAAAGAACAGTTTATCAAAGTGATGGAAGACCACAGACAGATGGCGAGAGATGCCAGAAAAGCTACCGGTGCTTCAGGCTGGAAGGAAAATGATTTTACTATAGATACGGATAAAACCATATTTATAGGTTACAATAATTTAGAAGATTCTTGTGAAGTTGTTGCCATAGTAGTCGGCTCAGAACAGGTAAATACAATCAATGAAGGACAGTCAGGAATAATTGTGGTTGACAAAACCCCATTTTATGCTGAGAGCGGCGGACAGACCGGCGATAGGGGAGAATTTATTGCTGATGACATGCTGGCAAAAGTAACAGATACCCATAAACTCAATAATGATATTTTTCTGCATGAAACAAATGTGGTAAAAGGAAGTATTTCAGTGGGAGATACCATAACCGCCAAGGTAGATGCAGACAGAAGAAAAAATACCGCAAAGAATCACACCTGCACGCATTTGCTGCACAGGGTTTTAAGGCAAATGCTGGGAGATCATGTAAATCAGGCAGGCTCGTATGTTTCAGAAGACAGACTTAGATTTGACTATACACATTTTGAAGCCGTTGACCATAAAACATTGAAGGAAATCGAAAAAAGAGTCAATGAAGCTATATTGGCAGACTATATGGTCAGAACTGATATACTAAACATTGAAGAAGCTAAAAAGTCAGGAGCTACAGCTTTGTTCGATGAAAAATACCAGGAAAAGGTAAGGGTTGTCAGTGTTGGAGATTTCAGCAAGGAACTCTGCGGCGGAACTCATATCGATGAAACAGCCAAAATAGGATTGTTTAAAATTGTTTCTGAGGGAAGCATAGCTTCGGGAATAAGAAGAATAGAAGCAATAACAGGAAGAGCAGCAATAAATTACTTACGGGAACTGGATAATTTAACGGATGAATTATCCATATCCATGAAAACCACCAAAGATGAACTGTTAAACAAAGTTAATATGCTTAAAAAAGAAGCCAAGGATAAAGACAAGGAAATACAAAAGCTGAACAATGAACTGTTAAGGGGAAATATCAGTGAAATTCTTGACAAATATGAAGAAATTAACGGTATCAAACTGTTTGCGCTTTCCCTTAAAGACAAGGATGCCAACACATTAAGGGAAATTGCCGATAGAATAAAGGACAAAAATGAAAGCTGTGCTGTAATTTTAGCTTCTGACCTGGGAGACAAAGTATTATTTGTATCTGCCGTAACCAAGGATTTGGTTGAAAGGGGAGTACATGCGGGAAATATGGTGAAAGAAGCTGCCGTGATTGCAGGAGGCGGCGGAGGCGGAAGACCTGACTTTGCACAGGCAGGAGGGAAAAACCCCGGGAAAATAGACGAAGCAATAGAGGCAGTGAAAAAACAATTATCCATGAACAAATAGTTACAAAGTGACATTCTGAGCTTTCGTTCACTCCGGGTGTGAATTGTAATGATACGGCTTTGTAATTAGGCGAGTGTGCAAAATTCGATTAGTGCACGACAAAACTGCTCATATTTATATAGAATAATGAATTAATCGAAAATTTGCACACTTCAATTAGATTATGGGTGATGGGTGAGAATTAATATTATTAAAAGTTCAATTCTAAGAATTTCAGGTTTTAATTGATTTTATTAATGTATTATAGTACAATGATAAGAGATGTTAAGGGGTGGTTTTTATGGAAAGTAATACAAATAACACTGCAAAATTTGACTACAGTATGGGTTCGCTTAATGAAGCCAGGGAAATACTATCCCAGGTTTACAAGTCACTTAAAGAAAAGGGATACAATCCTAACAACCAGCTCATTGGGTATATATTGTCCGGAGATCCCACCTATATTACAAATCATAACAATGCAAGAAGCTTAATACGAAAAATAGAAAGAGACGAACTTTTGGAAGAAATTTTAGGCGTTTACCTGGATGCAATCGACTTATAGACTGGGGATACAGGAATGTCCCCCTACTTGGGGCACACAACTTTGAGCAGTATATAAATATACTGCTTTTGTGTGTCTTGGGTATAGCCCTCAGAAACAGACGGTAGTAATAATATGAAATACATAAATTTATTTGAAAAAAGAAATGTTTCAAAGCTGTGTTACGGAACCCTTTCTTTAAGCAATCTTCAAAATTCAGATACCCTGGAAAACAGGGTGAGACTTCTTAATTATTCATTAGAAAAAGGAATAAACTTTTTTGACACAGCTGAGCTTTACAATAACTATGATATACTAAAAGAATTCATAAAAGGCAAAGACAGGAATAAACTTGTCATAGCATCAAAAAGTTACGCATATGATAAAAATACCGCAGAATACAGCATAAATAAGGCATTGAAAGAAATGGATACGGATTATCTGGATGTTTTCATGCTGCATGAGCAGGACAACGGTAACAATTTTATTGGTCACTATAAAGCTGTTGACCGTTTCATGAAATATAAGGAAGATGGAATAATAAAGCACTTTGGAATTTCCACCCACAGGGTGGAGGCGGTAAGAGATTCAATTAAGTTTAAAGAGATAGAATTTATTTTTCCTTTGTTTAATTACAAAGGTATCGGAATTCAGGACGGTAATATCGAAGATATGTCTGAAGCCTTGAAGAAGGCAAAAGAATACAATAAATTTATTATGGCCATGAAAATCTATGGCGGAGGTCATTTAATAAATGAAGCAGAAAAAGCTTTTAAATATGTTGACAATTTAAATTATATAGATTCCATAGCAGCAGGTATGGGCACTGTTGAAGAAATTGATGCAAATATCTCTTATATGGACAACAATGAATTAAATGAAAACATTAAAAATAAAATTAGGAATCAAAAGCGCACTCTCGTAGTAGAAGAGTGGTGTGCCGGATGCGGAAAATGCGCAAAAAAATGCAGGCAGAATGCACTTGAAATAGTTGACGGCAAATGCAGGGTTGATATGGAAAAGTGTGTTTTATGCAGTTATTGCGCCGGTGAATGCAAAGATTTTTATATCAAAATTGTGTGAGGTTTCTATGGAAAGACTGATGGGATTGGATGTGGGCGATAAAACAATAGGGGTAGCTGTAAGTGATTTATTGATGATTACTGCACAGAGTGTTACGACAATAAAAAGAACAAACATTAAAAATGACATAAATGAACTGAAAAAGCTCATCAATGAATATCAAGTTACTAAAATAGTGTTAGGCATACCAAAAATGCTTGATGGAACTATTGGAATACAGGGTGAAAAGGTCCTTAACTTTTTGGAAAAGATGAAAAGGTATATTGACCTGCCCGTAGAACTTGAAGATGAAAGATTTACCACAACCATATCAGAAAGAATGCTGATAGAAGCTGATGTAAGAAGAAAAAAAAGAAAAGAAGTTATCGACAAATTAGCTGCAGCACAAATTTTGTCATCTTATATGCAGCGTACAAAATAATCAAAAGGAGAGCCAATGGATAATATTATTGAATTGATAAATGACGAAGGAAATTTAGAAAAACTGGTCGTAGAAGTCACCTTTCATATTGATGATATTTTGTATGCAGTACTTCACAAAATCAACTCGGATGAAGGTATGATTTATTATGTGGAAGAAATGGAAGACGGAAGTATAGTGCTGATTAAGGTTGAGGACGAGGATGAAATCAAAGAAGTGCAGGAAATTTACGAAGGAATAGCTGATGATTTGATTTAGAGCTTACAGGGGAATTTATGTCAGAAGAAATCATTGAAAAACAATACAATTTTGAAATATTAAATCATGCGGTCATTTTCACCGGAATCTGTGCACAATGCAGGGATAAGGAGAATTAAGATGGCAGAAAAGAAACAAAAGCTCAAAATAATACCCTTGGGTGGATTGGGTGAAATAGGTAAAAACTCCACAGTCATAGAATATAACAACAATATAATTGTCATAGACTGCGGAATGGCTTTCCCAGGCGATGAAATGCTTGGTATTGACATAGTTATACCAGATATAACATATTTAATAAAAAACAAAGAAAAAATAAAAGGAATAATTTTAACTCACGGCCACGAAGACCATATAGGTTCAATACCATATACTCTAAAAAAACTGAATGTACCTATTTACGGAACTAAGCTTACATTAGGTCTTGTGGAAAACAAACTGTTAGAGCATAAAATAGAAGATGCATTCCTAAATCCGATCAAAGCAGGAGACACCTTTGATTTAGGATGCTTTAAAATTACAGCTGTAAGAGTTAACCACAGCATACCTGATGCAGTGGCTTACTTTATTGATACTCCAATCGGGACGGTAGTGCACACCGGTGACTTTAAAATTGATTACACTCCAATCAATGAAGAGGTTATTGATTTAGGAAAGTTTGCGGATATCGGACGAAAAGGCGTTCTTCTTGCCATGTCTGACAGCACTAATGTTGAAAGACTGGGATTTACAGAATCGGAAAAAACAATCGGCCAAAAATTTATGGAAATATTTAAACACTGTGATTCCCGAATAATTGTTGCCTCCTTTGCTTCGAATATCCACAGGCTGCAACAGGTTATCGATGCTGCGGTATTTAACAAAAGAAAGGTTGCAATATCGGGAAGAAGCATGGTAAATGCAATCGAGGTTTCACTGGATTTAGGATATTTGCATGCTCCCGAGGGAACAATCATAAATGTTAACGAGGTGAAAAGCCTTAAGGACAATGAAATTGTTATTCTTACCACAGGGAGTCAGGGAGAGCCTATGTCTGCCTTGACAAGAATGGCTAACAATGATCATAAAAAAATCCAGATAAAACCCGGAGATCTGGTGGTAATTTCAGCTAATCCCATACCGGGAAATGAAATTACAGTTTCAAGAGTAATCAATATGCTGTACGAAAAGGGCGCAAGGGTACTTTATGATGCATTGACTCAGGTACACGTATCAGGCCACGCCAGAAGAGATGAACTGAAGCTTATGCTTACACTTTTAAAACCGAAGTTTTTCATACCGGTTCACGGGGAATACAGACATTTGGTACAGCATGCTAATCTGGCTAATGAATTGGGAATGCCTATTGAAAATACCATAATAGGAAATAACGGTGATGTTATTGAACTTACATCCAAGTCAATAGTAAAAAACAATACTGTTACATCCGGAAACATACTTGTAGATGGATTAGGCGTGGGAGATGTGGGCAATATTGTTCTTCGGGACAGAAGACTTCTTTCCGAAAACGGGTTGATAGTAGTTGTTTTATCTACAGAAAGAGGCACAGGAAGAATACTGGCAGGTCCTGAAATAGTATCCAGAGGATTTGTATATGTGCGTGAGAATATAGACCTGATAGAGGAATCTAAGACAGTGATTAATAAGGCCTTGGAAAAATGTCAGGATACAAATGTTAAAGAATGGAACAATATAAAAATGGTAATTAAGGATTCATTGAGCAGCTTTATTTATGACAAAATAAAAAGAAGCCCTATGATACTGCCGATAATAGTTGAAGTAAATCCAGATGAATAATGAGTTAGATGAGGGACACATTCGTGTCCCTTGGTTTTATGTCATTGCTATGAATAAGCGATGTGTCACTCTGATAGCTTTAGCTCGAAAGATGCCCTAACCCCATTTTTCAGAGTATTGCGAAATCTCAGCTTTTTACGGGAGTCAGCTCTGATGCATCCGTAAAACAATACCACCACGCAAGACAGTTAAGATCTAAGCTTTCAGAGTCCGTGCCTCTTGCAATTGCCTCGTCAAGTGTATTTGCAACCGGAACAATAACCGGATCACCCGGCATCCAGTTTGCAGGAGTACTCACACCATATGTAGCTGATACCTGTAGTGCATCAATCAATCTTAATAATTCATACATGTTTCTGCCGTTTGTACCGGGATAAGTTAAAATTGCTCTTATTCTCTGATTAGGGTCTATTATGAAAACATCTCTGACACTTTGCTCATAAATTCTGTCAGGATTAACCATGCCGTAAAGCGCTGATATTTGTGCGTTTCTGTCAGCAACAAGAGGAAAGGGCATTACTATGCCGTTCATTTGAAAGATATCATAAAGCCAGCCGATGTGTGCAGGATTTGAGTCAATGCTAATGCCTAAAAGCTGAACATTTCTTTTTTCAAATTCAGGTTGAAGCTGTGCAAATGCGATAAATTCAGATGTGCAAACAGGGGTGAAATCTCCCGGATGACTAAAAAACAAAACCCATTTTCCTCTATACTGGGACAAAGTTATTGGTCCCTCTGTAGTCATAGCTGTAAAGTCAGGAGCAATTCTTCCGATTGTCAAGCATATCCTTGTACGTTCGGTTTCTATATTATCATTACTTATCATAATTAATTGAGGTTACCTCCCATTTGTATTTAGTTTATTATATGAGAGGGAGTGGAGAATGGTGAAAAACGCAGCCTAATTCGCTATAATATTTGTTTCCTTTGGTCGCGTAAAAACAACCGGTGAGCTTTTAGGTCACCGGTTATTAACGCTTATTATCTTTTGATGTTGTGAAAGTTAACGCCTAGAATAGGCCCGAACTGAGATGGTTTGTTATTAACAATACTTTTATCTTCCATTCTTTGATTTGATTTCCATGAAATCACATTTAGATTTGGAGTTAGTTTACCGTTTATATCACTGGTCAACTTGTATTGCCCATCCCTTCTTAGTTTAATCACGTCTGAATTAACAACTCTGGTTAAATCGGGAGTGCTACTTTTGTTGAATCTGTCCAATACAATCAACCCTCTCTTATCCAAAAGTAATAAGCAATATTATATTAACCAGCCAAACAATTATTATACTATTAAATTTTAAATTATTGTAATTAATGATCAAAGGTTGTATAATTTAATGGATAAAATTAATCAGTGGAGGTATTATGAAAAAGATAATAGCACTACTATGTGTTTTGGTTATAATAGCAGCAGCATATCTTTATTTAAATAATTATATTGAAGAAAGTTTGACAGCTGTTGATATAAACGACAAGACAGCAATAACCGTTGAAATTCCGTCAGGCAGCACAACCAATGACATTGCCGAAATTTTGTTTGAAAACAATTTAATCTCAAATATTCGCACATTTAAGTATTATGCTGAAAAAACAGGTTCAGATTCAAAATTGAAAGCAGGCAGCTATGTACTTTCAAAAAATATGAATGCTGATGAACTTTTGGATTCCCTTATTAAGGGAGGCTCTTCAGGAAATACATACAATATTACAATAATCGAAGGACTGACTAACGAAGACATGGCTCAGGCCTTGTCCGAGCAGACTGGGCTAAGTTATGACAGATTCATTGAAATTATGGAAGCTCCTGAAACTTTCAGGGAAGATTATGAATTTTTAAATGATACATCTGTTTCGAATCTGCAGGGATATTTAATGCCTGATACCTACAATATTTATATTGATTCATCGGAAGAGGATATAATAAGAGTTCTTTTAAAACAATTTGATGAATTCTATTTGGATGAAATCAAGCCAAGGATGGGAAATACTGGTCTTTCCTTTGAAGAGGTTATAAATTTGGCAAGCATAGTTGAAAAGGAAGCCCTTTTGGACGAGGAAAGAGATGAAGTTGCAAAAGTATTTCTAAACCGCCTTGACATAAATATGAAGCTTCAATCCTGTGCTACCGTAAACTATGCAAACGGGGAGTGGAAGGAAAGACTTACATATGAGGATATTGAAATTGATTCCCCTTACAACACTTATATAGTGGAAGGACTGCCTCCTGCACCCATAAATTCGCCGGGCAGGGTATCAATAATATCTGTACTTGAGCCGGCAGATGTGGATTATTTGTTCTTTGTGGCGAAGGGTGACGGATCCCACTATTTCTCAAACACCTATGATGAGCACATAGACGCAGCTGAGGAGTATCTTAACTAACTATGGACAATATAAACCGTGAATATATAGATAAGTATATTAACAGTCTGATACCTGTAGATAATGAAAAATTAAATGAATTCAGAGAATACTGCGAAGAAAGAAATTTGCCCATTATCCATAAAGAGGTAGGACAATATATTAAACTTGTTATAAATCAGCTGAATGCAAAAAGTATAGTTGAAATAGGCACAAACGTTGGTTATTCTGCAATATTCATGTCTAAGGTAATGAAGGGCGAAGGCAGGGTTGTAACCTTTGAAAGAAGCGAAAAATTTTATAAGGAAGCAATAAAAAACATTGCTGATTTCGGACTGGAAAACAATATTGATGTTCATTTGGGCGATGCAGTGGATATTTTGAATGAAACAGAAGGAACTTTTGATATGGCCTTTATCGACGCGGCTAAAAGCTATTACAGGGTATTCTTTGATAAATGCTTAAAAATGATGAAGCCTGGAGGAATTATTCTTTCGGACAATGTATTGTACCAGGGAATGATTGCATCGGATGAATTAGTTGTAAGAAGAAAGAAAACACTGGTAAGAAATTTGAGAAACTATTTAGAATATATATCTCATGATAATAGATTTGTAACTTCAATTCTTCCTCTTGGGGACGGATTGGCGGTTACATATATAAAGGATTAAGGAGTGAATATGTTACCAAAATTATTGGCACCCGCAGGAAATCTGGACAAATTGATAATGGCTGTGCAATATGGAGCTGATGAAGTTTATTTTGCGGGAAAATCAATGGGAATGAGGGCAGGAGGCAAAAACTTCACTAAAAAGGACTTGGAGCTGGGAGTGGAGTATTGCCACAAATATGGAAGAAAAGCAAATATAACAGTTAATATAGTGCCCCACAACGATGACTTGAAGGGTATTGAAGGATATTTGAAATATTTGCACAAAATCGGCACGGATGCATTGATTGTAGCAGACCCCGGGGTTGTTGAAATTGTAAAAGAAACAATTCCGGATATGAGGATTCACTTAAGTACCCAGGCTAATACCACAAATTACCACACAGCAAATTTCTGGTACAAACAGGGAGTCAACAGAATTGTGCTTGCAAGAGAGCTTACCTTTGATGAAATAGAAACAATAATAAATAACACACCCGATGACCTGGAATTTGAAACATTTGTCCATGGAGCCATGTGCATATCATATTCAGGCAGGTGTCTGCTGTCAAGCTTTATGACAGGAAGATTTTCAAACAAGGGAGACTGTGCCCAGTCCTGCAGGTGGAAATACAACCTGGTCGAAGAAAAAAGGCCCGGTGAGTATTACCCCATAGAAGAAACTGATGAAGGAACATTTATAATGAATTCAAAGGATATGTGCATGATAGAGCATTTGCAGAAGTTCAAGGACTTAGGCATCAAAGCTTTAAAAATTGAAGGAAGAAATAAAAGTGAATACTATACGGCTGTAACAGTCCGCTCCTATAGAAATGCACTGGATGAGCTTGAATATCCTGAAAGTGAAAGGAATACCTCCTACTGGAAGGAAGAGGTTGAGAAAACATCACACAGGGATTTCTCCTATGGATTTTTCTTCGGCAATCCATACAAGGATGGTCAATCATATACAAACTCAAGCTATATTAGAACCTATGATGTGGTAGGAATAATAAGATCCTATGACCAGACATCAAAGACTGCTACTGTTGAGCAGAGAAATAAATTTTCAGAGGGCGACCTTTTGGAATGCTTAGGTCCCAAAGGAAAACATTTTGAACTGACAGCAAGAAATTTAACAGATGAAGACAATAACAAAATAGATTCTGCACCCCATCCTCAGCAGACAGTAAAACTTTATATGGAAGAAAGTGTGGAACCATATTGGATACTTAGAAAAAAGGTAGAAACTGAGTAATTTTATATTTTTGAAGTCATGACGCAGTCTCATTCACCAAAATATTTGCTCCCTCTGGTCGCATATTTTGGGAATTCGTTGCGAATGACCTACCATCCATTTGTCAGAAAAACACTCTGACAAATGGGGTTAGGGCATCTTTAGTTCCCTATGTTTGATACCAAGGCGTCATGGAGTTTTTTAAGGGCTTTTTTTTCAATCCTTGACACGTAAGATCTTGATATACCGAGAAGTTTGGCGATTTCTCTCTGAGTTTTATGCTCTTTGTTTCTTATTCCGTAGCGCATTTCAATAATGAATCTTTCTCTTTTTTGAAGTGTCCTATCTAATATTACATCTAAAGCTTTTATTTTTTCTTCTTTATCCAATCTCCCTACTATTTCTTCACCTTCGTATTTGATAATATCAATGAGATAAATATTATTGCCTTCCTTGTCTGTTCCCAAAGGCCCTTGAAGAGACACTTCCTTCTTCAGTTTTTTTTCGCTTCTTATGGTCATAAGCACCTCGTTGTCAATGCATTTGGCAGCATAGGTGGCAAGTCTTATTCCTTTTTTATCATCAAAAGTTGAAACAGCTTTAATCAGACCGATTGTTCCTATGGATATTAAGTCTTCCTGGTCAATTCCTACAGTCTTATACTTTTTTATAACATGTGCCACAAGGCGAAGATTTCTTTCTATAAGAATATTTCTTGCTTCTATATCACCTTTATTTGATTTCTCTATTAGTATTGCTTCTTCGTCCTTGTTTAAAGGCTGCGGGAAAGAGCTTCCGTTTGTTATGTAACCAAAAATAAATATTGATAGCGGTAACAGAATTTGCAATAGTTCTTCAATCAAAAAAACACCCCCAAAGTTATACATTATATGCAAGATATTTAAAAAACTGTATGTACACTTTAAAAACTTTTTCAATGTAATATTTAACAGCATTTCTGCTATTAAATATTACATTGGCTATTTGTTACATATCCTCATCCGCAGGCGGCGTCGCACCGCCTTCTTCGCCGTTCATAGGGCAGTTCATGCGTGTCATCATTTCTCTTAATTGCTCACAGGTAATAGGGGGCATTCCGGGCATCATGGGGTACATATTGCCATCCTCCGGCGGCATACCCGGCATTTGCGGCATCTGAGGTGTCTGCGGCATTTGCGGCATCATGGGCATTCGGGGTTGCTGCATCCCCGGCGCTTGGGGCATCCCCGGAGCTTGAGGCATCCTTGGAATTCCTGGCATCCCCGGCATCATGGGCATTTGAGGTTGCTGCATTCCGGGCATCTGAGGCATCCCGGGCATTCCGGGCATCTGTGGCATTCCGGGCATCCCCGGCATCTGTGGCATTTGGGGTTGCTGCATTACGGGCATCTGAGGCATCCCCGGCATTCTGGGCATCTGTGGCATCCACGGTGGTATTAAACCCGGAATCCCCTGTTGCGGCATCCCAGGCAGTGCTGGCATGTCTCCGTCAATTTCCAAGGGTATTTCCGTATCCGGAATAAATGGTATTCGTAACATATCTTCAGGCATTCCGGGCATTCCGGGCATTGCGCTTGCTAGCAACATTCTGTTATTATTGAAATTTTTGTGCTCGTCAATGCCCATTGGATTATAATGATGCGGCAATGAATCGTAGTGCAGCATATTATTTCTATAATTATTCATACTAACCTCCATTTAATAGATTTTCCTTATATTAATATACGTTTGAAAAAAATATTAGTGAATTAAAAATAAAGAATCTTTTAATTATTTTATGATGATAGGATTAATATATTTTGCTTCTGTTTCTTATACTTTATTTCTTAGCTTGAGATAATTTCACATTAGTGAATATATCATATAATTTGGAAACTGCTCTTGACTTCAAATCAGCAGATATATGGGAATAAATGTCAAGGATTGTTTGTATAGAATTGTGCTCAAGAAAACTCCCCACCGCTGATATTATTCATTGGTGAGGAGTTTGTTGTTCACTTTAATTATTATGCTCACAATGATTCCCTATCCGGTAATGATTAATTCTTTACCAGTCAATATTTACAGGCATCTGAATTTTTCTTCCAAGGTTTGCAGAATAGGAAGTATCCATATGGTATCTGTAATCAGTCTTAGGGTCAAGAACCATAATTGTTCCTTTTTTTGCATATTCATCACTGTAATATTTTCTTGCTTCAGGGAAGCATGTTGTTACTTCGAACCATGTGTAATCTGCTCCCCCGTTATTTTGATACATGTTGTAAAAATCTTCGAAACGGTAATTTTCACCATCAGGATACCTGTTGTTTATTGCAACTCCAGCAGGGTCTAAGAAAATTTTTAATGTAACTGAATTATGGGCAGGAATTACCGGAATCTTCACATCTACTTTCGGTTCAAAAACTTCATATACTGCTTCTTCACCATACTTGTAATTAACTGTATAACCGTTTAATCCATATACAAAGTGATTCCAATAATCTGTTGCATTCAAAACTGCCATGGAGGAACCATAGCCATATTGATTATTATCTGCAACAAGATTCAGCCCTACAGGATCATATGATGTTGCAAACAATCCTTGTTCTTTTAACTTGAATTGAACATTCAAATCCAAAGTTCCGGGTACAGTTGGGTAGTCAGTATTATTTTCAAGCTCTACCTCCAGGCATGCCGGCTGGTACAAAGATTGTGGATCAAGTTTTAAAAATGGAGACTTTACAGGGTTTTCATCATATGATTCTTTATCTGCTTCCTTGAAATAACCTACTACTCCTTTAGCTGCTTCTTTGGTCATTTCCTCAGTTATATCGCTTGCAGGAACACCTGCCTCAGTAAGTGCAACTTGAGCTAAATATGCTATATTTCCTTCTGCCAGCTGTTCAAAATTCGGGAATTTAGGAGGGATTCCAATAGATGAAAGTCCATAATCAACCAGGGCTGTCAGCGCTTTTGCAAATTCATCCCTTAAACTCTCAATTGGGCATAGATTTGCAACTGCCATAATCAGCTTTGTTTTAAGTGCTTGATACGTTTCAGTAATCTTGGCATAAATCTTAATAATAGTAGATACCAAATCTTTAAAGAAATTAACAACTCCTTCGTATATTTCCTGATACCATGGCTTATCTACTTCTTTCGGAACAGGTATATATATTTTACTTCCTATAGGCAGCACTTCCTTGATAAGTTTTTCGTATTTGGTTTTGAATTCTTGAGGCATCATTTCATAAGAAGTATTTAAATCAAAGTCAAAGCCGCCGGAACTGCTGAAGTTTCCTAATTCTTTAGTTATGACATAGTATTTATAAGGTTTTAAAATTTTGCCGTCAGCATTCATCCAGGTATATATAATCTCGGTTGGTTTTGGTTCTCTGAATACATAGTATCTTGATAAATAATCAGGGTCAGCCCAGTCGATAGCGGTATATTCTTTAATTTCAACGCTTGGTAATGAATAATTTATCATCTGTACCTTGTCATACTTAGACTGAGGTACTGGAAGAGATATGAATTTTACAGGGCTTCCAAAACCATAATCCACTGTAATTATATCTGAATAGACAGCTTTCAGCTTGCCCGGCTCTATATCTTCAGTAATAGCCACAGCTCTTAAATAATATCTGATATACTCATCAGCCTTCATATCGGTCTTCCCAAATTCTTTAAAGTCGACAGTAGCTGATGGATTAAAATTTAAATGAGGATAAACAGGAACCATATCATCTATGTAATATTCTCTTTCATATACAAGATTATCATAATCTAAGTAACTTTGGTTCTTGTCAAATTTATCGCTGTAAACCTGGACATAAATTTTCACGGTATTTTCATCCAAACCATGAAAATGGAAAATTCTCGGATTGGCTTCATTGGGATTGAATTCTATTATGCCGTTGCTAAAGGGGTCATGTACCGGCACATCTTTAAATTCTCCTGTTGTGTTGTTCCCCATATGTGATTTAGTAGACCATATTTCGAACGAAGCATCTGTAGATTCCCTTGTGGACATAACCGGAATACCATACAATACTGCAATCCCCTGCCCAGGATCTCCGATGGGATTTCCAAGTGCATCAACGGGAACAGCCCTCACATAGTAGGTTTTTTGTTCCTGAGGAATAGGTTTTTTGATTTGCGCCAAGGATTTAACTTTGCTGAAGTCTATGGAGAATTCCTTGGATGAAGGCATTATATCTCCGGACAAGACTATTCCTTTTTCAGTTCTGAACACATCCTTTGTTCCAACAAACTGTGTTTCAGATACCTGCCATACAATCTTTGAAACAGTATTGAATCCTCTTATATTGTTTAGTTTATAGGTGAACCATCTGACTGAGTTTTCGGTTTTATCGATAAAAGCCCCAAAGTCAGAATTTATATACATTGGAGTATTTGTTCTTTCTTTAACAGCAGGATGCATTATTACTAAGTCAGGTAAATTTGGTTTTATAATAATCGGGTCCTTTATAATCGGAGAAATCGTCTCAATAGGGTCAATTGGGTTAATTGGTCTAATGGGATTAATTAAAGATGAATAAGTAATAACATGGTTGTTAAGTGAAGCAAATAAAACAGGACTGTTGTCCAATGAAGAAATAATAGGTAGCGTTGAAGGCTTACCTGCCTTATTGGAAACAAAAAGCTCTAATTTCTTGTCAAACTTAGGAAAGAATATATTGTTTGAATTCATTGTGAATTCAAATTTTTCCCTGATGTTTTTAGAGACTGACGGCGGCTTGTTGAATCTTACCGCTCCTGCTTCTTCAATTGACTGAACAGTTGTTATGCTGAATTTCTTATAGGTTCTGAGAAGCAGTATTATTGCCTGCTCTCTGGGTGTGTTGGAAAGAGGATCTATTGTTTCAGCGGATAGTCCCTTCATTATTCCGTTTTTATAAGCAAATTTCATGGCATCAATAGCCCAAGGCGCAATTTTATCTGCATCCTTGAAAGGAAATTCTCCTGGTGAAGTGTTAAGTCCTTGCACCGAAACATTCAATGCTCTTAAAATCATTACACACATTTCTTGTCGTGTAATATTATTTAAAGGTGCAAAAGTATCGGCAGATATACCCTTAACAATACCTAAAGAATGAGCCTTAAGGATTTCTGTGTTAGTTGTATCCTTAAAAGGATTATCGGTATATTTAGGAATCTGTCCGGTGAGTTTTTCATAAAGTTTGATTACCAGCGTACAGAATTCTTCACGAGTTATGTACTTGTTAAAATTGTTTGTCACTGCAGGATATGTGAGAGACATATCATAGGCTTCTTTGATTTCAGGTTCAGCCCAGGTGCTCTGGCTGCCGTCAAATTGGAGCGGCTCAACGTTTTCTCCAAAAGCTTGGAGAGGCGTGTACATTGTAAGAAACATTGAAATTAATAGTATTACAGCGGTAAAGTGTTTAGCTTGTTTCATGATCTCACACCCTTCATATTTATTAGTATTATTGGTTATTATTACCTTGATTTCATTATATTCTTACTTGTTATTTAGTCAAGAAAATTATAAACATTTTATACTTTGCAAAGTGGTGGAGTTGTTACCGTCGATGGAGACGCAATAAAAAATAAAGAATTCTTTACTATTTTAATAAATTCATATAAAATGTAACGAGATAGATATACTTTACTGCTATAGATGGCGGGTACAACGGGAGGAAACAAATGCATTTAACTAATTTACATACTCACAGTCTTTATTGTGACGGCAGCTGCAGCCCCGAAGAGATGGTTCTATCGGCAATTAACAATAACTTTGATTCGTTGGGCATTTCATCACACGGGCCTGTTAATAAGGAAACTGACTGGAATATTAAACAAGACAAAGTTGAAGAATATATAGAAGAAGTCAATAGGCTGAAAGAAAAATACAAGGATAAAATTGAAATTTTCCTTGGTATGGAGTTAGATTACATACCTGGTGCAGGGTTTACAGACCTGTGTTTGTCTCTTATGAAAAGACTTGATTACTATATCGGCTCAGTGCATTATTTGGGAACTTTAAAAAACGGCTATATGTGGACTGTTGATTATAATATTGAAGAGTTGTTAAAGGGTCTTGAAGAAAGCTTTGGCGGCAATATAAGAAAAGCTGTTGAAACATATTATGAAACAATTTCGGAAATGGCAGAAAGGTACCAGCCTCCAATAATCGGCCACCTGGATTTATTTAATAAAAACAACAAGGACAATATTTTGTTTGATGAGAGAGAAGACTGGTATGTAAGGGCAGTTAAAAAGTGTTTGGATATAATAAAAAATACTTCGTCTATAATAGAAATAAATACAGGAGGAATTGCCAGAAATAACAATAAGGAACAATATCCTTCAAACTTGATACTTAAAATGATAAGGGACAGAAATATTCCCATATTAATAAATTCCGACGCCCATACAAAGGAAGCTCTTGCGTTTAAATTTGATGATATGTATAAATTGGTTCATGATATTGGCTTTAAACATCTTTCATACCTGACAGCCGACGGGTGGGAAAGGCAGGAAATAAATTTTGATGAAAATTACACATAATTGTGATATTATAAATAACGAGGAGATGAAATTATGATAAATATATTACTTGTGACACATGGCGATTTTGGCAGAGAATTATTGAAAAGCTCTGAGCTGATTATCGGAAAAGTTGAAAATGCAAGAAGTATATCATTTCATCATGGCGACAGCTTTGAAACATTGTTAAAAAAGGTTGAAGAAGGGATAAAAAGTATGTCTGACAATGAACTTATTGTATTCACGGATATGTATGGAGGAAGCCCCTTCAATGCAGTGAGCAGGGCAATGAAAAACAGAAATTTCTACCATATCACAGGCATTAATTTTCCCCTGTTCATAGATATAGCCATTGCCAGGGACACCTACAGCTTAAAGGAAATCGCAGAAAAAATAATCAAAAACGGAAAGAAGAGCATAGTGTTTGTGAATGAAAATTTCTTGTCAGACTGAGGTAGAAAATGAAAAATTTATTCGTAAGAATTGACGACAGGCTCCTTCACGGACAGGTTGTTGTATCCTGGATTCCTTATCTTAAAGCAACAGAGGTTGTAATTGCAGATGATGAATATGCAAATGATGAGTTTATGAGGGAGCTTATTATGAGTTCAAGCCCTGAGGGTGTTAATGTGCATATAAAAACTATCGGTGAAACCGCTGACTTTTTAAAGGTTGACAGTGAAAATAACGTGCTAGTACTTCTCAGGACCATTGAAGGATTAAAGGAACTGGTAAAAAGGGTAAAAATAAAAAACATTAACATAGGCGGTATTGGAGCAGCTGAAGGAAGAAAAAGATACTACAACTCCATTCATTTAAGCGACCATGAGTTAAATATTTTAAAGGATATGGCAAAGGAAAATGTTAATGTCGAGGTAAGAATCCTTCCAAGGGATAAGGCTCTTGTTATAAGGTAAGATATATGACTTTTTCTGATTATGTATTATTTAGCATTTTCTATTTTTGGGCAAGCTCTACCGCACTTTCCATAGGCATCGGTTATTACACGATTTACAGACCCATATTGGCCGGGCTGGCTGCGGGCCTTATTCTTAATGATGTACAAACTGGCATGATGGCCGGTGCGGTTGTCAATATTATTTATATTGACTTTGTTTCCACCGGGGGCTCATTTAAAGGAGACCAATGCCTGACTGCCCTTATGGCGGCTGTTGCCTCCATAGCATTTGGCATTCATCCTCTTGAGGCTGCAGCTCTTGCATTTCCCTTTGGATTTTTAGGGATATTGATATGGAAATACAGATTGAGAATAAACAATACTTTTGTACATATGTATGAAAAGAAGTATAAAGAGAACAAAGCTCCCGATATAAGTCTTTATGACGGTCTTTTTCCTCAGCTTCTACTTTTGTTTATGAGTTCTGCAGTTATAACAGCCGGCTTGTTGCTGATGTTTTCATTCAACAGATTAATGAATTTTAAAAGTATAAGTGCACTTTATTATATAGGACTCATACTGATCATATTTTCTTCTTTTAATATTTTATACAAAATAAAGAATAAATACAATTTTATTATTTTCGCTGTTGTTTTTTTGGCAGCTGCAATTACTGAAATAAGAGCATATATAATGCTTATACTCATAGCACTTATTTTGTTGTTTACGTCAAATAAGAAAATAAATATTGTAAGAAATAAACTTAAGGGCAGTATTAAAAAGGGAGACTTGGTTTATTCATGGTTTATATGGATGAATTATTCCCATTCATGCTACAGCTATGAAAGACTTATGGGTTTGGCTTTTGCCCACAGCATGAAAAATATTATTAAAAAATTGTATAAAGATAAACATGAGATAGCAGAGGCTGTCCACAATCATACAGAATTTTTCAATACTGAGCCTAATATGGGCACTCCGATACTGGGATATATAATATCCCTGGAAGAAGAAAGAAAAATAAGCAGGGAAAGCTTTGAGAATATTTCCTACATAAAAAAGGGAATGATGGGGATATCGGCGGGATTAGGTGATTCCTTCACCCAGGTGGTTTTAACCCCCCTGTTTGTGTCTATGGCTGTGATGCTTTGCCTGGACAAGAGCTATAATTTGGCATTTATACCGGTAATTTATCTTGCAGCCTACATACTTTTCATATCCTACAACGGTTTTATGAATGGTTATTTTCAGGGTAAAGACAGTATGCTTAAGAGAGTAAGGAATGTAAAAGAGAGCAGGCTCAAAAAATATTTTCCCTGTATGTTTTCAGGAATTTTAGGCTTATCAATGAGCAGCCTGCTTTTTAACAACATAAGACCTCTGGAAAATTTATTTACATTAGTCATAATTTTACTTGCAGCCGGTTTAACTTTTTTAAGAAAAAGGAGAGAGCAATGAAAAGAAAAGTGGGAATAATGGGCGGCTCTTTTGACCCTATTCACATAGGCCACCTGGTTGTAGCAAATGAAGCATTAAATATATATGAACTGGATGAAATAATTTTTGTCCCTGCCGGTGACCCGCCACATAAATCAAGCCTTAAGGCTGATCCATTTCACAGATTATTGATGGTTAATATGGCAGTATTGTCCAATGACAAATTCAGTGTCTCAGACCTTGAAATAAAATGCAGGGGCAAAAGCTATACCTTGAATACTTTAAGGGAATTTCACAAGATGTATGAAGATACGGAGTTTTATTTCATAACGGGAACTGATGCGGTGATAGACCTTCCAAACTGGTATAAACCTGAAGAGGTACTGAAGCTTTGCAGATTTATTGCAGCTTCAAGACCGGGAATAAGTATTAAGGAAGTTAATGAAAAGATCGATGAAATAAAAAAAACCTTCGGCGGGAATATAGAATTGTTAAAGATTCCCATGCTTCAAATATCTTCAACGGAAATCAGGAAAAGAGTCTCCATGGGAATATCTGTAAAATACTTATTGCCTGAAAGTGTCGAACAATATATAATAAAGAATGAGTTGTATAAGGAAAAATGAAATGCAAATTGAAGAAATAAAAAAGGAATTGGAAATTGAATTAGGTCAAAAATTGTACCTTCACGGCATCGGAACAATGGAGGAAGCAGAAAAACTTGCATCAGTCCATGGCTGTGACAAAAGTAAGGCAAAAGTTGCAGGCTTATTGCATGACTGCGGGAAGGGAAGATGCAAAGACAATTTAATGCATTCAAAAAAAAGCGCAGAGCTGGCAAAGACAAAGTTTGGCGTTAAAGATGATGATATATTGAATGCAATAATGCATCACACAACCGGAAGAGTAAATATGACTCTTTTGGAAAAAATAATATTTATAGCAGATAAAATTGAGCCCAACAGGCATTATCCCGAGGTTGAGGAAATCAGAAGAGAAGCATATATAAATCTTGATGAAGCAATAATTAAGTCGTTGGAAAGTACTATTGATTATGTTAAAAACAGAAATTTGGTTCTTGATATGGAATCAGTAAATACACTAAAGTATTTAAAGGAGGGTAAATGAGTTCAGTCCAAAAAAGTATCGAAACAATTTTAAAAGCCTGCGACAATAAAAAGGCTTATAACTTCATTGTGTTAAATGTGTCCAAATCCAGCTCAATTACTGATTATTTCATCATATGCAGCGGTAATAACGAAAAACAGACAGTTGCAATTGCTGAAGAGGTACTTGAAAAGGGTGCCTTGGCAGGGTTAGATTTTTTCTACAAGGAAGGTTTTGAAACCGGAAGATGGATTTTATTAGAAACTGATGACATTATTGTTCATATCTTTCATAAGGATGAAAGGGCAATTTATGACCTGGAATCATTGTGGTATGATAACAATTCATTGGATGTTGAACAATATGGAATAAAAAATTGGAAATAGGAGGGTATTATGAATAATGTTATTCAAACAAGCAATGCACCTGCTGCAGTAGGGCCTTATTCTCAAGGAATTAAAGCAGGAAATACAATATATGTTTCCGGACAGCTTGCATTTAATCCGGCAACAGGGGAACTTTACAAAGGCGGTGACATTAAGGAAGAAACCAGGATGTGCTTAATGAATGTTAAAGCTATTTTGGAGGCAGGAGGAGCATCTCTTAAGGATGTTGTTAAATGTACCGTATATATCAAGGATATGAACCAATTCGGGCTGATAAACGAAGCATATGCTCAAGTGTTCCAGGATACTAAACCTGCAAGGGCATGTATTGAAGTAGCAAGACTCCCCAGGGACGGACAAGTGGAAATTGAAGCAATAGCAGTTGTGTAATGTCTACCGTAACTGGAATGTAAACGTGATGATAAAAAGTTGCATAAATCCTGCAACTTTTTTATTACTGATTATTGTACCTGCTTCGCCGTTTTTTCCTGTTTACCCGAATTCTAATATCATTGTAAACTTTTAGCAGCAGTATCGAAACTGCAGCAAATAAAAGGAGGTAACCTATAAATTTTACAATTGAAAGAAAAATGTTTCCTTGTCCTTCTTGTGCCGTGCTTTTTACTGATATGGGGGATATTAAATTTACTGTTCCTATTACTTCGCTGTCAAGTGTATATTCAATCTTCCCTACAATTTGATTTTTTTCAATGGGAAGGCTTATTTCATCAATATATATATTTGATTTAATGTTATCCAACGAGCTTTTTTCAACAAGAGCGGTTAAATCGCTTTCTGTAATAAGAGATATTTCCTTTGAATCTCCGTTGCTTATTTTAATATTTTTTATAAAGGTGTTTTTACCCGCCAATTTTGCATTTACATATTCTTCAAAACCAATATTGAAAAGATTATGAGCATCCTGATACATTTCAAGGGAAATTCCCTTCATGGTAACGGCTATAAGTTCAGTTCCGTCTTTTTTGGCAGTTGCAACCAGACAGTTTCCTGCCTGTGGAGTATATCCTGTCTTTGCTCCTGTTGCATACTCATAATATGGGCTTACATATACTCCGTCAACAACAATTTGATTGTAGCTTGTGTTATATATTAATTTATTCAAATTTGTGAAATATCTTGGTTCATTCTTTTTGTTGGTCGTTTGTATTTCATACTTTGTGGTTGACACAATTTTTCTGAATGTTTCATTTCCCATTGCATATTTTGTAATTAGTGCCAAGTCGGCTGCAGTTGAGTAATGATTTGTATCATGCAGTCCGTGGGGATTTGTAAAATTAGTGTTGTATGCTCCTATTTCCTTTGCCTTTTCATTCATCAATTTTACGAAATTCTCCAAACTCCCGCCGTAGTGCTTGGCAATTACAGAGGCAGCATCATTTGCTGAAGGCAGCATCAATGCATAGAGTAAATCTTTTAAAGTCAGTATTTCTCCGGGTTCTAATGCTATGTGGCTTCCATCAATCTCAAAGGGAGTATCATCATCCACAGTAATTACATCAGTTAATTTTCCCTTTTCCAAGGCAAGAATAGCAGTCATTATTTTTGTTAAGCTGGCAGGATACATTTTTTTATCAGCATTTTTATGTGCCAATACGGTACCTGTGACGCCATCAATTAAAACAGCAGATTCACTTAAAATAACAGGGGATGCGTATACTGTGTTGAAATTAACTGTAAAACATGAGAAGATTAATATGTAGAACAGTATTCGTTTTATCATTCGTAACTCCTAAATTCGTTCCATGTAAATAGTCAAATAATAGTATAGCAGAAAAATATATATTTGTAATCAAATATTTTGTTTTTTTTAGACAAATAATGTATAATGTGTGTACTATAATAGAAGGCGAAGGAACATACCAATAGGGGTATGGGGACAAACCTCTTTTCTAAAGGGTAAAACTTTTAAGTCAGAGGAATATTCCTGAAAAGCATATAGGGGGAAATATGAACAACAGCGTCTATAAGAAGGGACTTGCCGTTGTTTTAATCATCGCAATAATTATTATGGCTGCCTTGGGGATTAAATTGTCCGGCAGGGATGAAGAAATTATTTTTACCAATTATTCAAGTATTGATGCAAATGAAAGTGATGAAATTAATGAGGGGATTAAGGAGGAAGCAAAAGTTTATATTTATGTTGACATGGACGGAGCGGTTGTTAATCCCGGGGTTTACGGGCTGATTGAAGGAAGCAGGGTTATTGACGCAATAAATATGGCAGGAGGCCTCACAGAGAAAGCATTTACTCAAAATTTAAACAAAGCCAGGAAATTGGTTGACGGAGAAAAAATTTTTATTAATGAGGAAGGGGAAGCAGCAGATGTTTTCATTGATGATAAATTAATTAACATAAATACTGCATCTGAGGATTCTCTTATGTCTTTGCCCGGAATCGGTGAAGTATATGCAAAAAGAATTATTGAATACAGAAATGCCAAAAGGTTTAATTCCATAGAAGAGATAAAAAACATACAAGGTATAGGGGATAAAACTTTTGATAAGCTTAAAGATTTAATAACAATAAACTAAGTAAGGGCAGGCACCTTTATTTGACAAGCATTTTTTGATGTTGGTCAATAGGAATATGTCCCTGCGGGAGGGTATGAAATGGATTTAAATAAGTATTACAGGAAAATTCCCAAGGTTGATTCAATTCTGGAAAATGAAAAAATAAAAAGACTATTGGAGAAAACAAGCAGAGAACTGGTGCTGGACTGTGTGAGGGAAGCAACAGAAGATTTAAGGAAACTTATCAATGACAAGCCTGACAACGAGGACGAAATAAATCATGAAATAAATAACCTAATAGGGAAAATTGCATTAATGGTAGACAGACTGACAAATTATAATATGAAAAAGGTTATAAACGCTACGGGAACAATTCTACATACTAATCTGGGGAGGGCTCCCATATCAAAGGAAGCAGCCGAGAGAACCAGGAATATTGTAACAGGATATTCAAACCTGGAGTTTGATTTGGAACAAGGCAAAAGAGGGTCCCGGTATTCACATTTTGAAAAGATAATCGCTAAAATTACTGGGGCAGAGGCAGCATTGGCAGTAAATAACAATGCAGCTGCAGTGCTTTTGATTTTGTCAGCTCTTGCCAAGGACAAGGAAGTGATAGTTTCAAGAGGTGAGCTGGTAGAAATAGGGGGGTCCTTCAGAGTTCCTGACGTTATGAAGCAAAGCGGCGGAATTTTAGTTGAAGTGGGTACCACAAATAAAACTCACCTTCATGATTATGAAGAAAGAATAACTCCTGATACGGCAGCTTTATTAAAGGTTCATACCAGCAATTATAAAATTGTTGGTTTCACGGAAAGTGTTTCAATTGAGGAATTATCCGCTTTAGGCAAAAAATTCAATATTCCGGTTATTGAAGATATAGGAAGCGGGGTATTGACAGATTTAAGCTCTTACGGTTTAACATATGAGCCTACAGTTCAAAATTCCATAAAAGCAGGAATAGACGTCATTTGCTTCAGCGGAGACAAACTTTTGGGAGGACCACAGGCGGGAATAATAGCCGGGAAAAAACATTATATAGATAAAATAAAAAAACATCCCTTAAACAGGGCATTAAGAATCGACAAGTTTACAGCAGCAGTATTGCAAAGTGTATTTCATGAGTATCTTGAGGAAGAAAAGGCAATGGAAAACATTCCTGTGCTTAAAATGATAAACATGAATATAGAGGATATAAAACAAAGTGCAGAAAAACTTTCCAAAAAGCTCAAGGATTTTTCTGAATTTTTAGATATCGGCATTGATGAATGCCTGTCTCAAATAGGTGGAGGGGCCCTTCCCCTGGAAAGGATGAAAAGCTATGCAGTTTCCTTAAAACCTAAGACGATGACCTGCACAAGCTTTGAAAGGGAATTGAGAAATATTGACGTTCCTGTTATAGGAAGAGTTTTAAATGATACTTTTTACATAGATTTGAGAACTGTTTTAGAAGGTGAAGACCAGTTAATTTATGACGGGATAAAAAATTTATTCAAATAATATTTTGGAGGCTGTATGAGAAATATTATTATCGGAACAGCAGGACATATAGACCACGGGAAAACAACTTTGATAAAAGCACTTACAGGAAGAGAAACAGACAGGCTGGAAGAGGAGAAAAGGAGAGGAATAACAATTGATTTGGGATTCACTTATTTTGATCTTCCTGATGGCAGCAAGGCGGGTATAATAGATGTGCCCGGTCATGAGAAATTTATTAAAAACATGCTTGCAGGTGTAGTGGGAATGGATATGGTTCTTTTGGTCATTGCAGCCGATGAGGGTATTATGCCCCAGACTACCGAGCATTTAAATATCTTAAATATTCTGGGTCTTGAAAATGGAATTGTCGTTTTGACCAAATGCGATTTGGCTGACCAGGAATGGATAAGCCTGATTAAGGAAGATATAAGGGATTCCTTGAAATCCACATTCCTGGAAGAGTCACCCATTGTGGAGGTTTCATCAAAGACTGGATATGGAATAGATAAACTGATTCAGGAGATTACCTGCCTGGCGCAAAAAGCAGTTAAGGAAAGAGACTTAAATACAATTTCCAGGCTCCCCATAGACAGGGTTTTTTCTATACAAGGATTTGGAACGGTTATAACGGGAACATTGATTACAGGTATATTAAAAAAAGGTGATGAAGTAGAAATTTATCCGGTGAATAAAATCTCAAGGATAAGAAATATTCAGGTTCATTCCTCCGATGCCGAGAAGGCTTATGCAGGGCAGAGAACCGCAATAAACCTGTCAAATATCAAGAAGACGGACATATACAGAGGATGTGTAATAGCACCGGTTAATTCGATGAAAAACACCATGATGCTGGATGTGAAGCTTAATTTGTTAAAAAGCTCAAAGCGGATAGTTGTAAACCGTTCAAGGCTTCATTTTTACACAGGCACCAGCGAAATCCTAACAAGAGTGGTGCTTCTTGACAGAGACGAATTATCCCCGGGAGAAAGCTGTTATGCCCAGTTAAGATTAGAGGAAGAGGTTGCAGTGAGAAGAGGGGATAAATTTATTGTGAGATTTTACTCTCCCGTGGAAACAGTGGGGGGAGGGGAAATTATAGAGCCTGTACCGTTGAAAAGGAAAAGATTTGATGAGGACCTTATTGAGGAGCTTAAAATCAAGGAAAAAGGAAGCGGTGCGGATGTTATTGAAAAAATTATCAAGCAATCAAAGGATTTGCTGTCTGTTTCCGCCCTGGCAAAAACAACTGCCCTGACAGAAACAGAAGTAAGATACGATATAGAAATATTGGAACAGGAAGAAAAGATAAGTTTGTTCAAGGTAAAAAATGAAATGTACATATGGCACAAGAGCTTTGAAATTGAACTTGAAGAAAAACTGGAAAAATATCTGTTTAATTTTCATAAAGTGAACAAGTATGCCAAGGGAGTCAGGAAGTCAGAAATTAAAAGCAAGTTTCTGCCGGACCTGAAGCAGCTCTTGTTTGACACTGTTATTTTATTCTTTGCTGAAAAAGGCCTGATAAAACAGACCGATGAGTTTATTTCGCTTCCTTATTTCACCGTTGAATATGATGAGGATTACACAAAAATCAAGGGAAAAGCATTGAATATTCTAAATGACGTTAAATTTGAATTTCTAAAATTTGAAGAGTTGGAGGAAAAGACAGGTCTTCCTATGACAAGTGATGTATTATCTTTAATGATGGCAGAAAAAGACCTGGTGAAAATAAACGAGTTGGTTACAAGCAAAATCTTATATGAAGAAGCAAAAAACATACTGGTTGAATTTTTAAAAAAGAACAAAAAAATAAGTGCCGCTCAATATAGAGATTTGCTGAATACCAACAGGAAGACGGCAATAACGCTTCTGGAGCATTTCGACATGGTAAAGCTTACAAAAAGAGTAGAAAATGATAGAATTCTATTGAATTTTACAATAGAATAATAAATTTCTTGACAAAAGTTGTTTTATTATGTAAAATTAATAAACAATTTGAGTTTTTGTAACATTTATTTTGAGGAGTGTAACAAATGAGAGTCTTGATTGTTGATGATGAACTTTTAACCATTAAAAATCTTAAGTACAGTTTTGAACAGGATAATTTCGAGGTTGAATCAACAGATGACAGCAATGACGCGTTAAAAAGGATCATTACCAATGAGTATGATGCAATAATACTAGATCTTATACTTCCTGAAACAGACGGCCTTGAAGTATGTCAAAAAATTAGAGAAATTTCAAATGTTCCGATTTTAATTTTATCAGCAAACAATGAAGACATGACAAAAATATTAGCACTGGAATATGGTGCTGATGATTACATTTCCAAACCCTTTAATATTTTAGAGTTAAAAGCACGGATGAAAGCAATTTTAAGAAGGACAAGGGGTTCAAGCCAAAAAGCAAATGAACAGACATTAGTGGTGGATGATTTTACCATTAATGCTTTAGGAAGGAAAGTAAGTCTTCATAATCAGGAAATAAATCTCACTGCAAAAGAGTTTGATTTGCTGCTTTTATTAATAACAAATCCGGGAAAGGTATTTTCCAGGGAAGAGCTTTTGGAAATAATATGGGGCTATGAATACTTTGGCGATTTAAGAACTGTTGATGTTCATGTTAGAAGACTTAGAGAAAAAATAGAAAATAAAAACAAAGCTTATGAGTATATACTCACAAAATGGGGTGTAGGATATTATTTCAGAACTAAAAACTGATGACCTTTAAGACCTGGCACAATTATCAGTAAATTTTCCTGCCAACCCTGTATTTTTAAGACTGGGAATCCTATCTTCATATATAAGATTGATACGTATATAAAGCTGCGAAATTTTGCAGCTGTTTTTTTTAATCCAATTATCTTTAGTTCTTGAATTAATTAAATTATTATGATAGTATGATTAGTGGGGATAGATAGGTGCTGGTGTGCCTCCTGGTCTTCAAAATCAGATGCGGGGCGGAGTCGTCCTGGGTGGGTTCAATTCCCACATATTCCCGCCATTTTAAGGAGAAATATTATGCCTAATTGCGTATTGGTATGTGTAACTAGACAAAAAACAAGCGAGAAATTAATAAAAAAAGGGGTGGAATTGACAAAAGGAGAAGCAGACAGCTGCTTAAACGTTATACATGTAGTAAATGAAAACGACAAGCTTTTATATGGTTTAAGCGATGGTGATGCCTTGGAATACCTGTTTGAAATAACTAAAGATGTGGGGGCTGCCAACTTAGTCGTTAAAAGATCAAAGGATGTTATAAAAACAATTGTCAGCTACGCAGAAGAAATAAACTGTACCCATATTGTAGTAGGTCACTCAAACAATTCTTCAAACAGTTTTATTTCCAAGCTGCAAAAAAAACTTCCCAATGTTGATTTCATAATTTAGGATACGATTATGGGCAGAGTTTTATTTATATTAAAGTTTTTATTTGATAAAAATGTTCCCCTGAGGGAAAAGTGGTGGGTGATTATACCTGTTATTTATATTCTGAGTCCTGCGGATTTAATACCTGCCCCCGTACTGGGCCTTGGTATAGTGGACGATTTGACGATGCTTGGCTTTTTATTGACAATAATATATGAGAAAACTAAAAAATATTATGACGACAATAAGAATGAAGGTAAAGATATTATTGAAGATGTTGAATATAAAATACACGAGGATGAGGAAAAATAACTCATCCTCATTTATTTGTGAAATATTGCAAAAATGTCTTTATTTTTGTCGAAATTATTGTTAATATATAGTTAATAATATTTGGAGGTCTGTTATGAATAACAATTACACGATTATTCGTACTATTTATGAAAATGTATTCCAAAGAATTTTGGAATGCAAAGACAATGATACAGGTGAAGTTTTTTACTCCAATATAATAACAAGCAAAAAAGTAATTAATCTAATAAATCTCCAGGATTTGAAAAAATTAAACTCCAATATTATAGAATGCTATAATACGGAGGATCGAATATATATATTCACTAAATCCTTAGAAGCAGACTGCATAAAACTAACAGACCTGGCAAGCACTGACCTTTCCATGAAACAGCAGTTCAACCTGGCAGAAAAGTCAATAAACCTAGCCACTAGTATTTACAATATGACTGATGTAGTGCAGCAGAAAATTTTGGATTTAAAACGGCTGTACATTGATGACAATAACGAGCTGGTTGTTGACTGCAACCTTATATTTGAACAGGAATACGATATAGCCGACAATGAAACCTTTAAAAGATTAGGCAGTATTATACACATGATTTTTTCCGGCACAGAAATCGTTGACTATAATATATCAGACTCCATACCTCCTGACATATTAAAAATAATAGTGAGATGCCTCACCAGGGAATATGTTTTTCCAAACGATGCATTGATTGAATTAAGAAGATCGCCTATTTTTATAATGATTTTCGGAGAAGAGGTTGGTATAGAAAAGGAAAATGAAAAACCCGAGAATCCACCCATTATTATACACGATGAAAGCTCTGAGGATATTCTGAACCTTTACTTGGGTGATGAAAAACCTCCTAAAAAGAATATATCTTTAAGCAAAGAAATAAAAAGAGCAGCCCTTTCATTGTTTATAGTAGTTATGGTCCTGCTTTCCGGAAATGCAATTATCAACGGATTAAACAAAAATAAGGATGGCTCAACTGAAACAATAAATCCCGGAAAACCGCCGGCACAGGAAACACCTTCGCAGCCCGGCGAGGAAAAACCTCCATTGGAATCCACAGATATTCATTTTAGTGAAGAACTGCTGGATAGTATAGGATATGAAGGTGCTGCAGCCCAAAGAGATACCGAAATATATGTTGAAGGCAACTCATCCCTTTTAGTTGTCAATGACGGACAGGACAAAGTCAAGGCACTGTTTGCAGCTGTTGATTTTACAGATGCAGATGTAAGCTATATGCTGATGAAACAAATTGGTGTTTCGGGAAAAATCAAATCACAATATGATACTCAGGTTCAAGTTGTTTTCGAGGCATATAAAGACGGGGTCATGAAGTCAAACTTTCATTCACTGGTTAATTCATATGATGATATCTGGTCACAGTTTACAGTGCCTATAAATGTAACTGATGCCGACATTTTATGTGTTTATTTGGAATACGAAGGTGAAAATAAAGTGTGGATTGATTCCTTATTAATTGATGTTATTAAATAATTAATAAAACGATATATGGAACGACCCGGTCGTTCCTTTTTATAAGAGGTATGGGGACACACCTTCTCCAAGCAGATATTCTTTGCTGGTCGAAGGAATGTCCCCAAATTTGGCTCATGAGAAATGTCCCCTGAATCATTTACAAAAATATTAAGTTTTATTGAACATTTTCTTAAATCAATACGTCTAATATATGGACTTATGTGCAAAGAGAGGTGGAAGATGGATATTATCAAAATGGAGAATATCTCCAAGCTGTACAAATCAGGCCAAATACAAGTTGAAGCTTTAAAAAATATTTCCTTCAATATAAAGGAAAAAGAATTTGTTTCCATTATGGGCCCCTCCGGTTCGGGGAAATCAACACTTTTAAACCTGATAGGATGTCTGGACCATCCTACTGGAGGAACCTATGAATTAGCGGGGACAGAGGTTAATAAATTAAGCGATTCTAAGATGTCTGAAACAAGAAATCTATTCATAGGATTTGTATTTCAAAGCTTTCATTTGCTGCCCAGGATGAATGCGTTGAGAAATGTTGAAATCCCTTTAATATACAGGGGAATGAACCACAAAAAGAGGAAAGAGCTTGCTGAAAATGCATTGGAGCAGGTAGGCTTGAAGGACAGGATGACACATCTGCCCGGACAATTGTCCGGAGGCCAGCAGCAAAGGGTGGCTATAGCCAGGGCTATCGCGGGAAATCCGTCTATTATATTGGCTGACGAGCCTACAGGAGCATTAGATTCAAAATCTGGTGAAATGGTAATGGAATTATTCATAGAATTAAACGAAAAAAGCTCAATGACCGTTGTTCAGGTAACCCATGAAGAATTTATTGCCGAATACGGTTCAAGAATCATAAGACTTGTGGATGGTCAAATAGTATCTGATGAAGTAGTGGAGGGTAAAAATGTATAAAAAATTTATATCTATAGGAATAGTAATAGCATTAGTATTTTTAGGCGGATATTTAACGGCCAAGTGGATGATTCCTGATGACTCAGAAGCTTCTGCAGGCCCCAGGTATTCTACAAAGGCTGTGGAAAGAGGAGATATAAAACAAGGTGTAAGCATTTCCGGACAGCTAAGCGGCAACTGGGGAGGGTCCATAACTGCGCCTAAGCCCGAAGGAATTGGCGAGGTTACATATACTGTTGAAGAGGTTTTTGTTGAGCCGAATCAAATGATTAAAAAGGGAGATAATTTAATCCGCCTTTCTGCATCCAATCTAGGTGATATTTTGACTGGATTTACCGACCAGATTCAAGCTAAGCAGGAAGATATCCAGGGGAAAATGTCCAATTTGGAAAAAATATTAAATCAGGATATTTCAAATATAAATCAGGTTAATGCTTATGACGGAATAGTTTTCAGGGCACCAATCCGGGGCAGGATTACAGAGCTAAATGTGGAAGAAGGCGAAAAGGTTGATAACTTCAATATTGCTACTATTGTCGACGACAGCATGGTAAAAATTCCTTTCAAGGTAAATACATATGAATATGGGAACTTGAAGGAAGGACAGAAGGTATTGCTGCAGTATCGAAGGACAACAGAGCATGGGTCGCAATTAGCCTTTGAGGGCTTCTATCCGGGAACTATAACTAAATTAAACAAAAACAAAGTGCCTAATGGAATGACATATGTCCACAATGGAACTATAGAAGCGGACAATCCGGGTCTTGTGCAGCCGGGAATGACTGTTACTATCTATACCGAGAATAACGGAAATCCTGTAACCGCCTTTTCTTATCCAGGAGAAGTAGAATCTTTTGTAAATGAAAAGAAGATAACATATTCTTATATTCCCGGCGGCGACAGCTCTAACGTCATTGCATCTGAAGTTTTTGTAAGCACCAATGAATTTGTTGAAGAAGGAGACCTTCTTGTAAGAATAGCAGGAAGTGATGTAACTCAAATAATCCAGCAGGAAGTTGATGCTATATCAAATGCTTACGATGAAATTAACAGTATTTATAAAAAAATCGACAAAGTCTCCGAGCTTACCGGCAAGATGATGGTTACGGCACCTACAGACGGAATGGTTGCTTATGTTAATTACAGGCAGGGAGATCAAATAATGGCCAACGAGAACAGTGACCAATGGGCGTTGATGCTGATGGATGTTTACAATACGGATGAAATGTTTATTTACACTACAGTTTCAGATTTGGATGTGATGTATGTAGCCCAGGACGCACCTGTTACGGTAACTGTTGATGCTCTCCCGGGAGAAACATTCCAGGGCAAGGTCATGAGACTGGATTCATATACAGATTACGGCACCGGAAAGACCATATACAATGTGCAGATACAAGTGGAAGGCAGGGAAGGATTGAGGCCCGGCATGAACACTAATTGTTTCGTTGACTCGGGAGAATCCTTGGATACGCTGCTAGTTCCCATTGAAGCTGTATTTGAAGAAGACGGAAAACAAAAGGTTGAAATCCTTACGGGAGAAAACCAGGTAGAAATAGTTGAAATTGAAACAGGCTTAATGAATGATATGTATGTGGAAGTTTTAAGCGGCCTGGAAGAAGGGCAGCTTGTTGTTACAGGCTCCACTAAAGATTTGATGCCCAGTCAGTCTATACCCGGGAATGATTCAATCCTGCCGGGCACAATTTAAGGAGTGGTGAAGCGATGATAATGCAAGACAGAGAGAATTTTTCAAACCTTTTGGTAAGGTTGAAATTTTCTGCAATGATGGCATTAGACGGCATAACATCAAATGTGCTCAGGACGTTTTTGACAGTACTCGGCATATCCATAGGAGTGGCTGCTGTAATCAGCCTGACGGGCATAGGCGAGGGGGCACGAAGATCTATAGTAGCACAATTTGAAAGCTTAGGCGAAAATGTTATTGTTATAAAATCAAATGCGGAAAATGTAAAATTTGAAATAGAAGAAGCAGAAACACTTCCTGACAGGGTATCCGGCATTGAATATGCTACTCCGGTCTTATATACAGAAGACACACCCATAAGATGGCGTAGAGATGAAAGTGAAATGAATATTGTGGGAGTGAATGAAAACTATCCTCAGATAAAGGACCATCCTGTTATAAGCGGAAACTTTTTTACATCATTGCATGTAAAACAAAGATCCCCGGTTGTGGTATTAGGATACAATGTTGCCAATTCACTTCTTAACGGAAGAAGCCCTGTAGGCCAAACCATGAAAATTAACGGCATAAACTACAGAATTGTAGGTGTTTTGGGAGAAAAGGGAGAAGGCAAGGGTGATGGTATTGATGACAAAATTGTAATACCCTACACTTCTGCAATGAAAATTACAAATGAAAGAGATATACTTGAAATATGGGCAAAATCCAACAGCGCAGAAGATGCCGAATTGGCAATGGTTCAGCTGGGGAGAATATATAAAAGGAAGGTGGGTTTAGGAAGCAACATTAAACCGGATAACGGACAAGGAGAGCAGCCGCCAGGTGATGGAGGAGATATGCCCGGAGACATGCCGGCAGATATGCCAATAGAAGAACCGATGCCTACGGAGCCCATGCCTGAAAAACCCATGCCTGAAGAACCCGGTATACCCGGCCAGGACGAAAATGTATTTGAAAAAGGTGAAGAGCCTCTTACAATTACAAGTTTAAATAATTTAGTTAAGGAAGCAGACCAGGCAAACAGAATAATGACTGTACTCCTTGGGGGCATTGCGGCGGTATCGCTCCTGGTAGGCGGTATAGGAATTATGAATATAATGCTCGTTGCTGTTACTGAAAGAACCAGCGAAATAGGAGTAAGAAGAGCACTGGGAGCAAAGAAGGAAGATTTATTGATACAGTTTTTGCTGGAAGCAGTCTATGTAAGCATAATCGGTTGTTTTGCAGGAGTATTACTTGGTGCCTGGGCGGTAAGTATTGTGGCAAGATACGGGCTTTCTGCAGTAGTAAGCTTTGAGTCGGTACAGATAGCTGTATTTGTTGCTTTGGTTACAGGATTGCTGTTTGGTGTTTATCCGGCAATAAACGCATCGAATCTTCCTCCGGTTGAAGCTTTGAAAAGACAATAAAAATAACAAAAATAACCGCTGACGGTTTTGGACACGAATAAATTCTAAAGCTCAGGCTGAAAACCTAAAGCATGCAAACTCGCTCCGCTCAAACAATGCAAGCTGCTTAACGAGTTTTTAACCTTCATTCGCAAAGTATTATAATCGTGCCTGCAAATGTTCGCTTATTACTTTTGTAATTCTTTACTGGTTAGCATAAACAGTAGAATCGATTTATAAGTGTTTGAGGTTTTGATTTCAAAACCTCTTTTATTTTTGATAATTTTATTGTATAATAAGAAAAATGGATGTTGGGAGGATGTAATGGAATTAAACTTATCCAAGGGTTTAAAATACAAGGAAGAGAAAATTGTTAAAATGGAAGATACGGCGAGAGTTTTCGGCAGCGGCGCTGCTGAAGTGTTTGCAACCCCTATGATGATTGGGCTTATGGAAGCAGCTTCCATGAATGCAGTGAAGGATTATCTGCAGGAAGGATACTCAACCGTTGGAACCATGGTTAATATAAAACATATGAGTGCAACGAGAATAGGCAAAAAAGTGTGGGCTGAGGCGGAACTCATTGATATAGACAGAAAGAGGCTGGTTTTTAAAGTAACAGCATATGATGAAGACAAAATGATAGGTGAAGGTACCCACGAAAGATTTGTTATTAATGACGAAAGATTCATGAGCAAGCTGTAGTATGGGATCACACTTGATTGACGGTCAACCATAGTTAGTCATACTATCAGGGAATGTCACCCAGGAGGGAGGAAAATATGAGATGTCCAAAGTGTAATTATACGGAAAGCAAGGTTATTGATACAAGGCCTACCGATGACGGATTCAAAATCAGACGTCGAAGGGAATGCATAGAATGCGGACATCGTTTTACAACATACGAAAAAATAGAAGAAACTCAAATTGTTGTAATTAAACGGGATGGCACAAGACAGGGCTATAACAGAGATAAAATAATAAACGGTCTTATCCGTGCCTGCGACAAACGATCTGTAAGTCTTGAACAAATTGAACAAATAGCGGACAAGGTAGAAAAACAATTGTACAATACATTTCAAAATGAAGTTTCTACAGAATTAATCGGAGAATTGGTCATGAACGAACTTCAAGGCACTGATGACGTGGCATATGTAAGATTTGCCTCAGTGTACAGGAAATTTAAAGATATTGACACATTTATGGATGAATTGACGAAAATACTAAATGAAAGAAAAAAGTAAGAAGTAAGAAGGTGCTGGCATGTATATTAACTTAGATGTTCTAAATATTACAAAGGGTAATACACAAATAGCCGATTCGGAATTTGGCAGGATGAATATTGAAAGAATCGAAGCGGGCAGGCTAAAGCTGCTGACCGGCAGAATAATTGCAACAGATCCCATACTATTGTATGATGATGAATGTTATTCAGAGCATGTCAAACCGGGAACATATAGAGTAAATGTATATGTAGGCAAAGCTGAAAAAAGAAAAAAACAAACTGTGGCTGCAGAGCTTAGAATTAATGAAAATGAGCCGGTTAAATGGGAAATGGCTTTATTTGAAGGTGAATCCGCAAAAGCCTTCAGCCGGGATGAATTTATGGGATATGAAGTTGAAAACGGCTTGGGATGCTTCATGGATGAAAAAGTAATGGAAATGCTCGATATAATGAGCGAAGAAGAATTAGAAGCCTATGAAATAAAAGTAAAGGATGCGGTAAGACAAAGCGGAAATTCCTGTGCAGATATTATTATGGATGAAGAAAAAGGACTGAACATAGTCGTCTTTGCCAGCGGCTGGAATGAAGGAACATTTCCTACCTATTGCGGATTCGACAAGAGCGGCAGACTGTCGAGACTGGTAACCGACTTTATGGTTATAGAAAGCTGAGGAATAGGGACATACCTTAAAAAGCGGGATAAGGAATGTCCATGTACCTGGAATGCCCGGTAATAATAATTATTAAAACTTTCTTAAAACATTGTATTATTGCCTGAATGGTGATAAAATAAAATCTATTACGACAGGATTAGGGATCAAATGAAAAAGAAAATAAACAAATATGATATAGGACTTATTGCGGCCATAATTATAATAAATGTTTTCTTAATTATATACGGTGGTAAAACTGCCGTTGCAAGCAACAGTAAAACCGCATATATTTATTCTGACAACCAGCTGGCCGGACAATATGTTTTAACAGACGGCATAAAGGATGAAATTAGAATTGAATCTAAGGAAGGTTATAATGTAGTTCATATTGAAGATGGACGAATCTGGATACACGATGCCAGCTGTCCCGATAAAATCTGCATATCCCAGGGCAAAATATCCAGTGACGGTGAAATAATTGTGTGCCTTCCAAACAAAATGTTTATAAAAATTATTGACGAAAATGATAACGATGAAATTGATTTCATTGCTGATTAGAGAGAGAATACTATGAATAAAATACAAAGATATATATTTTTGTCGCTTTTGACTGCAGCAGCGCTGATACTAAGCATAATAGAAGGCATGATACCATTGCCCTACATTGCACCCGGAGCAAAACTGGGCTTGTCAAATATTGTAATATTGTCGGTAGTTGTTATATTCGGCCCCAAGGATGCTTTGCTTGTTGTGATAATAAGAAGTATTCTTTTAATGCTTGTTGCTACAAATCCCATTACTTTTATTTACAGTGTGACAAGCGGAATTGTAAGCACCCTTGTAATGTCATTAGGCTGCAGGTATTTAAATAATTATTTCAGCCTGATTGGCATAAGCGTTTTGGGAGCAATGGCCCACAATACAACCCAGGTAACAGTGGCTGCAATGCTGTTTACTACTTTTAATTTGTACTACTATCTGCCCATATTGTCATTGGTAAGTATTTTTACAGGATGCTTTGTAGGATACACTGCTATTTTTGTAACTGACAATTTGGAAAAAACCTTGTTAAAACTTGGAAGAGAGGCTTAAAATGAGGAAAATGAGTTCGGTTTATTTTATTTTGCTTATACTGACATCTGTCATTATAGGAACTATTTTAGGCAAGGCATTTTCAACTGCGCTTCCTATACTTAATTACGGGGAAGGAATCGGCTTTGGGCCGGCAACTTTGGATTTGAATATTTTTACTCTTACATTCGGCTTCAGTGCCAACCTGACTGTTTCGGGAATAATCGGACTTATTGCAGGGATAATAATTTACAGAAAACTTTAAGGATGAACATGAAAAAAATTATATTGGCATCAAGCTCACCAAGAAGAATTGAAATGTTGAAAAGGTATGCTGACATAACAATTATGGCACCAGGTACAAAGGAAAAAGCAAATCCATTCGAGCTTCCTCAAACAACAGTTATGAAGGTTGCTTTTGAAAAGGCACTGGACATATATACAAAATGCCAAGAAAAAGCATTGATAATAGCAGCAGATACTATTGTATATTCAGACAGAATTATGGGTAAACCGAAGGATGAAACTGAAGCTTATGAAATGCTCAGCCGTCTTTCTGGAAAAAATCACTATGTTTATACGGGTATTTGCATAATTGATTCTGAAAACTCAAAGAAAATTCTGGATTATGAAAAAACTCAGGTTGTGTTTAACCGCCTTGAGGATGAGCTTATAAGAAGGTATCTTAAAACCAATGAGTATCAAGACAAAGCAGGAGCCTACGGCATTCAGGGATACGGAGAATTACTTGTAAAAGAAATACAAGGCTGCTATAACAATGTAAAGGGGCTGCCGGTCGCAAAGCTTAACAATTTATTATCTGAACATTTTTCTGTAAACCTGCTGTAAACAAATAATTGCATAGGGGGGGATAAAATGGACAATACTAATTATACCATAAAATCAATACCTGTGGACGACAGGCCTCAGGAAAAGCTTTTGAAATATGGAGCTAATACATTGTCTAACTCAGAGCTTATTGCAGTGATTTTAAGGACAGGAACCAAGGAAGAAAATGTCGTTATGCTTTCCCAGAGGATATTAAAAGAAGAAGGCAGGGGACTTCGAAATATTGCAGAAGGAACTGTTGAAAAATTTAAATCCTACAAGGGAATCAGTGATGTAAAAGCTGCAAAGCTTATGGCTCTTGCAGAAATAAGCAAAAGAATTTCAACATTAAAAATCGAAAAGGTAAAGATTTCCTCTCCCGATGATGCAGCCGTGATAATGATGGAAGAAATGAGGTATTACCGGAAAGAATATTTTAAAATAATGCTTTTGGATACTAAAAACAATGTAAAAAAGGTTTCTGAAATATCCGTAGGGAGTTTAAACAGTTCAATTGTCCACCCCAGGGAAGTGTTTCATGAAGCTGTGTCCAACCTGGCTTCATCAATAATACTTGTTCACAACCATCCCAGCGGAGAATGCGAGCCCAGTCATGAGGATGTTGTTTTGACAAACAGACTGGATGAATGCGGCAAGATTTTAGGCATCAGGGTTTTAGACCACATAATAATCGGTGACGGCGTATATTTCAGTTTTAAGGAAGAAGGTTTAATTTAGAAATGAGAGGATACATAAATGGGACTATTTGATATTTTTACTCAGAAAATCGGAATTGATTTAGGAACATCAAACACATTAGTATATGTAAACGGCAGGGGTATAACTTTAAATGAACCCTCCGTGGTTGCCTTAAATACAGTATCATATGAAGTATGTGCCGTAGGTGTTGATGCAAAAGCAATGCTTGAAAGAACTCCCAAGACCATAAGGGCCATAAGACCTTTACAAAACGGCGTTATTGCGGATTTTGAAATAACCAGGGCAATGATAAAGTATTTTATAACAAAAGCCCTCAACAAAAAAAGATTTTTTAAATCAAACATCGTGATAAGTGTTCCAGTGGGCGTTACTTCAATTGAAAGAAGAGCAGTGGAAGAAGTGGCATATGATGCAGGTGCAAGGAAGGTTAAGCTTGTGGAAGAGCCTATGGCAGCTGCAATAGGAGCAGGGCTCATGGTAGACCAGCCTGTGGGGAACATGGTTGTTGATATAGGAGGAGGGACTACGGAAATTGCAGTAATATCACTGGGAGGAATTGTTGAAAGCGACTCATTAAGGATTGCCGGAGATGATATTGATTTAAATATAAAAGACTATGTCAAAAGTAAATATAAAATGGACATAGGTATTGTTACTGCCGAGAATATTAAGAAGGTTCTTGGAAATGCAAGCAGGGACTATTACAAAAGAATAATTGAAGACATGAATGTAAGTAAGGCCGAAAACATAGAAGAGGATAAAGATAAGTACACCGAAACAATTGAAGTTAATAAAGATGCGGGTAAAAAAGATAAAGATAAAAAAGTAAAAGTTGAAAAAGAAGATAATAACAAAGCAGACGCCGATCAGATGATGGAAATAAGGGGCAGGGACATTGTGTCGGGGCTTCCCTTGAAGATAACCATAACAAGTGATGAAATAAGAGCAGCAATTCTCGAAACGGTAAATTCAATTGTTAATGCCATAAAAAGGGTTCTTGAAAGAACACCTCCCGAATTATCATCAGATATTTACATCAACGGAATCTACTTAAGCGGGGGAGGGGCACTTTTAAAAGGTTTGGATATATTTATTGAAAGAGAAACAGGAATAAAAGTGTTTATTGCCGATAATCCATTGCAGAGCGTAGCTTTGGGTGCAGGCAAAATCTGTGAAAGTTTATAGCGGTGGATAAATGAATTTTTTAAAAAGGCATTTTAAGAAAATATTATTTTTTCTTACAATTTTCATATTGATAATAATGATAGGATTGTCATCAATCGGAAGGATGGAAGGAGCCAACCTGGGCTTTTTTGGAAACTTTATTGCAGGTCTGCAAAAGCTTACCTACAAGGCAGGTGGTACATTTACAAATTCATTCTATTCCGTACAGGAAATTGTGAAAATGCGTGAAGAAAACATCATGCTTACCGAGAACGTCTATAAACTCAGAGACCAGGTAAGGATGCTGGAAAATATCGTCAATAAATCCGATGCTCTGAAAACGGAATATGAAATGAGGAAGAGCCTTTCTTATGATTATGTTGTTGGACAAGTAATTGCTGTTGATAATTCCAACTGGTTCAGCAGGTTTACCATAGACAGGGGAGAAAATGACGGTATCCGGCAAAACGACATAGTTATACAAGCTGTGAAAACAGATGATAACATAGTACAGATAGGTCTTCTTGGAATTGTTGCAGAAACTTCTTCAGACTGGTCCAAGATCATTACTGTCACAGATGAAAGATGCAAGGTAAGTTTCAAAAATAATGCAAACGATGAAAGCGGAATTGTTCAGGGCAGTATTGACGGAACTATAACAGGTTATTTTTTCAACAGCAAGGCAGGTGCAAAGGCAGGAGACAGTCTTGTTACATCGGGAATCGGCGAAGTCTATATTCCTGATATTTATATAGGTGATGTTAAAGATGTTGTCAAAACAACCGATGCCTCCACCTTAAGAATTATAGTTGAGCCTGCCGTTGATTTAACAAAGATAGGCAGAGTGTACATTCTAACGAAATAATGATTAAGGGTTTAAATATGAAAAAGTTCATTTTTATGGCCTCTTTGATAATTACAGGATTTGTTATACAAACATCATTAATGGGATTTTTTAATTTTTTCAATGTTATTCCAAATATTTCCCTGATATTGCTGGTGATTTTTGCAATGCTGACAGATGGAGTAAGCGGAGGGACCCTGGGTCTTTTGACCGGGATTTTATACGATGCAATGATTTATGATATCTTTGGTTTATATGCTTTAATTTATTTTTTGACAGGAGCAGTAATAGGAACCATAAGCGATGAAATGCTGAGGGAAAACCAGCTTGTTTACAGTCTTGCCGCCGGCCTTTCAACCATAGTAATGCATTTATTGCTCTTTCTTATTTTATTCTTTTTAAGATTCAGGGTCCAGTCCGCACATGGCTTATTGCCTTCTATACTTGTTGAAACAATATTAAATGCTGTGCTTGTGGTATTTGTACTAAGATTTTTTATATATTTATCTGATAGATTTAATGTAAAGGCATGATAGAATGATAAAGTTTTTCAAAAATCGTTTTAATATTTTATACATGATTATAGTCCTGCTGCTGATAATTTTAGGTTTCAGGATGGCGGTTTTAACCATTGTGGAAGGACAGGACTACAGACAAATTGCCGATATAAAGAAAATTAAGGACATTCCTGTAAAAGCTCCCAGGGGAAAAATCTTTGACAGAAACGGCTTGCTTCTTGCCGACAATGTGTCAAGCTTTACTGTGCAGATGTACACTGATGAAATAAAGGCTGAAGATTTTAATGATATATCATATAAATTGTCTAAAATATTTGATGAAAATATGGAAAGACCCATAGATGAATTCCCCATTGAACTTGATACTTTTGATTACATTGATAAAAATGTGGAAATTATTCAAAGCGATACTGACCAGTCGGAAGAAATTGAAACAGCTGCCTATCAGACCGCTGAAGAAAAAGTAATTGAAAGGGTGAAAGAAAACATTTATGAGTGGCTGAATTTCAGTATTTTTATGTATGGTGAAAATTTTTCTCCCAAACAAAGGGTTTATGCGGCAATCATAAAGGATGAAGTTCCGATACAATTAATGGGTGAGAATTTTGAATACAATGAAGAATTGCTTGAGCCAATTGTTAATGGCGTTTCTATAGATGGAAATGAATTGCCGGAGCAAAAAACACCCATACAAATCTGGCTTTCCGAAAACAATTTAAGGGAAAATTTAAGTGCTGAAGAGGCAGCAGCCCAGCTTTTAATCAATAATAATAAATATTTATCAAGTCTATTTTCCAATTCAAAAATAAGAAAGCTTTCCTATGAATTTCTAAAACAAAAAGGATTGGTAGAAAATATCAAGCTAAATGAATTTTCCTTCGTGCAGGATGAAGAATATGAAAATATAAAAAGAAATCTGAATGCTTCCAATGAAGAAATAACATTAAATACATCTGCAAAGGATGATTTTGTTATATTAACAATGAAAAACTCCATTGATAATTTACTCAGGACCGTATACCATGAACCCGAAAATATAAAACCGGGAGCAATTCTCATAGACAGGCTGAAAGATATTTATCCCGACCTGCCGGTTAAATTTATTGAAGAGGGCGAAACGGGCATATTTGAGTATACGGATACAGAAACCAGAGATAGATATTTCAACCAGCAGCATATGGATTACAGCACAACAGCCTATGTTTTTGTAAAAGAATTAGCCTTTAAAAACTATGATGTCTTATTCAATTTGGTTACAGATGACAATATAAAATATTTTTCACAAATAGAGCTATTAAAATATGTAAACCCTTCAATATCAATAGCTGAATGGGAATACACACCTTTGCGGGATAAAAATGCATGGATTATAAAAAATGTAAGTACTTATGATGATGAAATGGATGATTACTCTGCATCGAAAGTTTTTAAAATGCTTAGAGAATCTTTGGAAATAGATGAAGAAATAAATGACTATGAATTGCGGAACATGATGGTATTAAGAGAAAGGTATAACAGGATAAGCTACCTTTCATACCATCCGGTGGACATTTGCTACGGGATTTCGGAAAAAACAGTTGCAATGATTTCTGAAAGGTCTCACGAACTAAACGGGATAAATGTTGAAATTGAACCACTCAGGTATTATCCCCAGTATGAAAGTGCGTCACATATCATAGGTTATCTGGGTAAAATCGCCCAGGATTATGAATTACAGGAATATGTTGTTGAAAAGGGTTACTCTACTGACGATATAATAGGCAAGACCGGGCTTGAAGAAAAATTTGAAGATTATTTAAGAGGAGAAAAGGGAAGAAAAACAGTTGAAGTAAACAATGTAGGAAGAACTATACGGTCAGTGTCAAGCGAAGCACCTGTTCCGGGAGATGACATATTTGTAACTGTGGATCTTCAGCTTCAAAAAAAGGCTGAAGAATCCTTAAAGAAAGGGCTTGAAAAGATTCGGGAAGGCGGTGTATTTGAAAGCGAATGGGGAGATTTTCATTTTAAGGACAAATATGAAAATGCCTATTCTGGAGCCTTGGTTGCACTTGATGTAAAAACAAATGAAGTTTTAGCACTGGCAAATTATCCTGCCTATGACCTTAATTTGTTTGCAACGGGGATTACCATGGAGAACTGGAACAGCCTTTTGAATGATTCCAAGAATCCTTTAGCTCCAAGGCCTCTTTACAACATATCAATGTTGACGGCAATACAGCCGGGTTCTACATTTAAAATGATTACCTCTTTGGCTGCGCTGGAAAAGGGGGTTAATCCAAATACCACAGTGTATTGTTCAGGAACAATGAAGGTAGGGGACAGATACTTCAGCTGCTGGATTCACAATATGTTTGGAGGAAGGCACGGGTCTCAGACAATGTATCAGGCAATAATGAATTCCTGTAACTTTTACTTTTGGACAACAGTGCTCGGAGAAAATCTGGCTACCCACCAAAAGCATACAGTGAAGGTAGACGCAGAGGATATAATAGATATGGCAGGCAAGTTTGGATTAGATTCCAAAACAGGAATTGAAATAGACATACCCCAGGAAGCTTCAGGAGGTGTACCAAGCATTGAAGGGAAAAAATCCGGAATGCGAGTTTATTTACGGTTATTTCTTGAGGCAAATGTGGAAAGATACCTTAACGACGGCTTTGTTGTCGACTCATCGATGAAAAACGAAATTGTTGAGGAAATTGTAAGCTGGATAGACAGAGAAGAGCCAATGACAAGGGGTGAAGTTTATGAAGGGCTTTTATCCTTAAACTTAAACCCTGACAAAACAAACGACAACTATGTACCCCTGGTGGATATAATTAAATATTCATTTATAAACCAGGCAACCTGGACAGTGGGAGATAATTTAAACATAAGCATAGGCCAGGGAAATAATGCCTATACAACCTTGCAGATGGCTAATTACGTATCCTCACTAGCCAGCGGTTACAGGAGAAATGTAAGCGTGATAAAGGAAATAAAAACTTATGACGGAAAGAAAACAGACTATGTTCCATTGAGAGAAGAAGAGAAAATTCCCCTGACCGATGACAAATATTTGGATGTTGTAAGACAAGGTATGAAACTTGTTTCATATGACGATAGTGCAAAACCATATGCTTCCTTTCCGGTTGAAGTAGGCAGCAAGACGGGTACAGCACAAAATCAAGGCATTAATCCTGAAACAGGAAAAACCTACGATGATTTCGCCTGGTATGTTGCATTTGCCCCTTACGATGATCCTCAGATAGCAGTGGCATGCGTCCTTTTTGAAGGAGGATCGGGACGTTATCCAATTCCCATAGTCAGAGAGGTTATAGGCGAGTACCTGAAAATAAATAGTACAAAGATGCCCTAACATTAGAAATCACAGTGGCGGGGAAATGATAAAAATACCGCTCACGGTTTCGGACACTAATAATTCTATTAGCTCATCACGCCTAAAAATCCTACATCTTGCAAACTCACTTCGTTCAAACAGTGCAAGCTGCTTAACGGATTTTTAGCCTTTATTCGCTAAGAGTTATAGTCGTGTACTTCAAATGTTCACTCATGTTTTTATCATTTTTCTTATAGTTAGCAATGTGGAAATAGAGGAGATCAAAGATGAATGTTGTATTAACAGGTTCACAAAAAAATAACATAGGTAAAACAATAATAGGCATAAAACTGTCTCTTGAGCTTGCAAGGTCAGGGAAAAAGGTTCTTATGGCGGATTTATCAGCAGGAAAAATCAAGATGGCTGAATATTTGAATGTGAACGAGGATGTTATTTATGACTCGGTTGATGTTTTGAAAAAAACATGCACCCTGGAACAAGGCATTATTGAAATTAATGAAAATTTATCACTTTTACCGAGCCCCAGGGCAGCCGGCAAAATAAATGAGCTTGACAGGGAATCATTCAAAAGCCTGCTTGACAGCATAGAGGGCTACGACTATGTTATAATTGATGCAGATAAATTAACATCATCCTATGTTGATCTTTCAAAGGTCAATAATGCAATAACAATAAACAGTAATGATTTTTCCTGTATAAGAGAAATAAACTCAGATAAAACCATTTCTTCAAAGGCCGTTAATTTTGTTCTTGTAATCAATAAGTATAACAGGAAAAGCGCTAAAAAAGGTCTTATGATGAAAGCAGGCGATATTGAAAGACTGACAGAAACACCGGCTTCATCAATAATAGAAGAAAACCCCGGATATTTGAATATGAAGCATGAAATGCTTTTGGATAGCAGTTTTCTGAAAACCGAAATAGGCGGCATAATTAAGAACCTGAGATAAAAACAAGTAAATCCTTTCTTGCGTAAGCAAACTTTTGTCAGTTGATTAAACATGGACAAAAGTTTTTTTATTTTGTAATAAAGCTTGTAACACATTAATAAAATGTATTGGAAGGGGTGGTGAAATGAATAAAATAACAAAAAAAAGGCTCAGCATCAAAAGAAAGGATCAAGTTAACAAGAAACTGGCGTTGCAGGTCATTTTCAGCATAGTACTGGTTGCGGCCGTTATAGTAACAAAAAATATAAACTCGGATTTATCTGAAAAGTTCATAGAAGTAGCAGATAAAAAAATGAGTGCAAGCATTGAATTATTGGAAGTAAGGGATACCATTAGTGAGGGCTTTTCCGCTGCAATTGATAAATTGCCTCTTGTAGGCAAGGCGGATGCAAAACCTGTCATGGGGACCCTCTACAGGAAATATGGACTGAATAAGACTGATGAGGTATCATATTACAATCACGGGATAGACATTAAGGCCGATACCCAGTCTGTTAAGGCTCTTACGGAAGGAAGAGTAATATCATTGGGCAATAATGAAAAGCTTTCAGGCTATATAATAATACAAAATGAAGATAAGACATTTATTTACGGGAAAATAAATGAGGCTTTTGTTAAAGAGGGCGACAATATATCTAAAGGGGATGTAATAGGAGCCCTTAGCGAAGAAAAAATGATTCTTCACATAGAAGTTTGGGAGGATGGAGCTTCAATAAATCCTTCATCACTATTTGACTTGACAGAATAAAACTTTTGGCAAATGCATTTAATCATTGCACTGTCAGCCCATGAAGCTGCCCATTTGTTTACTGCAATTTTACTGAATATAAGGTTTACAAAGGTAAGAATCACTTTGTTCGGGCTAAATATAAATGCACATTTGGAAACTGTATCACAAGCTAAAAAAATCATTTTGTTTTTCGCAGGCCCAGTATGCAATTTAATTCTGTATTTTGGGTTTAGGAATACGGAATATTTAAGGTTTGCAAATATGAATTTGTTCCTGGCATACATGAATTTGATTCCTCTTGTGCCTTTAGACGGAGGAAATATTTGCAAAGCTATTTTAGAGGTTTTTTTGGATGTTAAGGCTGTTTCGAGATACATTACCATGACCAATGCCTTTTTTATAACTTTCTTTATATTTATAATACATATATATAAGAACTATTTGTATTTTTTGCTCGTTGTTATGGGACTCAAGGGAATAGTGGAGGAAAACAGCTATTTGCTTGAAAAAACCGTCATAAAAGCGTATAATAAATACAAGATGCAATAAAACCTATCGTTTTTACTGCAAAATTTCAAATCTACGGAGGAAAAATGGAATCTGAAAATATTTTAATCAGAAAAAGTATTTTTGATGATTGTGAAATATTTACTAGATGGGAGCAGCAGGATTATGTAAAGGAATTTTTGACCATAAACAAAGAGCGGACATACGAGGAAGTTGTAAGAGAATTTATTTTAAGAGAGCAGGATCCCTCAAACGAGCAATATACAATTATCCATAAAAACAAACCCATAGGAAGAATTTATCTGTCGAAAATTTCAAAAGAATTTGATTCAATAGATATAACCCGGATATATATAGGCGAAAAGGAGTATTTGGGGAAGGGCTACGGAAGAGAATGCATGGAGCTTTTGCTTGATTATTGTTTCAATGAGCTGAAAATGGAAAGGGTATCATTGGACCATTATACAGGAAATGCCGCCGGAGAGCTGTATTTAAAACTAGGGTTCAAATATGAAGGGGTAATGAGAAACTCTGCTAAAAAAGATAATGAATACTTTGATTTGCACCTAATGTCAATGTTAAGGGAAGAATATAAAAAAACCATTTGAATTTTTTTAAAATAGTACCTGACTTTGGTATCAGACATTCAAAAATGGTGTTAACTAAATAAAATCAAGAGGCTGCTGTAGTTCATAATGAAATCGGCAGCCTTTTAGTACATATATGAATTTGATTTATATTTTATACTTAAATATTGATTTTATATGAGTTTCCGTCAGAAAATAATTTGTAAGGGGAAGCCCCGTTATATTTGAAAAATCATTAATAAAATCAGTATAAGTTGTAGTATTAATGTAATTTCTATCGGATTTTGTGGCTTTGAAATTTTTTATAAAATTGAAAACTTCTGAAGTAGGGTATT
>JAGOIH010000197.1 GCA_017995755.1 Sedimentibacter sp. | reverse complement strand
TGGTGGATGCCATTTCATTTACCTCCATGTCGTCATCGCTTTTCTCTTTGCTTCTTAAATTTATCACTGCTTTTGTAATAAATAGTGTGTATATTATCAAGGGTGTTATATATAATAATGGTAATTTGATATTTTGAGGCGCGGCTGTAAATATAATAATATTTACAACTAAGAAAACTATTAAAGGGAAAAATTTAATTTTCATGTTACCTCCTTATGTCGGAATTTTTTAACTATAATTTTTACTATAGATTTATCTTTTCCATTACAAAAAAAGTTATGACATAAATAAATAAATAATTGTTGACATTTATTGTTATGTTGTATATACTGATTAAGTGTTCAAGAAGAAGTAACCGCTTCTCACCTTGCGGCGTTTTTAGAACTGCCGGCATGGTTAAAAATAAATGCAATAATTTGTGTTTTTTAGGCAGCGGTGAAGATTGCTGTTTTTTTTATGACCTGATTGGAAATAAAATAAAAAGAATATAAAATATATTTTTTAAGAATTAAAGGAGGGATAGATTATTAAGGAACTTCAAATCAACGAGCAAATTCGTGAAAAAGAAGTAAGAGTCATTGACTCTGATGGGAGCCAGCTTGGCATTATTAGTACGAAAGAGGCTTTAAAGATTGCTGAAAGCAAAAAGCTTGACTTGGTGAATGTATCGCCTAATGCAGAACCGCCGGTGTGCAGGATTATGAATTATGGTAAATATAAATATGCTCAGGCAAAAAAAGAGAAGGAATCCAAAAAGAAACAAAAAGTAATTAATGTCAAAGAAATTAGGATGACACCAAATATTGAAGATCATGACCTTGCTGTCAAGGCTAAGAATGCATCAAAATTCCTGGAAGAAGGCGACAGAGTTAAAGTTGTTGTGCGTTTCAGAGGAAGAGAATTGGGGAAGATGGACATGGGCAGAGACGTTTTGATGCAATTTGCTGAAATGACATCGGAATATTCTACTATAGATAAACTTCCGATTGTTGAAGGCAAAAATATGACTATGTTTTTGACACCTAAAAAATAACATTAAGGAGGAAAAGTTATGCCAAAAATTAAAACTAACAGATCAGCCGCAAAGAGATTCAGAAAGACCGGAAGCGGTAAAATACAAAGATCAAAGTCAGGGAAAAACCACTTTACAGGTAAAAAAGCTTCTAAATCAATAAGAGATTTAAGACAAGGCACATTGGTATCACAAGCTGACGAAAAAAGAATAGGTAAATTAATTCCATATTAAAATATAACATTAAGGAGGAACTATAATGGCAAGAGTAAAAGGTGCTGTAAATGCCAAGAAAAACCATAGAAAAGTATTGAAACTTGCTAAAGGATATTACGGAGCAAAGAGTAAATTATATAAAACAGCAAACCAGGCAGTTATGAAGTCACTTTCATATGCCTATGCAGGAAGAAAGTTAAGAAAAAGGGAATTCAGACAATTGTGGATTGCAAGAATTAATGCAGCAGCAAGACAAAACGGATTGTCTTACAGCAAATTCATCAATCTGCTGAAAACTAACAACATTGAAATTAACAGAAAAATGCTTTCAGAAATGGCAGTGTACGACCCTGCAGGATTTACAAGCTTGGTTGAGCAGGTAAAGATGTCCTAACCCTGAATTAAATTAAAGACTTCATTGGTAAATACCTTGAGACTGTATAATTACAGTCTTTTTGTATACTCTAACCCTATTCCGCGGAGTCCAAATATGCATCAGTGAAGCGAATAAGCGTGTTGTTAACGAAACTTCGACTATGCAAAATATATTATATATTCAAACTAATTTCGAAGTGCTATAATGTGATTACCCGCTGAAGGTTAACTACTACATAAACAACAATGCAGGAATCAGCGAGATGGATTGAACAGCAAAAAGAAGCAATGTTCCTGAAATAATTTATTAAGGTGTAATATGGATATTATTACGAGCAAAGAAAATAACAAAATTAAATATGCAAGAAATCTGAATTTAAAGAAATTCCGCGATGAAGAAAGTGCTTTTGTTGTGGAGGGAATAAAGTTTGTTCTTGAAGCTGTCAATGAGGGGGCAGATATAAAGCTTTTGCTTGTAAGCGAAGAAGTACTGAATAAATACGAAGTGGGGAAACTCATTGATTCCGTGGATAAAAACAATACAGCAGTATGCTCGGCTAAAGTATTTGAAAGTGCAGCCGATACTGTAAATGCACAGGGAGTACTTGCGATAATCAATAAAAACACCACAGTGCAAAATGATGTTATTGATAAGTATAATTTCATAATTATGTGCGACAGGATTCAAGACCCAGGCAACTTGGGAACAATCATAAGGATTGCTGATGCCTTCGGGCCTGCTGCTTTAATGGCAAATAAGGGGTGTGTTGATATTTATAATCCAAAGGTTGTCCGTGCTTCTGCAGGGGCAATTTTCAGAGTTCCTTTTATACATTCAGAAGATGATTTAAAAATTTTAAACATTTTAAAGGATAGAGGGTTTTACACAGTATCAACAGTGGTTGACTCTGAATATACTTTTGATAACATTGAAAATAGAAATAAAATTTGTCTGGTAATAGGAAATGAAGCCCAGGGAGTCTCAGAAAATATTATTGACAATTCAGACATTGCTATAACCATAAAAATGACAGGAAAAGCAGAATCTCTCAATGCATCAGTGGCAGCCGGCATAAGTATATACGAAATTAGAAAAAAGTTGTTGAAATAAAATTTCCTATATAGTATAATCTGTA
>JAGOIH010000196.1 GCA_017995755.1 Sedimentibacter sp. | reverse complement strand
TCACAAGTAGTATCTTTATATTATGGGTTAGCACTCAATCGATGAGAGTGCTAACAAAAGAAAAGGAGTGAGAAAATGTCCCTGGACAAGAGAAAAGTTAAGATATTAAAGGCAATTATCTCCAGTTACATTGATAATGCCGAAGCAGTCGGCTCAAGGACAATTTCAAAAAAATATGAACTTGGAGTAAGCCCTGCTACCATCAGAAACGAAATGTCTGATTTGGAAGATATGGGTTATTTAGTTCAGCCTCATACTTCATCAGGACGAATACCAACAGATAAAGCTTACAGATACTATGTGGATGATTTATGGAGAAAGGTTAAAACTTCAAAAAATCCGAATTTTGGAGAGCTTAGGAAAATAATTGAGGAAACATCAAACGAATTGGATGAGGTATTCAAAAATTCAGTCAGAATCCTGTCTCAATTTACAAAATACACATCATTTGTAGTTGCACCTCAGTTTAAGCAATCTGTAATTAAAAGAATTCAGTTAGTGCCGGTTTCGGAAAACAAGGTATTGATGATCATAATACTGCAGACAAATATTGTAAAGCAGGTAATGATGAGATTAAACAGCCCAATACCTTATGACCAGCTTGATAAAATATCAGAATCCCTTTCCGAAAAGATGTACGGCTGCAAATTGGAGGATATTGACAAAATTAAGGAAAGCTTAATAAAGGACCTGTACTATGTCAGAGAATCAAATACAGATGCATTGATGGAGCTTCTGCCATATTTAATGGAGCAGATAGCAAAATTTGAAGAAGTAAATGTATTTTCGGACGGGATAACAAATATTCTTGACCTGCCCGAATATAATGATGTAGTTAAAGCAAGAGAATTTATTTCATTTGTGGAAGATAAGAACAGCGTTGCAAAATTGCTGCAGTATACAGGCGAGAATGATTTAGACATAAGCATAGGCAGTGAAAATGAGAATCTGGAATTAAAGGAATGCAGCCTTATAACGGCAACCTATAAATTCAATGGAAAGCTTATCGGAAGAATCGGGGTTATAGGGCCCACAAGGATGGATTATAACAATGTAATTTCAACCGTTAAGTCCATATCGGATGCAATAAACGAAATAATCAGTCAAAACTTTAACGGTGAAAACAAGGAGTGAAGAAATGGCGAGATTCAAGAAGCATGATGAGATTAACAAAGATGAACAGGAATTAGGAATTGAGAAAGAATTGGAAGAGACAGAAAAAACATCTTCAGAAACAAATAATAACAATATAAACGGCAAAGCGGAAGCAAAAAAAGCTGCCAACGGTCAAAAGGCAGATGGTACAGCAGAAGCTAAGGAAGGGCAGAATGCAAAAGGAAATGCAGATGCTGCGGCAGAATTAACAAAGAAAAATGAAGAAATAGAAGCCCTTAATAACAAACTACTGAGACTTCAGGCAGACTACTTAAACTATAAAAACAGGAAAGAAAAAGAAAAACTTACAACATACAGTGATGCGGTATCCGGTGTAATCTGCGACCTGCTTCCCGTAATTGACAACCTGGAGAGGGCAATAGCAGCAGATACGTCAGAAACAGACAATTTCAAGGAAGGCGTAGTTATGGTTTATAATCAGCTTATGGGTATACTAAGCAAAAAGGGATTGAAGGAAATAGAAGCACTCTACAAACCATTTGACTACAATCTTCACCATGGAGTGGCATTTGAAGAATGTGAAGAACACGATGACGGAATAATAATTGATGTTCTTCAAAAAGGATATACTGTTAATGACAAATTATTACGGCCGGCAATGGTCAGAATTTGTAAGAAGTGACGTTCAAGGTATGGGGACACACCTCTACCGGGGGGATAGTCTTTGCAGTCAGAGGAATGTCCCCAAATAGATAAATTGGTTATTGAGACTGCGTAACAAGTATTGCGCATTTAAAAAAAGCAAAAAAAATATAATAATAAAACATATATAAATATAAATGGAGGAAAATAATGAGCAAAGTTATAGGAATTGACTTAGGTACAACAAACTCTTGTGTATCAGTTATGGAAGGCGGCGAAGCCGTTGTTATAGCCAATGTGGAAGGCAAAAGAACCACACCTTCAATCGTGGCATTTACAAAAGACGGAGAAAGATTAGTGGGAGAAACAGCCAAAAGACAGGCAGTTACAAACCCGGACAGAACAATATCATCAATAAAAAGAGACATGGGCTCCAACAGAAAAATTGTTATTGACAACAAAACATACACACCTCAGGAAATTTCAGCATTCATACTTCAAAAATTAAAAGCAGATGCAGAAAGCTATCTGGGTGAACCGGTTACTGAAGCAGTTATCACTACACCGGCATACTTTACAGACAGCCAGAGACAGGCTACAAAGGATGCAGGAAAAATTGCAGGACTGGAAGTAAAAAGAATTATAAATGAACCAACGGCTGCAGCACTGGCATACGGTATCGATAAAGAAACACATATGCAGACAATCATGGTTTACGACCTTGGAGGCGGTACATTTGACGTTTCAATACTTGAAATAGGGGAAGGCGTATTTGAAGTTAAAGCTACAGCAGGAAACAACAGACTTGGCGGAGACGACTTTGACCAGGTGGTTATAAATTACTTAGCAGACCAGTTCCAGAAAGAAAACGGAATTGACTTAAGAAAAGACAAAATGGCTCTTCAAAGACTGAAAGAAGCAGCTGAGGGTGCAAAGAAGGAATTATCAAGCGCAATGACAACAACAATCAATCTGCCCTTTATCACTGC
>JAGOIH010000195.1 GCA_017995755.1 Sedimentibacter sp. | reverse complement strand
GCAGACAAAAAAAAGTATCATACTGAAATGAAAAAAACGATTGAGAACCAGAAGAATTTAAGAGTTATTCAGACCGAAGCAACGAAAATAAGTTTAAACGAGGATAAAAGCTTCAATGTATATACCAAGCTTGGAGCATACTACAGGGCTGGAGCTGTCATAGTTACTACAGGAACATATTTAAAGGGAAGAATTTATATGGGTGAGCTGAACTATTCATCGGGACCTGACGGTCTGGCTCCTGCAAATGAATTATCCGGTTCATTAATGGATCTGGGGATTGAGCTTGTAAAATTCAAGACGGGAACACCTGCAAGAATACACAAGGATTCGATTGATTACCGGAAGATGGCATTGCAAACAGGCGATGATGAAATAATACCTTTTTCATTCATGAATGATGAAATAAATATTGACCAGGTGCCCTGCTATGTTACCTACACTACAAAAGAAACTCATGAATTAATCAGGAGGAATTTAGATAGATCTCCTCTTTACGGGGGTGTTATAAAAAGCGTTGGACCAAGGTACTGCCCCTCATTGGAAGATAAGGTGGTAAAATTTTCAGACAAGGAAAAACATCAGCTTTTTATTGAGCCTGAAGGGCTCGATACAAAGGAAATGTATATACAGGGTATGTCTACCTCTCTTCCTTACGAAATACAGATTCAAATGTACAGGTCAATGATTGGCCTGGAAAATGCAGAAATTATGAGGCCTGCCTATGCTATTGAATATGATGCCATCGACCCGACCCAGCTTAAGCTGAACCTTGAATTAATTAACATTAAAAATTTATTTTTTGCAGGACAGATAAATGGAAGCTCTGGCTATGAAGAAGCCGCTGCACAAGGCTTGATGGCGGGAATAAATGCATATTTAAGCCTAAAGGGAAGAGACCCTTTGATTTTGGACCGTTCAGAAGCCTATATAGGAGTGCTGATCGATGACCTGGTTACCAAGGGAACAAATGAGCCCTACAGAATGATGACATCAAGGGCAGAGTACAGGCTTATTTTAAGACAGGACAATGCTGATGAAAGACTTACGCAAAAAGGCTATGATGTAGGATTGGTCACAGAAGAAAGATATAAAAGATATAAGGATAAAAAACAAAGAATTGAAAATGAGATAGAAAGATTAAAAAGTATTAAAATAACACCCAAAGCTGAAATAAACGAAGCTTTGGAAAATATGGGAAGTTCTGCATTAAAATTTCCTACAGACCTTTTTGATTTATTGAGAAGGCCGGAACTGGATTATGACAACACATTATTTTTGGATAGGGAAAGACCTGTACTCAGGAAAGAAACAAAGGATTATGTGGAAACAGTAATAAAATATGAAGGCTATATACAAAAGCAGATAGCCCAGGTAGACCAGTTTAAAAAACTTGAGAACAAAAAAATTCCCAAAGACATAGACTACGATAATGTAGGAAGTCTAAGAATTGAAGCAAGGCAGAAACTTAACAGAATAAAGCCGGACTCCATAGGCCAGGCTTCCAGAATTTCAGGAGTTTCACCTGCAGATATAAATGTTCTTTTAATTTACCTTATGACCCATAATCAAAAATAAAGGAGTTCACTTTGATAAAAACATTGGAAGAGGGTTTCAGCCTGCTTAAATTACCCTATAATAAAGATATTGACAGTAAATTTGCTTTATACAGGGACATTTTAAAGGAATGGAACAAAAAAATAAATATTACATCCATAGAGGATGATGAGGAAATATATATAAAGCATTTTATCGACAGCGTTCTTCTATTGAATGAAAATAATATTAACGAAAAGAAAACCGTGATTGATGTAGGCACCGGCGGAGGTTTTCCGGGGCTGCCCCTTAAAATTGTCAATGACAATTATAAAATTACGCTGCTGGACAGTTTAAAAAAAAGAATAGACTTTTTGTCCCAAGTGACAAAAGCTTTGGATTTAAGCGATGTAAACCTTATTCACGGAAGAGCCGAAGATTACGGTCAAAATAAAGAACTCAGGGAATGCTACGATATATGTGTTTCAAGAGCGGTGGCCCCCCTTAATGTTTTAAGTGAATATTGCATTCCATTTGTAAAGGTTGGAGGATATTTCGCAGCCTATAAAAGCGACAATATTTCCCAGGAAATTTCAAATTCCGACAACGCAATTAAGAAACTTGGCGGAAAAATTAAAGAAATTAAAGAAATTTCTATTCCGGCTACTGATATTATCAGAAAAATTGTTATAATAGAGAAGATAGAACCAACAAATACAAGGTATCCGAGAAAAGCCGGGAAACCAAGCAAGGATCCGTTAAAATAAGGGGGAGAAAATGCTCAATAATATTGTCCATATTAATGTTAACAAAATAATACCTAACAAGAATCAGCCGAGAAAAAATTTTGATGAAAAAGCATTGGAGGAATTAAGTCAGTCTATAAAGAGTTATGGAATTATACAGCCTATTACGGTAAGAAAAATCTATGATGATATTTATGAAATCGTAGCGGGAGAAAGGCGGTATAAGGCTGTAAAAATGCTTAATCTGGATACAATTCCCGCAGTGGTTATCGAAGTTAAGGAAGAAGAATCCGCAGCTATGTCCCTGATTGAAAATTTGCAGCGAGAGGACCTGCATTTTATAGAGGAAGCAGCAGCCTACGAAAGACTAACCAGGGAATTCGGACTAAGCCAGTCCCAGCTGGCTGAAAAACTCGGCAAGTCACAATCAGCAATTGCTAATAAAGTAAGAATTCTTAAACACCCTGAGCAGGT
>JAGOIH010000048.1 GCA_017995755.1 Sedimentibacter sp. | reverse complement strand
ATGAGCATCATGACCGCACGCGTGCATGTTACCATTTTTGGCTGCAAATTGAAGACCTGTTTCTTCAATTACAGGAAGAGCATCCATATCTGCCCTAAGTGCTATTGTTTTTCCCTGACCTTCTTTAATTCCTTGTATTGCCGCTACAATTGCATGTTCAATACCCACTCCCTTTGTATAGGATATTCCCATTTTATCAAGCTGCTTTGCTACATATGCGCTGGTTTTCGGAAGGTCGTTGCCTATTTCGGGAATTTGATGTAAATCCCTTCTCCATAATACAACTTCATCCATTACATTTTTAATAAGTTCCTGCATTAAATTATCCTCCTAAATAATAATATTATTCATTCTAAAGAGAAGAAAAGCTTCTTATGTTCATTTGGTGGTTTTTCATTTATTTTTTCTGTTCCTCATGTCATGAGTCTTGAATGCAAAGAATACTGTGCTAAATACTGCTACAGGTATCATAACATACGTAGGCAATACTTTTATAACTAAAAGCATAATTCCTACAACTATTAATGCAAAAGCACCATATTCGATTTTCTTAGATGCATACAGTGAAAATATTGCACCGAAGATTGCCGGTGATACATAGGTAAACGCCTCAATAACTATTGGCGGGAAGGCATTCATTAAAGCGGCTCCGCCAACTGCTGCTATTGTTACAACTATCATATTTGTAATAATTGAGCCGGCGATACCTAATGTTGATACTAGTTCAGCTTTTTTACTTCCGGGAGTTACACCAACTGCTTCCTGAGCAATTGCTGAACAGGGAACACGCATGTTGCCGATATTACCGGCCAGGAAGGACATATATGTTCCCGGTAAACCTAAGATAGGAAAATATGATACCGGTTCAACAATAGCATATATTCCATATATAGATACTATCAGCACCCATCCAGAAAGTATATTACTTACACCAGGGAATATATCATATACAAATAATAATACAAATGATGGTACAAAGCTTAGTAGCACACCCAAAAGGTTTGTTATCATTCCATATTTAATTATGGGTTTTGTAAAGCTTTGATCGTATGTTAAATTTTCTTTACTCATTTTATTCTCTCCTTAAGCAACTATTCTTTTATATATTACTGCGCACGCCATGCCTATAATCATTGCTATTCCAAGATTGTATTCACCAAGCTTTGGATGTTTCCTTGCAAACTTTTCCAGAAAATACATCGCTATAGCCGCACTGATACCAGATACTGCAAATGGTACAGTAGCAGGATTTAGTGCTTTTTTTAGTTCATTGCCAAATAGATATGCAAAAGCTCCACACATAGCAGATATCATTAATACTCCAACTCTTTTCGGATCTCCGCCAGATATTCTGTGTGTTAAGCCTTCAATTTTATGTGAAAATAATGCAGTTGACAACAACCATGCAGAACCGTTAAGTCCCATAACCCAAGTTGCATTTGCAAATTCCATCATACCATAATCAGGACTTGTCAATTCTTTACCCAATGCTTTTGCTGCCATACCTGCAGCTGCCAATTCTGTTGGTGCAGCACCAATTATTGATAATCTCATCCAGGCGAGAGGACCTCCTATTACTGCCATAAGTCCAAGCATTACGACAAAAACCCCCATTGCAGGTCCAATAGATGATATTGCTCCTATCTTGAACGCTTTGCGTGCATCATCTTTGCTTAAATCTACTAAATGTGCACTGTCTAAAGCTTTTTTTGTAAATATGATTGCTTGAATTACTACCAATAGTGCTATTGGCATCGCACTTGCCCACAAAAGTGGTGAATTGGCTGTATTTAAATACTCTTTCATTAATTTTCCTCCTTTAAGCTTATTAAATATTATTTTATCTTTTTTACAGACATTTATTCAAATACATTTCTGTATGCGGCAGGATGTACTTATCTGCATGCAGAATAATGTGCTAAAAACATTGAGATGCTGATTGATATATTAGATGATAATGGCGATATTTAAAAAGTGCTATAACTGGTTTACTCATGAGTAAAAGGAGGAATAATTATAATAAGTTGATAAAAATGCCTTAAATTTATTTTAAATGAATCCTTAATAATATTTTAAGGTTTTTTTATGCAAACTATGATACACTATAAATTGTAAATATAAAATATAAAAAATAATATATGATTACATAATTATAAAGGAGTGATGTAAAGTGTATGTACCATACGGCTTATTTGATCCCAAAATGCTGATTTTGATTCCTGCCATTATATTTACTCTGTATGCTCAAAGCAAAGTAAAAACCAATTTTGAGAAATACATAAGAGTACCCACCCGAAGAGGCTATTCGGGGGCGGAAGTTGCAAGAATGCTGTTGAATCAAAACGGTCTGCATGATGTGCCTATAGAAGCAGCTAATTCACAGCTGGGTGATCATTACGATCCCACGAAACATGTGCTGAGGCTGTCCGGAGAAGTATCACGGGGAAGTTCCATAGCATCTGTAAGCGTGGCAGCCCATGAGGTAGGGCATGCCATACAGCATGCAAACGGTTATGTACCCTTGTCTGTAAGAAATATGATTTTTCCTGTTGCAAGATTCGGCTCGTCTGCAGCCTGGATATTTATATTAGTGGGATTAATGATTCCCAACCTTGGCGGTCTAATGGACATAGGCATCCTGCTATTTGGGGCTGCAGTATTATTCCAGCTCGTTACACTTCCCGTTGAGTTTAATGCAAGCAGCAGAGCATTGGAAATGCTTGATGTTAACGGATATATCTATGAAGAGGAAATAAAAGGAGCCAAAAATGTACTTAATGCTGCAGCATTGACTTACGTGGCAGCTATGGCAAGCGGACTGGCCCAGCTTATGAGGCTGATTCTTATAAGAAACAGAAGAAGATAATCAAAGCAAATGTTAATTATCCTACTCCTTCTTCATATTATATGAAGAAGGAGTTTTTGAATCAGAGATTATTCAGCCGGTTTATTATTCTGTTCATCCCTTTGCATATTGAATTATTTTTACAGCCTGATGATTCAAATTCATATGTTTTTCTGTTTTTACGTCCGGTATTTATATTAACCAATAGGCAGGCTAAACTGCATGTTATATAAATATTGGCTTTTATTAATTCAGTGTAATTGCAGCAGACTTTATCTAATATTTTATTTAATTTTTTTGATTCTTCTTTGATTAATTCCGATAATTCAAATTCTCCGGAAAATGCACTGGATTGGAGTTCTTTTATATAGTCCATAACAGAGTCTATTTCGCTTAAGCTAAAACCAACAGTTTTTAATAAGTCTATTGTTTCACTAAGCTTATATTCAAGAATTCGCTTTTTATCGCATACCGCATCAATAGTATCATTTATCAAATCTTCCAGAATTGAAATTTGTTCGCTGTCTATACACATCTTTAATGCACAATGGAATTTTACACTTTCACCATGTATTAATAAGGCTAATCCTTTTTCTTCCGTAAATATTGAACTAACAAGTTTTTTTATTGTGCATAACAATTTCTTTTTAACCTTTATGAAAATATCAAATTCCGAGCATTTAATAAATTTAATAAGACTGATAACAGTTTGTAGTTTTCTAAGCAGTATCATATTTTTTTCAATTATTAATCTCATCAGGGCTATAACCAAATCATTAACTGATTTTATATCATCAAAAGTACAATAATCAATTAGAGCAATGATTTTTCCTGTTTGATCAATCAAATGACCTATAGAAAATTCTTCTTCACTTATACTTTCTAAAACAGAATTTAAATTGTTTAGAAGTTCAAATTGCTGATTATAATCTAAACACTCAATTCCTTCCTTTTGTATGAAATTCAACGTTTCTCTAAGTTTATTCTCTAAAATATTGTTCTTTATTACTATGGTTTTCATCGTTCGAATTATGCTATTAATAACATCAGCAAAATCACAGACGGTAATACACGGATTAATTACTTTACATAACAAGTCAGCTTGTGCTTGAAGCAAAGATGAAATGGCACACTCCTCTTGTGCAACTGATTCAACTATAGAAACAGCATTACTTGGTATTCCTTCAATATGAAATAAATTATTATTTTTTATACTTGACATAGCCATACTCACATTTCTTTTATATTTTGTTACATTTTATAAAATAAGCCTGTATTATATTTTATACAGGCTGTCTTAATTTGTTACATAATATTTTATTAATCATAAACAAAAGGCTCAAAAACCTGAGCCTTTTGACTGTTATAGTGAAAGTATAAAATTAATAACTTCTAAATTCTTTTGTTGTAATATCATGTTCTTCAAAGTGATTGATTCAAGTAATGTTGTAGCAGTATCATTTACAGCAATTAAATTACCTATATTGTTAGGTGTAATTCCGGATACAGCGTTGATCTTTAATGCTTCAGTTCCTATAAGTGCTGCTAATGAAAATTCCTCATTAGCAATTGATTGTTGAAGATTTGATAAAGCAACAGCGAATACTGCCAATTGTTCCGTGGTAAAACCTAATGCAAGCAATGCAAGTATATCTTCAAGCTTAGCTTCTAAAATCATATTTTTCTGAACTACTATATCTATAACAGATGTGATGGTATCATTAAATGCTAATAAGAGAGGTACTTCATCTATAGCATCAGTTAAATCAACTGCACGGTCTAATTTAGCTGTTTCGCCATCAATTAAAACAGCAAGTCCATTTTCTTCAACGGTTATTGAATTTATTAAACTAATTATAGCAGCTATGGTTGCTGCTACCTGTGCTGCGGTTGGAGTCGGGAAAGCATCTGAATTATTCACGATAAATCCGACAAGCCTTCTTAATTTACTTAAAAGCACAAGATTCTTTTCAGTTATAACTCTCATAAGAGATAACACGATTTCATCAGCTGCTTGCAATTGTCCTACGGTATTAAGAGTAGGTGTTAATAACCTAACGGCATTGCCTAATGCACGAATCAGATTTCCTAATGCATTTTCTTCGTTTGCTATTCTGTTAAGAATTGCTATTAAATTATCAACAGCAGCAGGAGTAATTGTAAAGTTTTCACTATCAATATAGTTCAAGGTTTCTGTTAACTTTGCTTCTAAAACAGTATTTTTCAGCAATACGGTTTTCATAGTACGTGTAATGCTTTCAGTTAAATCTGTAAAATTAGCAAAAGTTAAGGCAGCACCGGTTAATAAAGATAATTTATCTGCTTCTTCTTGAATTAAAGCTGCAAGTGCATTTTCTTCTGCTGCTATTGAACCTACTACACTAAATGCAGCAGCTGCATTTAAGCCTGGAGTTTGTTGAATATCAACGTCATTTTGTACATTATTGTCTTTATAACTTTCACAATTTATATTAAATATATTTGCCATGATTTCTCACGTTCCTTTTATAATATTTTACAGGTAAATATTTAAAGCCTGTACATAATAATAATATTCGCATGTCTATAATGTGTTACAAGCTGTAATATTTAAAATCCCCTAATTATTATAAACAGAAGAAGATAATTAAAGCCTATAAATAATAAAATGATGAAGAAGTAGTTTTACTTTTCAAAAACTCCCTGTCTTTTTTAAGTGACAGAGAATACTGTCATATTTTTAGATGTTTTAGTCACTACAGCAGTTTGTTTACATAATATATTGTATAAATCTAAAAGATTAATAAATAAAGGAGCATGATAATTATTATGGCTATTGAAATATTACAACAAGAATGCCTTCCGATGGCAGATTATTCAGGAACAGAAGTCCCTGTAATAGTAGCTGTAGCCCCGGGGACTATTACTAATCCGGGACCCGGAGAACTTCAGACATTTTGTTATACGGTAACTCAAGTATCAGAACCATTTGGGTTAAGCCATTGGCTGTTAGGAATATGCCCAACTATTACTTTGGATGACATTATAAATATTACAGTATTTATAGATGATGAAGAACAGACAGTTATACCGGGAGAAAACGTTGAAATAAGAACAGAAGAAAATCCTGACCCTCCGACCGGTTGTGTTGGACTTAAATTTGACTTTGGATTAGATGCAGGTCAAGTAATGACAGTATGCTTTTCATTATTGACTTCTCATCAAGAGGGACCGGTTAATGTTTGTATAAACGGAGGCCAAGTAACAGAAACAGGAATGACTATTTGCGGACCGATATGCGGAACTATTGAAGAATGTGACACGATGGTAGATCAGGAAATTGGAGTATGCGTACCCATTACAGTAACACCTCATGTAAATGTAGGTGCAATAGATGTTACTTGCTGCGGAGTAGCTCAAGTATCTCAGGCTGAAGCTTGTTCAGTTACAGATGTTCCGGCTACTGCCTCCTGCACCTTCTTTGTAAGACAGAATCTATGCGTTCATGTTCCTATCAGATTCAGTGCAATGGGTGAACCTGGACCACATGTTGTTACCTGCGGTGACCCAAACGCAGGATGTACTTGCAACGGGAACGGCGATTAACTTTCACTGTTAATAAAATAAGAATATCATAAACAAAGAAAACGGGCTGCTTACTAAAGTTGTCCGTTTTTGTCAATTTTTCATAATAACCGACATTATAGTAACTTTGAAATTTATCAAACATAATATATATTAAGATTTATGAGAAGGAGATTTGATATGTCGAGTGATAAAAATATTGAAGCAACTCCGTGTAATGAAAATAGCTGCGATGTAACCGCGTTTCAGGAAATAGATGTTTGTGTGCCAATTAATTTAGAACCATATGTAGACTTGGGTGAACCGATTATTGACTGTATTGAAGAGCCTTATCTTATCCCAATACCTTGCGATTCCTGGGATAAGAAAAAAAGAAAATGCAGATTTACTATTTGTCAAAAACTTAGTATTATGATTCCGATTGAATTCTATGTATATGCATGCAGCGGTCCGGCATCAGTAGACTGCACAGGAGAAGAAGAGTGTGATTATCACGATGAGTGTCTGCCGTTAACCTGCTGTGGAAAGGAAGAGCCTCCTCCATTTGTATGTTGTGTAAAAGAAGAGGTGAAATATGAAGACCCCGATTTTTATTATTATGTAAAAGGCAGGAGAGGCAGATTGAGAAACTAAAAGCAGGTGCAAGTACGCCTGCTCTATATTGCATGTTCTATGAATATTTTAATTCCTATACCTACTAAAATTAAACCTCCAAGAATTTCAGCCTTTTGTTTAAACAACTGCCCGAATTTTTTCCCTAAATTTGAACCAATTATGGAATTTATAAAAGTTATTATCCCAATTGATAATGCAGCACTTAAAATATCCACTTTGATAACAGCCAATCCCACACCTACAGCCAATGCGTCAATGCTGGTAGCAACAGCCTGCACTAGTAATGTTTTTGTTGAGAGATCTTTGGAGCTTGTTAAACAAGCTTCAGGCTCTTTAAGTTCCTTAATAGCTTCAATTATCATTTTGCCTCCGATGAAGCCTAGAAGTATCAGCGCAATCCAATGATCCAAGCTTGATATATAGTCACTGAATGTGGAACCGATAAAGAAACCTAAAACAGGCATAAAGGCTTGGAAAAAACCAAAAGCAGCTGCTGTTGATAAAATTTGTTTTTTATGTATGTTGCCATAGCACATACCGTTTGATATTGATACGGCACAAGCGTCCATGGATAATCCCAAAGATGTGAAAAATAATGTAAAAGGGTCCATTTTTTCCTCCAAATTTTATCTCATGTTAATTTGTACAATTTCATAATGACATCCAATATTATATTTTAAAATTATAGCATTTTAGATATTATATTTCAAGATAAAAAGCAGTATTTGATAATTAATGGGAAAATAGTTGCTGTTAGTAAAGATAACCCGTTGGGTATGAATGGCAGCAATAACAGTAATTGCATAAGAAAATAAAATAATTGACATATGTCACATAAGGGGTATAATTAATAATATATAAATTATTAGGAGGTTTATTATGTCTTACAGCCCTGCTTTAGGAAGCACCATAAGCAATACAAAAGTTAGGACGCCGGAAAACGTTTCGCCATTTTCCGGAATGTGTTCAGTATGCACAGCTGCTTGTACCGGTCCATGTGAAATAGGATTATCTGCAGTGAGAGGTTCTGAAGCAACATTTCCCTACAGGAGAGATATAAATCAATTCGCTTCAGAAAAGGATTATCCCCTGGATTTTTCCCATCTATCCATTAACGGAAGAGTGTTTGGAACTGTGGGTTGTGATGAGGATGCTGATGAAGCAACGTATCCGAAGGTTAAAACTGAAACAGAATTCGGAAAAAAGAACAAGGTTAAAATGAAAATGCCGATAATTTTGCCTGCCATAGCAAAACTGAACTGGAGGGATTACTATATAGGAGCCGCCCTTGCAGGAGTTTCCGTGGTAATCGGGGAAGACGCCATTCCCAACGATAAAAATTTAGTGCTGGAAAATGGAAAGGTTGCAGCTTCTCCCTTAGTTGAGGAAATGGTAAATGACTTTAGAAAATACTCAAGGGGATATGGAGAAATCATCATGCAGGCAAGCTATGATGATGAGAATTCCGGAGTATTAGATTATGTTGTACCAAAATTAGGGGTTAAATCCGTGGAGCTAAAATTTGGCCAGGCTGCAAAGGGAATTCAAGGGATGGGAAGGATTAACAATTTAGAGGAAGCCATAAAACTTCAAGGGAAGGGATATCTGGTGTACCCTGACCCCTCTGACCAAAAAGTGGCTGAGAATTTTAAAAACGGAAAAGGTCCCGTGTTCGAAAAAATCGGGAAGCTTCCAATCTGGAATGAAGAAATACTTAAAAATCGCATTGCACATTTAAGAAAATTGGGAGCTGAGCGTATTTGTTTAAAAACAGGTCCCTTTGACCCTAAGGACCTGATTAGGATTTTAAAAATAGCATCGGAAAATGAAGTTGATTTAGTTACCTTTGACGGTGCAGGCGGAGGCACAGGCAACAGCCCCGTTAAGATGATGAATGAATGGGGAATGCCTACGGTTAATTTGGAAAGCATGCTCTATAATATTTTAAAACGCATGGATGAAAAGGGTTATTTCCTGCCTCAGGTTGCAATTACAGGAGGATTTGCCTTAGAAGACCACATCTTTAAAGGATTGGCACTTGGTGCCCCCTATATACAATTTGTTGCCGTCGGCAGAGCAGCCATGGCTGCGGCAATGGTAGGAAAACAAGTGGGAGAGCTGATTGAAAAAGGCAATACACCTAAAGAGTATCAAGCTTTCGGAAACACAAAAGAAGAAATCTTCGCATGTATAAGGGAGTTAAAGCTTGATTATGACAATGCCCTAGATTTGCCCGCTGGAGCAGTAGGAGTATATTCATATATCAACAGGATAGCTGCAGGCACAAAACAGCTGCTGGCTTTAAACAGAAAGTTTGATATTAAATACATAGACAGAAGCGACATTTTCCCTCTGACGGGTTTGGCAGCACATGTAACAGGCCTGGACACGTATGAAGATGTCTATATTAGAGAATTAGAAAAAATTTAGGGAGGGAGGATACACCTTCCCTTTATGAATATCTGTAAGGGAGAAGGCATGTACCCGTATTGTGAAATACAAAGTTAATCAAGAAAAATGCAGGGCATGTAAAATGTGCTTAAGAAGCAGGTGCCCTGCCATAAAAATAACCGGCAAGGCTGAAATTGATAAAGAAAAATGCAAGGGATGCGGCATTTGTGTCAGCTTGTGTTTAACAGAGGCTATAGTGGAAATTAAATAGGGGGCACATTATGAATCACCTGGGTACTAAAGAAATTGAAACGGATAGGCTGCTTTTACGAAAATTTAAATTATCAGATGCAGAAGAAATGTATAAAAACTGGGCAAATGATGATAATGTTACCAGATATATAACCTGGCCCACTCATAAGGATATAGAAGAAACCAGAAGGGTTGTAGAAGGATATGTCAATGATTCCGCCAGGGATAACTATTATCATTGGTGCATAGTTCTAAAGGAAACAAATGAGGCAGTAGGAAGTATCGGGGCATTCAGGCTGTATGATGATTTAAAATTATTCGAAATCGGATACTGCATTGGCAAAAAATTTTGGAATAAAGGTATCACTACAGAAGCAATGAAAGCCTTGATAAAGTTTTTCTTTGAAGAGGTGGGAGTAAATAGAATTGAAGCAAGACATGATGTTAAAAACCCTGCATCAGGAAGAGTTATGATTAAATCGGGACTTAAGTTCGAAGGTATATTAAGACAGGCAGGCAAAACTAACAACGGAATTAATGATATGGCAGTTTATGCAATATTAAAAGAAGAATGGTAAGTAATGGTGAATACTCCCGAGCTAAGTTCGAATATGTTTGCAAGCATGTTTTGTTTGTCATAATTAAGATTTTTGATACCTTGTATTAATTGCTTCCACATATCAAATCGAGAAATTGCGTGGTTTTATTAACCTTAAAATCAGAAAGGAATATAATTTAATATATAAGGGATGAGACTATGACAAAAATCATGAGGATTTTTTTAATAGCAGTCGTTGAGTCAATTATTATGTCAACTGCGGTATTCGCTGCAGAAGCTGAGCCAAATAAAAAAGGATTAGTTATGATTCCTTTAATGAATATAAGAATAAGCCCTTCAAATGAAGCAGAAAGTATTGGCAAACTGTTTTTCGGAACAACAGTTGAGATAATGTCTGAAACCGAAGACTGGTATGAAATATGCTACAAATCAAAAACTGCATATATTTGTGCTGAATTCGTCAAGATTTTTGAAATTATTGATAATTCAGTAAATACCGGGGCAAGTATCGTGGAGTATGCAAAAACATTTATAGGAACTCCATATGCATCAGGAGGGAATTCTCCAAGGGGATTTGACTGTTCAGGATATATCCAGTATGTGATGAAAAATTTCGGAGTCGATATGCCAAGAACATCAACAGACCAGTATTCAATAGGTGTGAGAGTTTCAAAATCTGAGCTTATGCCCGGTGATTTGGTATATTTCAAGTATTCAGCAAGCTCCTCCAGATTAAGCCATGTGGGAATTTATATAGGTGACGGAAATTTCATTCATTCACCGGTTCCCGGCCAATCTGTGAGAGTCAGTCCGCTAAATGCAGGATATTTTTCATGTTATTATTACGGAGCAACAAGAGTATTGCAATAAATAATTACAAGCAGTCAGCAATACTAGATGCTTTTTTGCTGTATATTTACAAACACCACCGATTTAGCTGGTGGTGTTTTATAAATATTGTTATTTAACAATTTCATATGGCCAGGAGATTATTCCTCCAAAATCAAAAACATTTGTATATCCCATTTTGATTAATTCTTTTGATGCTGCAGCGCTTCTGTTTCCGCTTCTGCAGTATACAAGTATCTTTGCATCCTTATCAGTGAGAACCTCTTCAGCTTTAACTGCAATATCATTTACAGGCAGCAAAACAGCATTTTCTATATGGCCTTCATTGTATTCTTCCTGAGTGCGAACGTCTAAAACAATAACATCTTCACTGTCAATGATTTCTTTTGCTTCTTCAGCACTGATTTTTATATATGAATTTTCAGTACCTGGTTGATTGTTGTCCTTCGCTGTGCATCCTGTAAATATTATGGTTATTACAATTACTATTAATAGTACAATCAAAAATCTCTTCATAATATATCCTTCCTAAAATTAAATATATAAAAATATTACCCATAAAAAATAGTTTAAAACAATTATAATAGTATTATAACTTTATTTGAATTTCAATAACACTTAATCAGGGAAATATTGTATAATAAGGGTATATCTTATGCTTTAATAAGTCAAATAAGTTTAATAAAAAATAATTTTAATAAATTTAGGGGTGAAAATATGGACAAAATAACAATCGTAGAATTTGCAACTGAATTTTTACTAAATGACCTCAATCATGTATCAAGAGAATTAGCAATAAGAGATGAGCTTGCAGGAATGAAAATATTTAACGAGCCGATATTTGCTTATGGGGATGCAGATGACAATGGATTCCAATCATTGAAAGAGACCACTGTTGTAGGTGAGCATTTTATGCTGCCAAAGGAATGGCTTCCAGAAGCAAAAACAGTTATTGCTTATTTCTTTCCATTTACAGACGAAATAATAGAAAGCAACAGAATGGATATGCTCTGGCCGTCAAATGAATGGCTGCACGGACGTATTGAAGGTCAGAATTTTTTATTAGAATTCAGCAGATTCTTATATTCCAAATTAAATGATGCAGGTTATAAAAGCCTTGTCCCGGGATTAGACCATAGATTCAAAACAAAGGGTTTCACCAGCAACTGGTCAGAGAGGCATGTATCTTATGTATGCGGCCTTGGAACCTTTGGCTTGTCAAAAGGAATAATTACAGAAAAAGGAATGGCAGGAAGATTGGGAAGTATTATAACAGAATTAAAATTAGAACCAGGCATAAAAAAATATAAGGATGTGTATGAATATTGCACATTGTGTGGTAATTGTGCTATTAATTGCCCTGTTGACGCAATATCTGTTGAAGAGGGAAAAGACCACAGGAAATGTTCTGATTTTTTGGATACAGTCAGAGAAAAACATAAAACACGTTACGGCTGCGGAAAATGTCAGGTATCTGTTCCCTGTGAAAAGGGAATACCAAGAGGGTAATTCTGATGATATGAGATAATACATATGTGACAATAAAACATAAAAAAAGGAAAGGCCTCTGATATAATGTAGTTTACTACAACAAACAAAAATCGGAGGGAACCTTTCCTATGAAGACAATTATAACAGAAGA
>JAGOIH010000194.1 GCA_017995755.1 Sedimentibacter sp. | reverse complement strand
GATAATATATTCAATTTAAGGCAGTTTTTATCGGGAAGAACCTTCTGGGTAGGGGGAACCCCCGTTTCATACAACTATCCTATGGCTAATTTCAACTGTGCATTTGAAGTAATAAATGATTTCCATTCCTTCAGGGATTTATTTTATCTGCTTATGATAGGGTCAGGAGTAGGTGTAAGAATTTTAAAAAGTGATATTGAGCAGCTGCCCAAAATAAGGGGAAATTATAAGATAATCCATGAAGATTATACTCCTGTTGAGAAATCCAAGAGGGAAGACAACACCGGCGTTGAATTCAGCCAAAATAATTCCGTTAAAATAACCGTAGGCGACAGCAAGGAAGGATGGGTCCAGTCTCTTGACTATTTCTTCAGTTTTATCAATTCAAGCGAATACAGAAATTTAAATACAATCATAATTAATTACAACAATGTAAGACCCAAGGGTGAGGTGCTAAAAACCTTCGGGGGAACTGCCAGCGGTCATGCAAGCATGAAAAATATGTTTTCAAAAATCGATTCGGTTATTAAAAAGCGGGGAGCCATCGAAGGAAAGGACAGATTTAAGCTGAAACCTATCGATTGCCTGGATATTTCAAATATTATCGGAGAAAATGTAGTAGTGGGCGGTGTAAGAAGGACTGCCGAGATTATGCTCATTGATTATGACGATACTGACTGCATTGAAGCTAAGAGCAAGCTGTACAAGCAAATAGACGGCCAATGGATTGTTGACAAGGATATAATTCACAGGTCCATGAGCAACAATTCTATCTATTACAGGAAAAAGCCCTCACGTGAACAGCTGAAATGGCAAATTGAGCAAATGCGGTATTCAGGTGAGCCGGGATGGGTTAATGAGGAAGCAGGAAACAAAAGAAGACCTAATATGAACGGGGTCAATCCCTGCGGTGAAATACTCCTTGACAACAAGGGACTTTGCAATTTGACAACCATTAATGTATATGCTTTTGTTGATGAAAACGGACAACTGGATGAAAGAGGACTTATTCAGGCACAGCGGCTGTCGGCAAGAGCTGCTTACAGGATGACCTGTGTTGAGCTTGAACTGTCTCAATGGGACAGGGTGCAGCAGAGGGATAAGCTGACAGGATGCTCCCTGACGGGCTGGCAGGACATGGTTAATGCTGCAGGTCTTGATAGAGACCAGCAGGCGGTACTATTAAGAAAATTAAGAGATGCAGCCAACAATGAAGCGGAAAGATACGCAGGGGAAATCGGTGAAAAAGCACCTATCCTTGTAACAACCGTAAAGCCTGAAGGTACATTGTCCCAGCTTCCGGGGGTTTCAAGCGGTGTTCATTATTCACATGCACCCTATTATTTAAGAAGAATCAGAGTAAACAGCCATGATCCTCTGGTTAAGGTTTGTGAAGAACTGGACTACCCCATATATCCTGAAGTAGGCCAGGATATTAAAACATGTACCACTAAGGTTATAGAGTTTCCCCAGAAGGCTCCTGTTGGAAAGACCAAGTATGATATATCGGCAATAGAGCAGCTGGAAAATTATAAATTGTTTATGGAAAATTATGTTCAGCATAATTGCTCAATTACAGTCCATGTAAGAGACCATGAATGGGATGAGGTTGAGCAGTGGGTGTGGGATAACTGGGATGATATTGTAGCACTTACTTTTCTTTCATTGAGTGACAGTTTTTATCAGCTCATGCCCTATGAATCAATAACCGAAGAAGAATACAACAAGAGAGTAAAAGAAATGAAGCCATTTATTCCATCTCTTTTGAACAAGTATGAAGTTCAGGAAGAAATACTGGATACAGGAAACGATGGATGCGATACAGGAATCTGTCCCATAAGATAAGAATAAAAGTTTTAAGAACAAAAAATAAATGATAAAGAATAGTCTTAAGATATGACTCTTAGGACTATTTAATTTTTTTTTAACTGATGAGATGTAATTATTGTCATGAAAAAACTTTTTTGTTATAATATTTTTATTAAAGGACCAAAATCTAAAAAAGGAATGGACTTAAAGATGGAAGTTATAATCAAAAACAATTATCAGGAAATGAGCCAATCGGCAGCAGATTATCTGATAAACACGGTTAAAGAGAAAAATGATGCCATATTGGGTCTTCCTACCGGGTCGACACCTGTGGGAATGTATCAGGCAGTAATTAATCAGTACAAGGACAAGATATCATTTAAAAATGTACAGACATTTAATTTGGATGAATATATTGGATTGGATAAAACAAATATAAACAGCTACCGTTATTTCATGGATGAAAATTTGTTTTCCCATATAGACATAAAAGAAGAAAACATTCATATTCCTAACGGCATTGCAAAGGATATGGACAAGGAATGCATGGATTATGAAAAGCAGCTAGGCTCAACGGGCAGGATGGATATAATGTATCTTGGAATAGGCCAAAACGGCCATATAGGTTTTAATGAGCCGGAGGATTTTTTTGAGCCCTTCACACATATGGTAAAACTAACCGAAGACACTATCGAAGCCAACAAAAGATTTTTTGATGATCTGGAAAGCATGCCTAAAACCGCAATAACCATGGGCATCAAAACAATTATGTCAGCAAAGAAAATAATACTTCTTGCATCAGGAAGTTCAAAGGCTCAAGCAATATTAAAAACCGTAAAGGGAAAAATAACTCCCAGGGTTCCGGCTTCCGTACTGCAGCTTCATGACAATGTAACATTGATAATAGACAAGGACGCAGCAAAATACCTTTAGGATAATTTAGAATCTTGTTAATGCATCCCCGAGGTTGAAAATAA
>JAGOIH010000193.1 GCA_017995755.1 Sedimentibacter sp. | reverse complement strand
ATGTTATAAACAGAATGGATGAAAAGGAAGGATATATCATAGAGGAAATTGACCTTGATTATGTGAAAAAGGTAAGAAATGAGCTTCCTTTGTTAAAGCATTTGAGAAATGACTTGTATAAACTGAATAAAATTATATAAAAAATATGAATTTAAGAAAGGAATTTAAATTTGATTAAAATAATAAAAAATGCAGAAGTATATGCACCGGATTATTTGGGCAAAAAGGATGTCTTATTAATAGGCAGTAAAATAGCTGCCATAGACAATAATATCTCTATAGAATTAAAAGGACTTGTTGAAGTTAAGGAAATTGACGGAGAAGGGAAAAAGTTGGTGCCCGGCTTCATTGATTCACATGTTCATCTTTTAGGAGGCGGAGGTGAAGGCGGCTTTGCAACAAGAACCCCTGAAGCAACACTTTCAGGGCTTACTGCATCAGGTGTTACAACTGTGGTTGGCACATTAGGAACAGATGGTGTAACCAGAGATCTGATTTCTCTTTTAGCAAAAGCAAAAGGTTTGGAGGAGGAAGGAATCACTACATATATTTACGCCGGCTCCTACAGACTTCCATTAAAGACAATAACAGGCGAAATAATGAAGGATATTATGGTTGTTGATAAAATAATAGGTATCGGTGAAGTTGCCATATCTGACCATCGTTCCTCGCAACCGACATTTGAAGAATTTTTAAGAGCAGTGTCTGATGCCAGAGTTGCAGGTATGCTGTCAGGGAAAGCAGGCATCATCAATATTCATTTAGGAGACGGCAAAAGAAAAATTGATATGATAAGAAGAGCTTTAAAAGAAACAGAAATACCGATTACTCAATTCTTACCTACTCACATAAACAGAAGTCCTGAATTGTTTGAAGAGTGCATTTTATATGCTAAGGATGGAGGATATATTGATTTTACTGGCAGTGAGGATCCTGACTTCTGGGAGGAAACTGACGGGGAGGTAAGGTTTAGCAAAGGGCTTAAAAGACTTTTAAATGAAGGTGTAAATATTGATAATTTCACTTTATCATCAGACGGTCAGGGAAGCTTGCCCATGTTTAACGAGAAAAAGGAATTTGTAGGGTTGGGAGTAGGAAAGTCCACTTGCTTAATAAAAGCAATTAAGGAATGTATATTCAAGGAAGAAATACCTCTCGAAATAGCCATTAGAGCAATTACTTCAAATCCTGCTAAAATATTAAAGCTGAATAAAAAAGGAAAAATTGAAGTTAATATGGATGCAGATTTATGTTTATTAGATGAAAACCTGAATGTGGACACGGTTATAGCCAAAGGTAAAATTATGGTGGAAAATAAGAAAGCTGTTGTGTTTGGAATGTTTGAGATGCTCTAACTTATTTTGAGTCGACATTAACCTTTTTGTAGCATCTTCAATAACAGGAATGCCCATTGAAAGAATAGCTAAAAAGGTTGTGCCATATCTTATAGGTTTGATAATAGTATTTTTCATTTATATTTATCTGCCGCTTTTCATACCATCATTGATACTTAATCTATTCAAAAATATCCGCTTGAAATAATAAATTATTGAGGCGGATTTTTATTTTACTGCCCAAGAATTATCATGTGTCAGCACACCAAGGCAAACGAATATGTTTTCCACTCAAGTGAATTTATTGTAAATGATAAATTGATAAAATAAATTTGCATTTGTTAACAAATACACTTACAATATCATAACTTAAATAAAAAGGAGTTTTTTTATGCGAATAATAATTGATGGAGATGCATGCCCCCAAAAGGTAAGAGAAATATGTGAAAAAGCTGCCGGGGATTTTGGAGTGGGCTTGATAATTGTTTCGGATATTGACCATTATATTGTCAGCGATTATGAGGTAATTGTAGTAGAACAGGGAAGAGATTCCGTTGATTATAAAATAGTTCAAATATTTAAGGAAGGAGATATATTAGTAACTCAGGACTATGGACTTGCAAGCCTTCTTTTGGGGAAAGCATCAGCAATCATTCATACGGCAGGATTTTTTATTAATAAAAATAATATTGACAGCCTCCTCCAATCCAGATACATCAGTGATAAAATAAGAAAGCAAGGGGGAAAAGCAAAGGGACCGTCGAAAAGAAGAAAAGAACAGGATGAGAACTTTAAAAAGTGCCTGTATAAGGTATTAAGAGAATATGTATCAAATAAGAAGCCCTAACCCTATTTTTATTTTTCAATACTCCCCAGCACATCATCAACAATTCTGTCAGATGAAGACTTGTTGTACATTTTCTTCATGTTTTTGCGCATGGCAGAAAGAAGCTCAGGATTATTTATCAGATCAACAGTAGAGTTCACAATCTGATAGGAATTATAGGCAATTATTGCTGCCCCTTTCTTTTCAAAATATAATGCATTTTCCTTTTCCTGACCTGGCACAGGCTTGATAATAATGAGGGGCAGCTGGACCGACAATGCCTCCGTAAGCGTAATTCCACCCGGTTTGGTAATCATGCAGCATGCGATTTTGTAAAGTTCATCAATATCCTCGACAAATCCGAAAACTTTTAAATTTCTCAGCTCCAAGGATTCTAATTTTGCTTTCTGAAATTTATTGTTGCCGCACACCACAACAACCTGAATATTATTATGTTTTAAAAGCTCTGTGCATATTTTTTTTATATCCCTGAACACACCAAAGGCACCCGAGTTTATGAGAACTATTCTTTTTCGCCTGTTAACATTATACTTGGTATGGAGTCTTGATATATTTTCGGTTTCTTCAAAAGCATCTCTGATAGGAATTCCCGATACAACGATTTTTTC
>JAGOIH010000047.1 GCA_017995755.1 Sedimentibacter sp. | reverse complement strand
TGCTCTCAAAGTTTTTTGCAGCCTGGTAGACTCCTGAGGTGTGAAGCAGGACCTTTGTGGGTATGCATCCTTTATTGAGGCATGTTCCCCCTACCCTTTCTTTTTCAATTAATGTTACTTCCGCATTTAGCTGTGCTGCCCTGATGGCGGCTGTATAGCCCCCGGGACCGCCGCCTATGATTGCTATCTTCATAAACTCCTCCTAATGGTCACTGCGTTACAGTAAAAGCAATCCCGGTTTTTCGATATATTCTTTTAATTTTGCTAAAAATTCTGCTGCAACTGCACCATCAACCACTCTATGGTCTGCCGTAAGGCTTAAATTCATCATTGGCTTTACAAGAACTTGATCATCAACAACCACAGGCTCTTTATTTATTGCATTTACTCCTAAAATTGCAACTTCCGGCTGATTAATGATGGGGGTGAATGATTCAATTCCATACATTCCTAAATTGCTTATGGTAAATGTTCCTCCGCTCAGTTCATCCGGCAGTAAATTATTGGTTTTTGCTCTTTCGCCAAGGTCCTTGATTTCTCTGGATATATCCTTCAAGCCTTTTGCATTGGCATACCTTACTACAGGAACCAGAAGCCCTTCAGGAAGTGCCACGGCAACTCCCATGTTAACATAATTTCTGGTTAATATTTCTTCGCTGTCAAGACTAGAGTTCAGGAGGGGATATTGAAGCAGTACCTGGGATACAATTTTTACAAGAATATCTGTATAGGATACCTTGAATGTATCCTTCAAATCATCTCTAAGCTGCTTCATGCCGGTGGTGTCCACCTTTATGTTAAATGATACAGAGGGGGATGTTTGAACACTTACAAGCATTCTTTCCGCGATAATCTTTCTCATGTTGGTCATAGGCTGGCGGTATTCCTGGGGGCTTGCATATTTTGCCAGGTTTTCATCCAGTTTGTATTTAACCACATCTGCCTTCATTATCCTTGTGTCTTTTTCTATAACGGCTGTGTCCACTCCCAACTGTTCAGCAAGAACAGCCGCTGTAGGAGATACTTTGGCTTTTGGTCTCTCGGCAAATTTTCTTATATCATCCTCTGTTATTGCTCCCCCCGGTCCTGTTCCCGGTACCAGATTATAGTCCACATTCAGGTCCTCAGCTGTTTTCTTTGCCCTCGGGGAAATTTTTACCCTTTCTCCTGGCTTTCTCACCGGTGCAGGCGGTGCTTCCTGTTGAGGAGCTTCTTTCTTTTGAGCTTCTTCTTTTTCTGACCCCTCTGCTTTTGCCTCTTTCAACAATTCTGATATATCTTCATCAGCAGTGCCTATAATTGCAACAGGCACAAGAATATTTACGGTTTCCTTGTCAACCAGTATTTTTCTTAAAACCCCGGATGTCTTTGCTTCAATTTTATTAGTTAATTTATCTGTTTCCACATCAAACAGGATATCACCTTTATTTACTGTATCCCCTTCTTTTTTTCTCCAATTTGTCAACAGTCCTTTTGTCATGGTGAGTCCCATTTTCGGCATTACTATAAATTCAGCCATACTACCTCCTTAATTTTAACCTATAATGTAAAAAATCCGTTTAATTGAGCGGTTTCCAATGCTTTTACAACATCTGCGTGAAAAGGACCCCTTCTTCTGACTTTAAAAATAAATTTCTGGTCCTTTGAAAATTCAATTTCCCGTTCACCGTCCAAAGCTATGATGCCTCTGTCTTCAGCGGTAAATTCATACTCATCATCTAATCCTAAAATGACGGGTTCGCTTACATGTATGGATTCCACCACCCCTGCAGCAATAGGTGCTTTAATCATTTTGCTGCCTGAGTTAATATCAACCAAGGCACCAAAATCATCTTCAGGATAAATTATTTTTATACATCCAACCAATGATGAAAAACCAATTGATGCAGGGTGAGCTCTGGTCACAACTATTTTTTCTATTGAATCCATATTCCATATTGCCTTTGAGCCGATAAATACATCCTTTGATATTACAGCATCTATAAGTGCAATATCTATAAGGTCTCCGCCTCTGTATATTTCTATCCTCTTGTCCCTGCTTATATACCCGGTCTCATCAAAACTGCCTGAAGCAACTACCGCCGCAGCCATACCGGCGATGGTTCCTTCAAGCATTGTAGGATAAACATTGTTGGTTCCTGTAGAAATGGTAATTATCGGAGTGTTTATAATTTTCTTTGCAGCAGCTCTGTTTGTACCGTCTCCTCCAAGTGTAACTATGCATTTTATCTCATTGTTTTTTTCCATGTAATCAGCAGCCTTTACTGTATCCTCCATACCGTCAAACCGCATCATATTGATTACATTTATTTGACATTTAAGCTCATTGCAGCTGTTCAGCTTGTCTTCAACCCTGTATCCCATATTGTATGAGTCAGGCATTACAAAAACTTTTTCAACCCCTAAAGCCTGTGCTCCAAGCACAATTCTCTCCACTATATTAATTTTTTCGTTGTTGTCGATTACAGTTGCATGTGATACCAGTCTTCTGATGTCCTTTCCGGAAGCGGGATTTGCAATAATTCCAATTGAAGCCATTTTACGCCCTCCTCAAAGCCGGGGCTGCCACCCGATGCAGCAGCCCCATCCGTATCCTTAGTTACTAGAATAATGATTTTGCAGCAGTTACTATGTCGCTGCTGTTTGGCACCACATATTTTTCAAGGTCGGTGGCAAAAGGTATTGGAGTATTCAAGGCGCCTATTCTCATTATAGGAGCATCGCATTCATAGAAGCGTTCTTCTGCTATCAATGCTGCAATATCTGCGGTATAGGCTCCTCTCTTGCACTCTTCGCTTACCACAACAACCTTATGGGTTTTCTCCACTGAATTAAATATGGTTTCCTTGTCGATAGGAACAAGTGTCCTTAAATCGATAACCTCTGCATTTATTCCATCCTTTGCAAGTTCTTCAGCTGCCTGAAGGGCATCGTAAACCTGGCGTCCGTATGTGATTATGGAAACATCGGTACCTTCCCTGGCAATTCTTGCTTTACCCAAAGGAATTGGTTTTAATTCATTTTCGTCAACATCGTTTTTCATTCCATACAATACTTTGTTTTCAACAAATACTACAGGATTTTGGTCATCGATTGATGTTAATAACAGGCCGTATGCATCCTGGGCATTTGAGGGATACACAACCTTAAGTCCCGGAACATGTGTTGCCCATGCTTCCAAAGACTGTGAATGCTGTGCAGCGGCACCAATGCCTGCGCCTGCAGGAACTCTTAAAACCATCGGAAGATTTATTTCACCGCCGAACATGTATCTCATTTTAGCGGCCTGGTTAACCAATTGGTCCATGCCGACAGTCATGAAGTCAATAAACATGAGTTCAGCTATGGGTTTTAAGCCGCATGCTGCAGACCCTACAGCAGCTCCCACTATTACACCTTCTGATATAGGAGTGTCTCTTACTCTTTCGTCACCGAATTCATGCCATAAATCTCCGCTGACGCCAAAGCATCCACCGAATTTTCCAACATCTTCACCAAACAGTATAACATCGGGATCTTCCTGCATTTTTAACCGCATTGCTTCCCTGATTCCTTCTGCATATGTCATCTTTTTCATCTTACTCTTCCCTCCTCAACTATATCAGAATACACATCTTTTAAAGCTGATTCTAATGATGGAACAGGGCTCTTTTCAGCAAAAACTATTGCTTCTTCAACCATCTTTTCAACATCATCATTCAATTTCTTTATTTCCTCTTCTGTCATCACGCCGTTATTTATAAAGTATTTTTCTACTCTTGGAATAGGATCTTTCTTAAGCCATGCTTCCAATTCTCCCTCAGGTCTGTATACAACCGGGTCTCCTTCAAAATGTCCTCTCCATCTGTATGTTTTACACTCAATAAGTGTAGGACCCTGCCCCTTTCTTGCTCTTGCAGCTGCTTCACCAACAGCCTCATAAACTGCAAACAAATCATTACCGTCTATCGTAATGCCGGGCATATTATATGCGGATGCTCTGACAGAAACATCTGTTATAGCCTGATGTCTTGCCTGACTGACTGAAATTCCGTAACCGTTGTTTTCACATATAAAAATTACCGGCAGTTTCCAAACGCTGGCCAAGTTCAAAGCTTCATGAAATGTGGACTGGTTAGTCGATGCATCTCCGAAGAAGCATACGCACACCTGGTCTGTTTTCTTGTGTTGAATTGCCAGGCCAGAACCCACTGCAATGTTATGACCGGCGCCAACTATGCCGTTTGCTCCCAAAATTCCTCTGGTGGCGTCTGCAATATGCATTGAGCCGCCTTTTCCTTTGCAATACCCGTCTTCTTTCCCGAAAAGTTCAGCCATCATGTACTTTAATTCTCCGCCCTTGGCTATTATGTGGCCGTGACCCCTATGGGTGGAGGTTATGTAGTCATCTTCCCTCAAGTTTGCGCAAGCCCCTGTGGCAACAGCTTCTTCACCAATATACAGGTGTACAAAGCCCGGAATTTTTCCTTGAGCAAATAAATCCGAAGCACTTAATTCAAATTTTCGAATTTTCAGCATTGTAAAATACATTTCCTTCAATTGTTCGTTAGTGATCTTCAAAATACTACCTCCCATTATTTTTTAATTTTTACAGATACACTGGCAACAGCAATTTCGATTGAGTCATCCTTATCACCAAACTTTGTAAAATAAAGACCTTCAGTTTTTAAACCTCCAAAAACTGCTCGCACATTTACCTTCCCTACGGGAAAGCACTTAATAACCTCATCCATATTTACTTCATCAGGACGAGTTACCCCTATTGTAACATCTATGATAACGTTATCATCTATGTTATCCTGGGTAAATCCACAAACTTCATCAAGACCTATAAGGCAGCTTTTTGATATGGCATCCTTAGCTGCTTTTACTGCTGCTTTCGTCACATCCTGGCCATGGAAATCAACTCCCATGCCGATTTCAATAACAAACCTGTCCAAGGCATCACCCCTTTAAAATTACTTATATTTAACATTGCATATTCCCCACCGGGCTTTACATTAACTGCACATTGTCCGGCATTAAGCTTGTGTTGAAATTCTCATGAATTTGTATGTGTTTATTAATATGTAGGTTATATTGAGAATTATCATGAAATATTATATTGATTATTATAGTAGAAAAGTATTATACGTATATCTTTAATTATATACCTAAAATTATTGCTGTAAACATTTTTTTACAAGAAAAATCGCTCCAAAGAAAAAATGTGTCCTTTAAAAAGACACATTTTTGATTATTATTCGACTTTTTTCTTCTTATGAGGAACTAATTCAGGCTCGCTCACAACAGGTTTTATAAAAGATTCTGACGGTACATAAACAGGTTTTTCTTCTTTTTTCTTTTTCTTCTTAATTTCTTTCTTAATATTTTTCTCTGCCATATTATTAACTCCTTTTTTGCATTATTTTATATCAAATCCATCTGTAACCATTATAATACAAATGATGAAATAATGCATTATTTTTTTAAGAAGTTTATGCTACATGCCTCTTCCAAACATAGGCTGGCTTTCTTTTTTCCTTTCCAGGACTTTCTTTAAGTGAGCCTGTTCTTCCTTGAGAATAATTGTCATTTCATCTTTTGCCATATCCGGATACAGTCTCTGCAATTCAGTAACAAATAATACTGCGTCTCTTTCAGCTCTCTCGGCCAAATCAAATATTTGTGATTTGGTAAATATTTTCTTTGCTTTTTCAACAAGTTCGTCATCCCATAAAACATTGCTTTCAACTAAGAGGTCAACATATTCTGCATCGTTCTGTTCCAATTCCACATCCATTTTTTCCGAAAATTTTTCAAACAAGGCATTGTAAATTTTTTCGTGCCTTTCTTCATCCTTAGCCAGCAATTCAAAAAATTGTTCGCCTATTCTCGTTTCACTTGCAATTGCCCTGTACAATTTAGTCGCCGCTGCTTCATTTTTTGCTATAGTTTTAAGTAAGTTTCTTCCATTCCATTTTACAGTACTCATTAAATATCCTCCTTTTTGGTATATTAATCTAATACCCCCTGGTAGATACCTTTAAACAATAAATGTAAAATTCGTTTTAATTTATAAATCTGAATACTACTGAGAATTAAGGTAAATATATATTTGGAGGTGATTATTTTGAAATTAAAAGACATTATGTCAAGGGAAATTGCATGCTTAAGTGCAGAAGATACCGTGGAAAAAGCAGCACAATTAATGAAATCATACAATGTTGGCTCTATTCCGGTATGTGCTCAAGACAGCGTAGTGGGTATCATAACTGACAGGGATATTGCTTTAAGAGCAATAGCTGTCGGAGATGACGGTTATCTGCAGGTAAAAAAGGTGATGACAGCAAATCCTGTTGTGGGGACTCCGGATATGGACGTTGATGATGCGGTGAGATTAATGAGCGAAAACCAGATTAGAAGGCTTCCCATAGTTGAAAACAACAGTTTGGTGGGAATGGTTTCATTAGGTGATATTTCTGTTGAACCTAAGCTGCAGGAAGATGCTGAAACAGCACTAAAAAATATATCAAAACCTGCAGCAAACAGATTCAGTTAAGATGGCCTACCCAATTTCTTCAACTGGAAGGAGAAAGAAATTGATAGTTGGCCATTCATAACGAATTCCCAATTTATGCGACACAATATGTATGGGGACACACCTCTACTATTGAGAAAGTCTTTGTGGGCATGAGGAATGTCCCCGAATATATAAATTGGTGAATGAGACTGCGAGATGTATTAACCCAAAGGGGACACCTTGCAAGGAATGTCCCCGATTTTTTATTTTACCGCCGAAGCGGACAAAACTATTGATAAATATTTTTCCTCTGACGATGCTCCTCTTGATGTCAGGACTATGGGCACCTTTGCTCCAACTATCATCCCTGCCATAGTTGCGCCTGCCATTTCAATCAATGCCTTGCTCATAATATTTCCAGTTGTTATGTTTGGTGCCAGCAAAATGTCAGCTTCTCCCGTTACCGGGCTGGAATAGCCTTTAATCTCTGCTGATTCTTTGCTGAATGTCAAATCAAATGAAATAGGTCCTTCCACTATGCAATCCTTGATTTCTTCTGACTGATTCATTTTCTTAAGAATATCCGCATCAACGGCTTCCGGCATTTTGGGATTTACGGTTTCTACCGCTGCAAGCACAGCAACCTTAGGGCATTCATACCCCATTGCCAGAAAAACATCAACTGCACTTTCAAGTATCTGTTTCTTTTCATCAGCATTAGGATACATCATCATACCGCCGTCAGTTACAGCTATAAGCTTGTGGTAAGCCGGAACTTCCAAAATTGCAACATGGGACATGACCCTGCCGGTTCTTAGGCCCTTCTCCTTGTCTACAACCGCCCTCAGCAAATCTGCCGTCTGCAGCTTTCCCTTCATTATGAAGTCTGCCTTACCTTCATTTATTAATTCAACGGTTTTTTCTGCAGACTCCTTGTCGCTTTCCGTGCTGATAATACTGCTTATGTCATAATCAACATCAAGTTCTTTTAATATTTCTTCAATTTTTTCTTTATTTCCTACTAGTAAAGGTTCAACCAACTTGTCCTTTGCTGCTCTGAAGACTGCCTCCAATGTATGTTCATCCTGGGCTGCGGCAACAGCAACCCGTTTTCTTGATTCGCATTTTTGAACCTTTTCAATCAAATCCCGGAAATTTTTAAGCTCCATGTATTACCTCCTTATATAAGTACATTTGAAAATTTAGGGGTATTCCCTTCATGGTAACCCTCATAGGGTGACTTCGCAAGATGCGTTCCCCTTCCTTGATAACAATTATACCATTATTCCCAAAGACTTCAATAGAATTTCACAAGGGGACGTATATGACAAGGTGACAGGGGTTCTGTCATATAATTAATTTTTAAAACTCAGAGCCCTCATGGCATTGAGCACAGCAATAAATGCTACTCCCACATCTGCAAATACAGCTGCCCATAGGCTGGTCAGCCCGAAGGTGCTTAGAATCAAAATTAATACTTTTACAGATATGGCAAAAATAATATTTTGATATGCTATCTTTAATGTATTTTTAGAAATTTTAATGGCTGCTGCTATTTTTGACGGTTCGTCTGTCATTATTACAACATCTGCAGCTTCAATTGCGGCATCCGATCCAAGCGCCCCCATTGCAACACCCACATCAGCTCTTGCCAAAACAGGAGCATCATTAATGCCGTCTCCGGCAAACATCAAAGTTCCCCTCCCGGATTTATGAGAAATTAATTCCTCCACCTTTTGAACCTTGTCTGCAGGCAGGAGGCGGGCATGAACCTTATCTATTCCCAATTCCCTTGCAGTATTTAAACCTGCTGACTCACTGTCGCCCGTAAGCATTACAATATCCTTAATATTTTGTTGCTTCAATGCCTTCATTGCCTCCACAGCATCATCCTTAATCTGATCGGCAATTACAATATACCCAGCATATTCTCCGTCTTGAGCAACATGGACGACAGTTCCTTCTGATGCTTCTTTCTCATATGGAATATTGAACTTTTCCATAAGCTTGTCATTGCCGGCTAAAACTTTTATATTTTCCACTACTGCAGATACGCCCTGTCCCGAAATCTCTTCTACATGGGAAATCTTGCCGGTTTCAATCTCCTTTTTATATGCATCCTTTAAAGAAAGTGAAATAGGATGATTTGAATAATTTTCTGCATAAGCTGCAATTTTTAGCAGGTCTTCAGGCTTATTCCTGACGGAATGTATTTTTTGTACTTTGAATACACCTTTTGTCAATGTCCCTGTTTTATCAAGCACCACTACTTCTGTTTTAGCCATGGCTTCCAGGTAATTGCTTCCTTTTACAAGAATTCCGTTTTTAGAAGCACCTCCTATCCCCCCGAAAAAACTCAGCGGAACTGAAATCACCAGTGCACAAGGACAGGACACAACCAAAAATGCCAATGATCTGTAAATCCATTCACTAAATGACGCCTCCTTTATAACAAGAGGCGGTATTATTGCAAGAATGGCTGCAATTACAACAACTACGGGAGTGTAATACCTGGCGAATTTAGTTATAAATTTCTCTGATTTGGATTTCCTGCTGCTGGCATTTTCCACCAATTCAAGTATCTTGCTGACGGTGGATTCACTATAGAGCTTTGTAACCTTCGCTTTTATCAATCCGTTAATGTTGATGCAGCCGCTCAAAAGCTCACTTCCGGCTATAACTTCCCGAGGCAGGGATTCTCCTGTTAATGCTGATGTGTCAAGCATTGAGCTTCCTTCCGTGACAATTCCGTCAAGAGGAACCCTTTCTCCTGCTTTTACCTGAATAATTTCACCTATCTGGACCTCTTCGGGAGATACTGTAACTACCCCGCCGTTTCTAAATACATTTGCATAATCAGGGCGGATATCCATCAAAGCTGCAATTGACCTTCGGGATTGTCCCACGGCATAGCTTTGAAACAATTCACCAACCTGGTAAAACAGCATTACGGCAACGCCTTCGGGAGCTTCTCCAATCAAGAATGCTCCGATTGAGGCGACTGCCATCAAAAAGTTTTCATCAAAAACTTCTCCGTCTTTAATGTTGTAAACCGCTCTTTTTACTACGTCGCCCCCGGCCGATATATAGCTTATTGCATACATTATTAATTTTAATTGACTGTCATTTATTATTATTGCAGCAACAAAAAATATTGCACTGACTATTAAGCGCCCTGCTAACTTTTTCATTTGATTCTCCTATTATGCGTTATATTTTTCTTTGATATGCTCCATGCCGATTTCGTAAATATCTCTAACATGCTTATCCTTCAAGGAGTAAAAAACCGTCTTGCCTTCTCTTCTGAATTTTACTAAATTTGCATTTCTTAATGCCCTAAGCTGGTGCGAAATGGCTGATTTGGTCATATTCAACAGGACAGCTATGTCACACACGCACATTTCACTTTCATCCAGAGCCCATATTATTCTCATTCTTGTACTGTCGCCCAATACTTTAAAGAAGTCTGACAAATCATAAATATCTTCGTCCTCAGGCATTCTTTTTTTTACTTCATCAACAATATCTCCATGAATAACTTCACAATCACAAATCAGTTCATCATTTACAGACATTTTAACCTCCCAATCAGTTGAGCAGTCGTTCAACCGTTTGATTATATTATAGTTGAACAACTGCTCAATTGTCAATAGCATTATTAAAAAACGACAATAAATTATTTCAATATCGTATATATAGATGTCTGTAAAATATTTTGAATTAAGAGCACAAAAAAGTCATTCCAAGCACATTTCAAGTAGCTCCCTATGCTCGGATGACTATATTGCTGCCTGGTATAACTATGGTCCCTCTGAATCCGTTCCATCAGAAAAATCCAGGATTTCAGACTGGGAGAGAATTGCTCCCGTTTCGGAGAATTCTACTATTTCATCATCCTCAGCCCCTTCTCCTGCAGGCATTTGGTCTTTTCCGGGACTTGAAGTTTCTTTTTCAGAATCAAATTTATACTTCCCTGTTTTATTAACTACATAATAGCGGGTAAAAGGAGATTTTCTGCCTTCTGCTAAACTGTACTTTTCTATCATTTTTTCATCAAGGGGAATTAACCCATTTTCTGTCTTTAAAAATAATTCTTTCATTTTGCTCTCCGGTATTTTTTTATAGTATGCCCAAATTCAAATAGAATCATATTATAATTTTAGACCTTAAATAGTTTAATTCTAAAAGAACACCTTCGTGACTAAATTACTGTAATAGCTTTTAAACATGGTAAAATCATACTATAGTAAGAAAATAAATAATTCATTTTGGAATACTTTGTGACTTGATTACTGTAATAGCTTTTAAACATGATAAAATCATTCTATGGTAATAAATAAATAAATAGTTGATTGTGGAATCTTTTGTGACTTGGTCACAGCAATAGTATTGAAAACAGGTAAAATAATATCATAATAAAGAATAAAAGGAGATTATTAATATGAATACTGTAAAAATAACAAAAGACAACTTCGAGCAAGAAGTTTTAAAATCAAATAAACCTGTACTTTTAGACTTCTGGGCATCCTGGTGCGGTCCCTGCAAAATGATTTCTCCAATAGTAGATGAAATAGCAGGCGAAGTAACTCATACTAAAGTTGGCAAAGTTAATATAGATGAGCAGCCGGAATTAGCATCGGCATTTGGAATCATGAGTATACCTACATTAGTCTCAATAAAAGACGGAAAAATTGTAAACAAAATGGTCGGAGTAAGACCAAAAGCTTCAATAATGCAAATGATAGCATAATAACACTTTTCTCCTCCAAGAAAAAGTGAAAGATATATAACCCAAACAAAACCCAAACAAACCCAAATTGAACCTCAAAAAAGGCAGAATACCAACTGCCTTTTTTATTGAATTTATAGATAAAAATGATATAATTAATATCGGTGTATAGTTATTACAGGTGAAACAAGAGATTCAGCAGCCTGTACTTATATAATCAATTAAAGATTAATGGAGAAAACATGACCGGTCTGGCATTAAAAATTATAGCACTCTCCACAATGATAATAGATCATTACGGGGCGATTTTTCAAAGCAATATAATGATTTACAGAATAATCGGAAGATTGGCATTCCCGATTTATTGTTTTTTGCTGGTTGAAGGATATACACATACCAGCGATATAAAAAAATATGCATCACGGCTGTTAATATTTGCCTTTATTTCTGAAATACCCTTTGATTTGGCATTTTTCGGCCAAGTGGGAACCTGGCATCAAAATATATTTTTTACTTTATTCATTGGCTTGGCTGCAATTTATTTTATAGATAAAAAGTATGGAAAATACAACTACAGAAAGAGCATCTTGATAACTCTTGCAGCTGCTGTCCTGGCTACCCTTCTGAGAACAGATTATCAATACATAGGAATCATTTATATAGTGGCATTTTATTATACAAGAAATTATCCGAAGGAAAAAAGACTGGTCGCTGCAGCTGTGATTATGTTTGTTGCAAATATTGAGGCTGGCTGGATGCAGCAATTTTCTCTTCTTGCGTTAATTGCAATATACTTTTACAACAGTAAGCCGGGGCTTAAAAACAAAATTCTGCAAATGAGTTTTTATATAGCTTACCCGCTGCATCTGCTGATATTTTATCTTATAAATACTCAATAAAAAACATCGCCCATAGAACGATGTTTTTTTAAGCAGTAGTATTCAATTCAATTGCTTTCTTCTTTTATGTAAATTTTTTCAATTTCTCCTATGTACAAGGTGTGATAGTCCTTTTTAGGATAAAACTCATTATCCATTTCTTTAACAATAAAACACTCAGGCTTCATTTGCTGAGCATAAAGCTTCCTGCATACAATAACCATCTCAGCTTCTTCAAAATAAGGAACGTCTTCAATATAATTTACAGTCAAATTGCTTTTAGTGATTTTATCCTCATCCCTTCCTGAAACAGAGCCCAAATATGCTAATGTTTTCTTATATTCCTTATCAAAAAAGCATAATGAAAATTTAGATGAACCGTCAACAAATTCTTTTGTATACCTGTTAGTTCTTATTACTATACTGGCAACTCTTTTATTCCAAATAATCCCGAACCCGCCCCAGGATGCGGTCATGGTATTAATTTTATCATCTTTCTTAGCTGTTATCAGCATCCATTCGTTATTAATCAAGTGAAAAATATTTTTTTCGACTTTCTCAGGTATTATTTCTTTATAATTGTCCATGAAAATTTCTCCTTTATTTTACTTAAAATCATTATACAGTAACATGTAATTTCAATATAGTTGTTAGGGGTATATCTCAACCC
>JAGOIH010000046.1 GCA_017995755.1 Sedimentibacter sp. | reverse complement strand
CATGTGGAGACGGTGGTATTATGTCACGCGATGATAATAGGCTCTAAAGAGCTTGCAAAAACAGATAAAAATATGAAAGGGGTTTCATAAGTGGGAAATAAGAAAAAACAGTTTATTTACGTCTTAAAGCTAATACCAGCTTTATTGAATGAGAAAAATTGGACTGTAAAGGAAGAAGCGATTGTAAAAAGGCATTTTGCAAAGCTGCAGGGGTTACTTGAAGATGGAAAACTTGTTTTAGCAGGTAAAACAGATGGATTGGATGAAAAAACCTTTGGCATTGTTATTTTCGAGGCAGATTCAGAAGAGGAAGCGAAATTAATTATGGAGAATGACCCAGCAATTGCAGAAGGAATAATGAAGGCAGAATTATTTCCTTACAGAGTTGCATTAATTCAAGATTCTGTTTCAAAATATTTAAAGTATTGAATATTAGTGGTCAATATAGATGTTAGGTGTTTGCGAGTGGTCGATCTAGATGTTTTATGGACTTTTCGAGGTCGTGCGGTCAGGTTGGATGTTGAACCCCTGAGGCTATAAAAAATTTAAAAGTACTTTCAAATGTAGAACCAACGGGCATTATTAGTGCATCTACTAACTTCTCGGAAGGGAGGATGGAAGAAAAGGGTGAGCTGGATCATTACATCGGTGTGGCAACTTCAAGTGATGAAACAGCCGAATTTGATGTATTGAAAATAGAAACCAGTAACTGGGCGGTTTTCGAATCCATTGGGCCATTCCCAGAAACACTTCAAAATGTGTGGGGTAAAATATACTCGGAGTGGTTTCTTTCTTCAGGATATGAGGTAGTTGAAGGCCCCCCTGAAATTTTGTGGAACGAGAGTCCAGACACTGGAAATCCACAGTATCGAAGCGAAATCTGGATATCAATAAAGAAAAAAGACTATTAATTACATCAATGTTTGTGATTGAGGGTGCTCCTAAGCGCAGGCGAGACGCTACAAATTCCAATTTGTCAATAAACCTGAAATTAGGGAGGTTATGTCAGGAAAAGATATATAATATACTTGAAAATATTTGAGGTTTTCAGATTTTCGGCAACAAAATGCTGATTGCTGGAAACCTTATTTTTTATTTTCCAAAAGCAGCCACACCAAAAGGTGCTGTAGGGTTGAGCTTAGAGAACTGCTTTTTGCCTTACGGGTTAACTGCTTAAGATGTGTTTTATACTCTCTAGGATGATAAGTTTTAAGATTTTTTCATAAGGGATAAATAATTTGGCAAAGGTTTAGGTATTTCGCTTAATTGTATTGAAATTTTTCCTTGACGTTATCAAAAACAAATTTATAATCAGGTTAAGGGCTTTGGTATAAGAAAAATGTAAGATAAGGATGTGTGAAATGTTAACAATCAATAATTTTAGCAAGACCTATAAAGGAGGCAAAAAAGCCGTAGATAATATAAGCCTTCAGGTAGAATCAGGAGACATATTTGGCTTTATTGGCCCTAATGGTGCAGGAAAGAGCACAACAATCAAGTCAATTGTTGGTGTTCTTGATTATGAAGAAGGAGAAATTTTGATAAGTGGACATTCAATTAAAGAAGAGCCTCTTATATGCAAAAAAATTATCGCGTACATTCCGGATAATCCGGATTTATATGAGCACCTAACAGGCATCCAGCATCTGAATTTTATTGCAGATATTTTTGGAATTCCGGCAGCTATACGGGAAGAGAAAATAAAAGAATATGCAGATGCCTTTGAAATCACCGGAAATCTTGGGGACTTGGTTTCATCATATTCTCATGGAATGAAGCAGAAACTTGCAATTATTTCTGCATTAATCCACGAGCCCAAGCTGCTTGTACTGGATGAGCCTTTTGTCGGTCTTGATCCCAAAGCATCTGTTATATTAAAAAAAATCATGCATGAACTTTGTTATTCAGGATGTGCCATTTTCTTTTCAACTCATGTGTTGGATGTTGCAGAAAAACTTTGCAACAAAGTAGCTATGATTAACCATGGGAAACTTGCTTTTGCAGGAACCATGGAGGATATGGTCAGGGAGAAAGAGGGCGGATCTCTGGAGGAAGTTTATATGGATGTTGTTAACCATGAAGAATAATAAATCAATGAGGGATGAGTCAAAAAATGAACAATATAGATATAAAAGCAGAACAGAAGAATCTGTGCTGGCTTCTTGTGAAAAACCGCCTTATAGCTCAGCTTGGCATTAATGTTTTTCGCTATGAAAAGGATACACATAAAAGAAATATTAAGATTGTATTAACAGCAGTAATCATAATCTGTTTAATCATATTTGCCGGATACTGCGGCACAATGGCATATGGTTACGCATATCTTGGACTGACAGAACTGATTCCCGGTATCGCCATGGTCATAAGCAGTATTGTTACTTTGTTTTTTACTATGTTCAAGGCAAATGGCGAACTCTTTGGTTTTAAGGATTATGATATGGTTATGTCCCTGCCTATACCGGTAAGGACAATTATTAACAGCCGTTTTTTAAATATGTATTTATGGAATACATTCGCCACGCTTCTTGTTATGCTCCCGATGGGGATTGTCTATGCCAGTTTCACAAAACCTCCTTTAGGTTTTTATATAATGTGGATTATAGGTATGTTTTTGACCTGCCTGATTCCTACCACTGTGGCAGCTATATTTGGAGCAGTTATTACAGCAATTTCATCCAAATTCAGATATGCAGGAACAGTGTCAACAATTCTTAGCATTGCATTTGTTATTGTGATTATGGTGTTTCCCATGATAGCAACATCAACGGATACCGGTTTGGGAAAAATGTTTGATTCTGAAACAGGCAATATAGATGCGGCAGCTTTTTCAGCCATGGCGCCTGTTATTTCTGACAGTTTGAATCGGATTTATCCGCCGGTAAAACTTTTTACAAAAGCAGTGGTGAATGGAAACATTGGCTCATTTGTGACTTTTGCAGGAATTTCCATCGGATGGTATGCGGCTTTTGTCTTTCTGTTATCCGTAAAATACAGGCAGATCAACACAGCTATAACATCCCATATAAGCAGGGCTGATTATAAACTGGTAACATTGCATCAAGGCAGTATGCTTTCCGCACTTTATAGGAAGACGATTATGCGTATCTTAAAGTCCACGATATGTGTCACAAATCTGCTGATTGGCTGTGTCCTTGCAGTATTGCTGTCTGCTGCAATGGTGGTTGCCGGACCGGAGAAAGTGATGCAAGGTCTTGAAATGTCTGATTATATGCAAATTGTTAAAGGTGCAGCTTGCTATGTCGTTGCAGCGATGGTATGCATGACTAATACTGCAGCTGTTTCACTTGCGTTAGAAGGAAAGAATATCTGGCTGATCAAATCTTTGCCTATTTCACCTAAAATATTATATGACAGCTATTTGCTAACCAATCTGACTTTCACCGTACCCACATCGATAGTATGCTCTATATTATTCAGCATTTCCTTAAAAATGGGCTTTATTGGTACGGCACTGATGATACTCACGCCATTAACCTTTTCGCTATTTACTGCAGCAGCCGGCATTTTCATTGGAAACCGCATGGCATATTATGATTGGCAGGAGGAGACACAGCTCATAAAACAGAGTATGATGAGTATGATCGGGATTCTTGGCGGAATGGTTCTTATCACTATATGCGGGGCAATAGCCAACACTGGCATATTTCCTTTCACCACAAACATGATTACATTCATTTTAGATATACTGTTTTTGGCACTTACAGCAGTAATTTATATGAGTGAAAGTAAACGGCCTATAAAAGAATAAAAAATGAAAGGATTACAAAAAAATTAATAACATCTTTTTTTAAGGGGTGTTAGCATAAGGATTTTATCTAAAGAAAAAATTTAATTGTTAAGGAGAAGAACATAAATGATTTTTAAAGATTTTCTCGGCGTGTTTAATGAGCGGATTATCAGTGAAAGAGATGAATAATAACAAGTAAGAGTATTCTGGGGACGGACCTTTTAATTCAAAATTCTAAATAAGGAAGAAAAATAAAAAAGCGAGAATTATAAAACAGTCATCTCGCTGATTTTTTTATTATGAAACCATATTTAAAAAATACAATTATTATATCAATTTAAAGTTCTCCAGGTGTTTAATTCCATAATAAAAGAAAGATGCTGTTAACAGAAAAGACAAGGAATCTGCAAAAGGTGCCGCATAAACCAAACCTTTAATTCCCCATATCTTAGAAAAAATTATTATTGATGGAATAAGAATTATAATTTGTCTCGTAAGTGTTAAAAACATTGAAGTCTTGTATCTTCCCAAAGCTTGAAAAAAATTGGCTCCAATAATTTGAAATCCCACGACAGGCAAACATAAAAACCAGGTAATTATTGCATGGCTGCCAAATTCAAGCATGTCCGGTTCTCTGTTGAACAAGGAAATGATTTGCAGCGGGAATAACCTGGTAATTACAAACCCAATTGTTGTAACTATAGTTGCAGTTTTAACTGCTAATTTAGCTGCATTTTTTACCCTGTCATAATTTTTGGCTCCGAAGTTAAAGCTTATGATTGGCTGAACGCCTTGATTTAAACCTATTATAGGCATTATTAACATGGTTTGGACGCTGTTTATGACGCCCATACCGGATACGGCGATATCACCTCCATAGAGCTGCAAGTTTTTATTCAATATTAAATTTAACAAGCTGTTTGCTATTTGTAAAGAAAACCCGGGTAATCCCAAGGATAGAATTTTAAATACTACATTAAACTTCGGTTTTATATATTTTAAGATTAATTTAACTTTGGATTTTTTTCCTGTAAAATATGAAACTACCCATATAAAAGAGAATAGTTGTGATATAACTGTCGCAATTGCTGCACCTGCCATTCCCATTTTAAAACCGTAAATAAATACGGGATCTAATACTATGTTAGTTCCGGCTCCTAAAAACATGGTGTACATAGCAAGTTTAGGATTACCGTCAGCACGCATAAAATTATTTAATCCCATGCTTACAACCTGAAAAACAGAACCAAACAATATATACCTCATATATTCTACAGCATATGGCAATATAGTTTTGCTTGCACCGAACAGTTTTAATAAACGCACTAAAAATAACTGGCTTAGAAGCATATATGAAAAACCAACTAAAATAAGCATAATAAATGCATTGCCCAAAGCTTCCTGTGCACCTTCATGTTTTTTTGCGCCTAAATTCATAGAAAACAATGTGGCTCCGCCTTGCCCAAATAATATGCCTATTGATAATAAAATGATTGTTAAAGGGAAACTGATTGTTATTCCGCCTATTCCGTTTGCCCCTAAATCCGGACTGTTGCCTATGTAAATCCTGTCTACAATGTTGTATAATGCATTAACCATCATTCCAACAATAGCCGGAATGGAGAATTTATATAATAATTTAGAAACCTTTTCTTCGCCAAGTGGATTAGTGTGCTCCATATGTTTACTCCGTCATATAAAATTGATATTTAATTTTACTACAAGGTTCTTTATATAACAATAGAAATAATAAAATGTTGTGTATTTAAAAAAGAACTATTTTAATCTTTTTCCGTCAAATCAGGGAAAGTCCATCTAAAAACCTTGAAATATAAGTTTATATGTCAAAGCTTATATGCTACAATGATAATAACTAAAAAATAATGAAGACCATAGCTGCAAATTAACCATAAATAAACAATAATCTCAATAAATAACGGAGGCCCCGGCGCAATTGGAATTGCAGGGATTGAGTTTAACAGGCTGCATTAATGGGAAATTATTCTGATGTGGAAAAGGTGAAAGGAGTAGTATAAATATGGACAATATGGAAATAATTAAACACTTCTATGAATATGTCACTTCAAACAATTTGATTGATGAACTTTATGAGTACATTGAAGAAAACTGTATTGTAAGAATAGGCGAAAGAATTATTCCGGTAGGTATTGAGGGTATGAAACAACATATGATTGAAGTTCGTAAAACTTATCCGGATTTAAAAATGAAAATTATTCGCCAATACACTGATGGTGATACAGTAATCTCCGAATTTATTATGGAAGGTACTCATCTGGGTGAGTGGCTGGGCATGAAACCCACCGGCAAAAGGCTTAGGATGACAGGTGTTGATATTGATAGGCTGACTGATGGAAAAATAGTCGAGCATGGTGGAGCTGTAAATACATTTGAAGCCCTGTTTGAAGAAGGAATAATAAAACCAGCATAAATATTTGATGGATAAAGCTGAAAAAGTGTCATGGCGGTTATATTATCGGGGCGAGGAAAGAAATTCGAGCGAAAATCGGCAGACAGCCGGGTAATATAAAAAAAATTACCATTTAAGAAAGAGAGAACTCAGTATGAACAAATTTTTTAAACTAAAGGTTATTTTGCCTATCATTCTGGGGGTTATTATTGGCGGACTGCTCTTTGCCTTTGGTGAGTTAGATGATGCGCCAGGAATGTGTGCTATTGGATTGTCTGTAGGTTATATCCTAATTATGATCGGAATCAACAAAACCGGTATCATAAAAAAGGGACTGCTTACGCCAATTTTACTGTTGTCTTTTGCTGCTTTCCTCGCATTGATCACCACATCAGTCCTGCTTGAGGGAGAGTTTGGTGACAATCCGTTGTATTCCGTTTTCGGATTCGTAGTGGCAATTGTGTTGTTACTAATAGGATTATTAAGAATACGAATATTTCACAAGTCAAAACCATAGGGAAATTTAGATGGGAGAGATTGTTCATGTGCGCAAAGCAATCGCAGTAATTAGCGGGTTGACTATTTCTGTATGGGTATATTTTTATAACAACCCATACTAAATGCAGCGGATTGGATTATCTTTTTGTGAGATTACCGAAATGAAGTCATTGATATAGTCAGCTGCATATTCAATTAGGCTTAGGTCAACAGTTTGAATGTTATCTTTCATTGTATGAGTAGCATTTAATGCTCCATCAAACAAATCAGATGAGCTTAAAACAATACAGGGGATTCCTCTGAATGCAAATGCGGCATGGTCGCCTGCATACCATTCTGGACCATAGACAACATTTTGCCTTTCTCCCATCAAGCAGTTAATAAGCTTTTTTGTATCAGCTTTTAAATTATAAAGAGATACAGCTATTTCAGAACCAACATGACAAGGAGAGTCAATATTACAACAAAGAAAATTTTGTCTTGATTGTCATCAATAAACTTCAGATATTCAACTTCTCCGCTGGCTTCATAGTATTCCTCACCATTAAACGGTACAATATCTATATCAAAAATGGAACTATTCAATTTTCTTGCTGCTTCCAATAAAACTGCTATACCTACTGCATTGTCAAGTGCTCCAAGTGTGTTATACTTAGAATCCATATGCGCACATATCACGATTTTTCCAATGGTTTTTTTTGCTTTCTTCTTTGCGACAAGCTGATAACTATTTTGCTTTATCTTTTTTGATTGTATCGATATATGTATTAAGGATTGGGTATTACTATTTTGGATTTCGGTTAACATATTTTCACTTATGTATGCAGATGGAATCAAAAAATTACCATCTTCAAAAAGTGGAAATGGTTCCAAGCCACATAGCGGGTGTTTTCCTGTTGCTGCAATAATTGCTGCGGGTTGTTTTTTCTCAAGCAATTCAATAAGATTTCTATGTTCATCCGGATAGTAAAAAGGATAGTTCTTAGGCTGTAGAGGACTGGATACCAGGTCACCGCCTAAAATCAAAATATTGTTTTGACATTCCATGCCTTTTAATTCTTCTAAAGATTTTGCGAATGCTAAATTTCCACATACGTCACAAGGCTCTGAAAAAGGGCTTGCATTTATTCCGATAATGCGTTCATTTAGTTTCAGATAGGAATTTTTCGTTTCCCAAGTAGTGCATAAAAAAGGCAGCTTTTGTATGTCGTATCCCATAGCTTCCAGTTGTTTTTCCAAATATAAAAGAACTGTGCTGTTGTTTTCCGAACCTACAGTGCGTTCTATTAATATGTTTTTTATTATATCTTGTACCATTAAAATTCCTCCTCTCTGTAATTTCTCCTCTTTGGGTATCATCCAAGCCCGGCCAAATTTCATGGTGCCATCAATGCGATTTGCTGCACACAATTTTTGTATTTTTCGTTCTGAAATGCCCGTTTTCTGAAGCCGCTTTCACAGAAATGCAATCTATACAATCAGCTTCCTATCATTAAAACAATATACACTCATTATATACGATATTGCGGAAAACAGCAAAAATAAATATTTCATGCATGTTTTCACCTTCATTTTTATGGGTAAAAGTATTATATAGAAATGAAGGAAGCAAACAATTGAAAACTTAAAGAATATTGTATTGGACAACAAGATTATTGCCGATTTTATTCCTTTGCTTATTGTATAATAACAAAACAATATTTATCTATGCCACAATAATTCATTGAGGGGATTCATTTGTCAAAGACGAAAATTTGGATTATACTAAACAGGAGTTTTTATTATGGGGGAATTATTAAAATTAACGAATATCGGAAAAGAAATTGAAGGGCAGTTAAATAAAGCAGGCATATTTACCTATAATTATTTAAAAGATATTGGAGCAAAACAAGCATGGCTAAAAATACTGGAAATTGATGATTCTGCGTGTATTAATAAATTGTTAGCACTGGAAGGTGCAATTCGCGGGATCAAGAAATCAGAGCTACCACCGAAGTGTAAAGCTGACCTTAAAGATTTTTATAATCAGCATAAAGCTAAATAGAAAATCTTTCTGTGCAAGGAATGTGGAAAACCTGAAAGATAAGAATAAACTATTATAAAATTCGATATGGAGGGGGATTATTGTTTAATGAAAGACTTATACGAGAAATTTGCTTATGACTACGACGAATTTGGCCAAATTGACGAGTATTTAGGTGATGAAAAAACATTTTTAAATGAAATTTTTACTGAGCATGGCGTTAAGAACGTTTTAGACTGTGCCTGCGGGACAGGACAACACCTTTATATGTTGGCTCAGTCCGGATATAATGTGTGGGGTTCGGATTATTCAAAATCTATGCTTGAGGTAGCACGTAAAAATTTACAAAAAAGAGATTATGATATCCCCTTGCATCAATGTGATTTTCGTTTTTTAGAGCAGAAATTCGATATGACATTTGATGCAATTGTATGTCTCACAACCGCATTGCCCCATTTACATACTGATGAGGATTTATTGACAGCTCTTCGTTCTATGAAAAATAGGTTGAATAAAAATGGGTTATTGGTTTTAACACAAGGAACAACACATTTTACACTGACTTTGCCGTCAATTGAAGTTGTCGTGAATCGACCGGATTTTTCACGAATTTTTGTCAAGGAACATAATGACCGGTTTCAAACTATTCATGTATTGGATTTGTTCCATAACGCCCAAAGATTGGAAAGCAATCAATACGATATTGTTTACAGAATCCTTCTTGATGAAGATTATAAAAGATTGCTTTCACAAGCAGGTTTTACAAACGTTCAGATTTACGGGGATTATAATATGAAAGATTACAATGAAAATAGCTGGCGTTTAATTGTTGTTGCTGAAGCTTTGCCTGATTAATTAGTCTATTGTGACAAAACGATAATGCTTTAGATAAAAAATTGGAATCGGAAAATAAATTTAACTATGCAGTTCGTATGTTTCAGAAAGTTGGATTTGAAATCATCGGAGATGGAGCGAACAAAACAGAATACCTAATGGTGTGCAAATTGGACAATTAAGATATGAACTGCTTTGGGGCTTTAAGTCATTTTTTAGAAAGGAGTAAAGTGTAATGCAGACAGTTGAAGAAAAACTTGCAAAATCATTAACGGCTGAATCAGTAGAGCTTATTCCCCACCTCCCGTATTTACTTCAGGATTTATGGGAGCTGGGTTCATCACCAAAGGACATGCTGGATATGATTACCAGGCATATTCATGTATCAGACCAAACAAGGGTGCTTGATTTAGCATGCGGTAAAGGGGCGGTAAGTATTAAATTAGCTCAGGATCTTGGCTGCAGGGTAAAAGGTATTGATATCATTCCTGAATTTATTAAGTATGCAAATAACAAGGCTAAAGAATACGGTGTCGAAAAATTGTGTGAGTTTGCTACAGGAGATATCAATGAATCGGTCAAGTCTGAGAAGGACTATGATATTGTCATTCTTGGATCTGTTGGAGATGTTCTGGGGACACCGGAAGAAACAATTGGTATGCTTAAGAAAACTATAAAATCTGAAGGATATATTTTGATAGATGACGGGTATGGTAAGGAAGGTTCAAATGTCGATTACTATACTAAGGACGAATGGACTGCGATTTTTGAAAAAAGTAATGTAAGGCTCCTGGAAGACAAAATCATAGATAGTGATGAATTGGCAGATATAAACCGTAATCAACAAGGCTTTATTGTAAAAAGAGCCAACGAACTGAAAAAGACATTCCCGGAGAAGGCATTTTTGTTTGAGAGCTATATTAACAGCCAGCAGGCTGAATGTGACGAACTGGAAAATGAAATGATGTGTGTTACAATGTTGTTGCAGACTGAGAAATGATGAAGGTTTGAAATAATTTGGAATGGATGGTATAAAAATGTACAATATCTCTAAAGAGCAAATTCGGCAATTTCGCCTTCATACTCATCATTTGGACACATGGCATCAGAAGGCTGATGTGGAAAAAATTGCGGGAGCTTGTGGTTTTCAAAATTCGCCGCCTGGTACATGGGAAACAGCAATACATAACCGTATATCTGAATGCAAAAAAGATGATATGAAACAGATGCTTGAAGTCGAAAGAACACTGTTGCAGGCATGGAGTTTCCGCGGCGCGCCTATTGTCTTTCCCACTTCAGAAAGTGATACGTTTTTGTCGGCGCTTGTTTCTAAATACGACGAACCTTGGATATATACACAGGGAATACAATCGGCACTTGATTTTTTGCAGATGTCCTTTGGAGAATTATTGCTGTTGCTTAAACAGGTCATGTCAAAATTGGATATGGAAGTGTTAAAAAGCAAAGCCATATTAGACCAAACTTTGGCCGAATGGGTTTTACCCCTTCTTCCAAATGAAAAGAGGGACTTGTGGAACAAGCCATCTATGTACGGGAACCCGGAGAAACAGACCGTTGGCGGCGCAGTAGTATCTTTTTTGCTTCGACCGTGTGCTTTTATGGGCTTAGTTGTTTTTGGAAAGAGAGATGGTATAAGCCCGACATTCACTTCATATGAAAACTGGACAGGGCATTCACTTGAACCGGAAGGTATACCTGAGCAAAAGCTCGTGCGAAAATACCTGCACTGTTACGGCCCTGCATCCATAAAAGGGTTTACGGATTGGCTTGGATGTTCCTCTACACAGGCTGAAAGAATGTGGCAGACCGCTATCGATGAAATCGAGCCTGTCAGCCTGTCCGGTAAAGTATACTACATATTGTCAGAAGATAAAGAACTGCTTTTATCCCCGCCGCAATCGGAGAGAAAAGTGCACTTGCTGGGAGGCCATGATCCTTATTTGGGTTTGCAAGACCGTGATGTTATTTTAGAGAACAAGGCAAGACAAAGACAAGTCTGGCAGACTGTTTCAAACCCCGGTGCTGTGTTATGGCAGGGTAAAATTGCAGGTATTTGGAAATCTAAGAAAAAAGGTAAAGAATTAGAAATAGAAGTTGAATTGTGGGATGATGCGAAAGTGTTAAAAACAAATATTCTGGATTTAGTCGATGGATATGTCCTTTTTCAACAGCTCAAGCTAAAGACAATCACGTTTTCATAAAGCAAATGAAACTTATGCTGTGTGCTTGAAAGAAAACAATATGGCAATCGGCAGTATTGGATTGATGACAGGTAAAAAAAGCAATCTTGATATTGATAAGGATGAGGCTGAAATCGGCTACTGGCCGCTGATGAATGACATTCGAACGGTACATATTACCACTATAACAAGATTGGAATGGAGAGCACAAAATAAGTGAAGGGGTATTGAAAATGAAGAAGACGGCTGTTATATATGCAACAAGAACCAAACACTCAAAAAAACTGGCTAAAGCAATCGAATCGGTTTTAAAGGTTAAAGCCAAAAGTATAACGGAGAATCCGGCCTTGGATGATGTCGACCTGCTTTTCATAGTTGGCGGCATTTATGGAGGAAACAGCATGCCTGAACTATTGGCATATGTTAAGGAGATGGAAGCTCCGGCCCTCAAACAGGCAGTCCTGGTAACCAGCTGTGGTTCAGGTAAGCAAAGACAGGACGCAGTTCGCAAAATCCTGGAAGAAAAGGGTATAGATGTAATTGACGAGTTTGTTTGCAGAGGGGCTATCTTATTTGTATCCTTAAATCATCCTAACTCAAAGGATTTAAAAGAAGCAGCAGACTTTGCCCTCAGGATTGTAAGCCGGAATATTACGGGAAATATAGATTGAATGTAGAGGAAGGTGTTAAAAACTGATATGTATAACGATAAACCTGATAGTGGCGAAGTGGATAAATTATTCGAACTGATTAAAAAAAACCGGAAATCAGTAATAGAAGGATAAAATTTTATGTCTGTCCGGAAGAATTATGCTATAATATTTTATTAGTAAGATATTTGGGAACTGGAATTCAGCTTATTTATCCCATTATCGATAAAGGGCTTCAAATTATGTCTGTTCAAAGAATATAATATTAAATTTTCAAACAGCAACGATTACAGGAGGCAAGGGCTATGTTTTTTATTGCAGGTGTAAATAATAAAAGAGAACAACTGGATTATTATGAGCCGATTTTATGCGACTCCTGTTTAAAATACGGCCGGTTTGAAGCATATATTGAATTCAACGAATTCTCACTGTTTTTTGTGCCATTGTTTAAATTCGGCAAAAAGTTTT
>JAGOIH010000045.1 GCA_017995755.1 Sedimentibacter sp. | reverse complement strand
CTTTTTATTGATTAGACGAAAAAATTAACAATTTTGTTCAATTATAGAAGAAGGAATTAACGATATTACTTATAAGAAGTTATTAATAGCAAATTATTGAAGTATTTGTTATAATTTAAATCATAGGGTAGAAGTTTAGCGGCTTAGCAATATAGGAGATTAACATACAATATTATAAATATGGAAATGAAGAAACAGATTATTTAAAGAAGAGGATTGCAAATCAGGTAAAGAAATAGACTGAATTGGAATTATAAAAAGAAAGGTAAATCCGGATATATTTAAGTCACTTATAGAAAGCATTATAAGCCAACAGGAATCTACAAAAGCAGCTATTACTATAAATAACAGACTAATAGAGTCAGGATAATATTAATTTAATGCAATAATAAATAGAGGTGAGTTAACAATGACGCATAAGATTTATAAAATGAATTTTTCAAAAGTATATACCCTTTATATTTCTAAAGCAGAGAAAAAGGGGCGCATGAAGGCAGAAGTTGATGAGCAATAGTTGTACAGGTATGCTATAATCCATTTAATATAGTAAAAATTTCTAAATACTCTAATTAAAAAAACAAAGGTATATGATGATATGTGCACAGGAATAAAAATCAATTATGAAGATGGCTGTGTCCTGGCTAGGACAATGGATTACGAAATTCCACTAAAGTATAATGTGATTTATCTTCCAAAGAATTATAAATACTGCAGTGATCTAACGGATAGACCCTTGTATTCAAAATTCAGGAATTTAGGATTGTGCTTTGAAAATAGGGACTCATTAAAAGACGGCATAAATGAACATGGATTAATGGGTATTACTAATGATTTTTCAGGATTCAACCTCTATGACAATAAAGTAGAAGCGGAAATAATTAATATTTCAAGTTTATATTACCTGAATTATGCCCTTTCAAGCTACAGATCTGTAAAAGAATTAATTGAAGACCTTCCGAATATTCATATATCTTCAAGAAACCACAGAGGGCAGAAAGTCTTGTCACCGGATTTTCATTATATGTTTACAGATTCCACAAAATTTTGTATTGTCATTGAGCCGAAAAGAGGAAAATTAATTTATCATGAAAATCCCTATGATGTAATGACCAATTCACCTGCATTTGAGTCTCATGTCAAGAGACTAAAGAAGTTAATAGATATAGATAACATCGAAGGATTCAACTCTGCCAAGGAACTGCCGGGAGGGTATGACCCTGTTTCAAGGTTCATTAAAGCCTTTTATTTGACCAGAATGAGTATTAAACCCAAGAATTATAAAGAAGCACTTTCATGCTCTTATAATATATTAAATTCAATGACTCTGCCGGATGGATTTATCCAAAACAAACAATATAACTATTCGACTTATACCAGATATATTAGTGCTTATGATTCAAAGAACAAGCTGCTGACGGTAAAATCAAATACTAATCCGGCTGTTTATCAATTAGGGTTTAAGGATATAGAAAACAAAGACCAAAGACAGGAATTTTTTATAGAAAAGGATTTTATTATGGAAAAGCTGACATAAAACCACCCATGGATATAGGAGAGAGATTTGATAAGATGAAAATAGTAGAAGGAAGGTTTAACAGTGCCGTTGTATTTACTGATGATTTAGAGGATTCGTCTGCAGCGCAGATTAAAACCTTATGTGACCAGGAATACACGAAAGGTTCTAAAATCCGCATTATGCCCGATGTTCATGCAGGGGCAGGATGTACCATAGGAACAACCATGACTATAACAGATAAGCTGGTACCTAATTTGGTAGGAGTAGACATCGGATGTGGAATGGAAACTGTTAAGATAAAAAATTCGCATATAGAGCTTAGCAGACTTGACAAACTCATTTATGAAAAAATCCCTTCAGGTTTCAGCATTAGAAATGCAGCCCACAAATATAATGAAGAAATAGACTTGACGCGGCTTAGATGCATAGAAGGAGGCAAAATCAATTTAAGAAGAGCAATTCTTTCTCTTGGGACCCTTGGAGGGGGCAATCATTTTATTGAAGCCGGCAGGGATGAAGAGGGCAGAACTTATATAGTGGTGCATTCAGGTTCAAGGCACCTGGGATTTCAGGTTGCAAACTTTTATCAAAACCAGGCCTATAAATACATAAATAAAGATATTAAAACACAGATTCCAAAATCATTAGCATATGTATCAGATAAGCTCATGGAAGACTATATACATGATATGAAACTGGTTCAAAAGTTCGCCATGCTAAACAGGAAAGCTATTATGGATGAAATAATAAAGGGCATGAAGCTGAAAGCAGAGGATGAATTTACTACCATACATAATTATATTGACACTGAAAATATGATTTTAAGAAAAGGGGCAGTATCTGCACAAAAAGGAGAAAGGCTTCTGATACCGATAAACATGCGGGACGGGTCCTTAATTTGTACCGGCAAAGGAAATTCAGACTGGAACTGTTCGGCGCCCCACGGGGCAGGCAGATTAATGTCCAGGAATCAAGCCAAATCTTCATTTACATTATCAGAGTTTAAAAAACAAATGGACGGAATTTATACATCAACTGTGAATAATGAAACTTTGGATGAATGCCCCATGGCTTACAAGGGAATAGAAGATATTATCAGGAACATCAGTGATACTGCTGAAGTCATCAAAATAATAAAACCAATTTATAATTTTAAAGCAGTTGAATAGTAAAAGCAATAAATCAAAATTTAACTAATTATAAAAAAGGAGCATTTAAATATCAAAAGAGAAGAGCCAAAAGAATAGAGAGAATAGAGCACTAGTCCGGTGGTTAAAAACAGCAGACTATTTTTGATAAAAAATTTACACTATGAGACAAAATATTATGTTATATTAAATTTATGACCTACAAAGAAAAAATATTGTTATTTACTAAGAAATATGGGTATAAGATAAAAGACCAGCATTATTAAATGAAAGGCAGGTGATACTCATATGAAATTAAGAAAATTTGGAATTATTTTTATAATTTTATTGTTGCTAAGTTCAATAGCTCTTGGTGCAGAAGTTAATACAAGTGATAAAGTATATGTAATTCCAATTAATGGCGAAATAAATAGAGCAACTAATTATTTTGTTCAAAATACAATAGAAGAATTAGAGCGGGAAGGGGCAAAAGCTATAATTTTTGAAATAGATACCTATGGCGGACTAATTGATCAAGCTCAACAAATAAAAGATTCTATAATAGGTACAGATATACCAACTATTTCATTCGTTAATAACAATGCTCAATCAGCAGGTGTGCTTATCACTATAGCAAGCGAAAAAATAGTTATGGCAAAAAATTCTACTTTAGGTTCTGCAGAAACTATTCCAAATACTGAAAAAGTATTATCTATGTGGAGAGCTGTATTAAGAGATACCGCCCGGTATAGAGGCAGGAATTCTGACATAATTGAAGCCATGGCAGATAAGGATATTGAAATAGAAGGTATTAATGAAAAAGGCAAATTGATTAATTTGACAAGCAATGAAGCAGTAGAATATGGTATAGCTGATTTAACAGCTAATGATTACGAAAGTATACTGGAATATTTTAATATTCAAGCAAGTGAAATCGTTAAAGTAAAAGAAGATTTTCAAGTTAAGATTGCAAAAGCTGTTACAAGTTCTACCTTAAGCACTTTATTATTGGCAATAGGATTTATTGGTATAGCAGTGGAGATATTTACTCCCGGTTTTGGAGTAGGAGGCATAGCAAGTATAATTGCCTTTGGATTATATTTTGGAGGCAATATCTTAGCAGGCAATTCAAATTGGATATCTCTGACGTTATTTGTAATAGGCTTAATCCTGATAGTAGTTGAAGGCATGGTACCCGGATTTGGCCTGCCCGGAATTTCCGGGATAATATTTATTGTCGTAGGTATAATAATGGCAATGAATAATTTGCGTTCAGCGGTATTATCACTAAGTATAGCAATAATATTGACGGCAATTGTGGTAATAATATTAGTAAAATTAGGTTATCGGAGTAAAATTTTCAATAATATAATCTTAAGCAATAAACTGCATAAGGATAAGGGATATATTCCATCTGAAGATATGGAACACCTATTAGGTGAGGAAGGCAGGGCTTTATCTGAACTTAGACCTGCCGGTTTTATTGAAATAGGGAATAACAAATATGACGCATTGTCAGATGGTGGTTTTATAACAAGAAATGATAAGATAAAGGTAGTAAAAGTTGAAGGATCAAAAATATTTGTAAGGAGGATTTAATATGCCAGAACTATTATTAACAGGAGGATTAGCAATTTTCATAATTATACTGCTAATTTTATTTTTTACATTTGTACCGGTTGGTTTATGGATTACGGCATTCTTCTCAGGAGTTAGAGTTAAGATATCTACTCTTATTGGAATGAGGCTTAGAAGGGTAGTACCAAGCAGAATAGTAAACCCTATGATTAAAGCAACAAAAGCAGGTCTTGATTTAAATATTGATGAATTAGAAGCTCATTATTTGGCAGGCGGTAATGTAAATACACTTGTAGATGCTTTAATAGCAGCACAAAGAGCTAATATACCCTTGGTATTTGAAAGAGCGGCAGCTATCGATTTAGCAGGCAGAAATGTATTGGAAGCAGTTCAAGTAAGTGTAAACCCTAAAGTTATAGAAACTCCTAATATATCAGCAGTTGCTAAGAATGGTATTGAAGTAATTGTAAAAGCCAGGGTAACAGTAAGGGCTAATATTGAAAGACTGGTAGGTGGAGCAGGAGAAGAAACAATTATAGCCAGAGTCGGCGAAGGTATTGTTACCACTGTTGGTTCTTCTGCAGCTCATGCAGATGTATTAGAGAATCCTGACAGCATATCAAGGACAGTACTTAATAAAGGCTTAGATTCCGGAACTGCCTTTGAAATATTATCAATTGATATTGCAGATGTAGATGTAGGAAGAAACATAGGTGCGAAACTACAAATGGATCAAGCAGATGCTGACAAGAAGATTGCACAAGCAAAAGCTGAAGAAAGAAGAGCGATGGCAGTAGCTAAGGAACAAGAAATGATTGCTGAAGTCCAAGCCATGAAAGCAAAAGTAGTAGAAGCAGAATCACAGGTGCCATTGGCAATCGCTGCAGCTTTAAAAGAAGGCAATATGGGTGTAATGGATTATTATAATATGAAAAATGTATTAGCAGATACGGATATGAGGGATTCTATTTCTAAAGCAACTAAAGAGGATAACAATAAAAGTGGGATGTGATTAAATGGAAGGACTGGTCATTCTTATTATCTGGGCTTTGATAAACTCTTTTATTAGAAGCGCTAATAAAAAAGACAATGAAGGAAAGACCCAAAAAAGAACTACTCAAACAAAAAGAAAAAATATTTTCAGCACATTTATAGAAGAAATAGAAAAAGAAATGCAAAGTGAAAAAGAAAAGCATAGATTAGAAGGACCGGCACAACGGACACAACCGTCGCAATCGGCAAGAACGACACAATGGGCAAAACCGCCACAACCGGCACTTCCGAAAAAACAGGAACAGCCATCCATGTTGTCAGATCTCCCTAAATCAAAAGTCCAAACAAAACCAGCACCGCCACCTAAACCTGTAGGTTTAGAAATTGATGCTATTGGTGGAGACGAGGAAATTGGGGGAATTAAGGAAGCCAGAATTTCTAAAGGATCAAAGAATAACTTAGATTTAAACTTAAATAGAGATATATTAAAAGGCATCATATATTCTGAGATTTTGTCCAAACCAAAGAGTTTAAGAAATATGAAGATAAGATGTTAAAACAACAACAATCCGGCCTCTTATTTAGACCTAAAATCTAACTAAGGGCTGTTTTATTAAAAATGTGGCAGCTGTCATATATAAGTTTTAATAAAAAACAAGGGAGATCTTGTAAAATTCAGAAGATTTAGGTGATTTATGAAAATTGGTTATGCATGCCTTACTGTCGGTGTTCCGGGAACGAAGCTCAGATCCTGTACAATGAAAAATGCTTCTCCTGAAGTTTTAGAAGCTTTGATTCAGTCAAACCTGGATTCTTTAAATAATGTGTTAGACTATAATATAAATAACGGCATAAAGCTGTTTCGCATAAGCTCAGATATAATACCTTTTGGGTCGCATCCGGTTAATAGCTTAAACTGGCAGGAAAAATTCAGCAGCCAGCTTACAGAAATCGGACAAAAAGCCCTATTCAGCGGCACGCGTCTTTCTATGCACCCTGGTCAATACACTGTTTTAAATTCTCCCGATGAAAAGGTTGTGGAAAGGGCAGTAGATGATTTGCGGTATCATGCAGAATTTCTGGATTCACTGGGCTTAGGAGAAGAACATAAGATTATCCTTCACATAGGCGGCATTTACGGAGACAAAAAAGCTGCTATGGAGCGTTTTATACATCAATATAATCTTTTGGAAGCTAATATCAGGAATCGTTTAGTTATAGAAAATGATGACAAGCAGTATAATATATCCGATGTGCTCAAAATCGGATTTAGCCAGGGGATACCCGTAGTTTTTGACAACCTCCACCATCAGGTTAATCCTGACGGTAAATTTACAGAATCAGAATGGATAAAGAGGTGTTCAGCCACCTGGAAAAAGTCAGATGGCCTGCAAAAGATACATTATTCACAGCAGGATAGGGGAAAGCGGCCGGGTTCCCATTCAGCTACCATAGATGTCAGTGGTTTTTTGCAGTTCTATGAGAGTATTAAGGGGATAAATGCTGACATTATGCTTGAGGTTAAAGACAAAAACCTATCGGCAATAAAATGCATAAATTCTGTTTCCAAGCCTGAAATCAAAAACCTTGAAATGGAATGGAGCCGTTATAAATACCTGGTACTGGAGCATTCACCCAATAATTACAATAAAATAAGACAAATTTTAAAAAACAAGAAGGCTTATCCAATCCTTGAATTTTACAGACTTATAGATGAGGCGGTGATAGCCCCGGTTAAGCCCGGAAACGCAGTAAATGCAGCCCAGCATATATGGGGTTACTTCAAGGACTCATATAATGAAGACATGCGTAAAAAATTTGAAAAAACCCTCTTAAAAACAAGCAAGGGCGAATCGGCGATTCCCATGAAACGGGTGCTTTGGAAGATGGCAGAAGAACAAGAGCAAAAGTATCTGTTGGAATCCCTGTATTTTATAGAGGCAGCCATGTAGAAGCTTATTTAATAAGGTAGGATTATCGAAAATTCTTATAATTTAAACAATTAAAAGCTTTTATATTTTTTATTTTATGTTAGAATTGTGTATAGTGAGCATAAATGAATATATATAATAAAAGGGAGACGAGTATGAAAAAAAACAAATTATTATTGATATCAGCAGCAGCTTTAGTTGTGGCAGCCTCCGCATATTTTCTTTTTTTTAATGACAAGTCGGTAGAAGTCAGCACGATGAACACCTATAAGACAAATATCATCAAAACAATTGAAGTATCAGGGATTATAAACTCAAAAGACATAGAGGTCATAAGCTTGGAGCCGGGCAAAAAAGTTGTTAAAGCATATGTGGAGGAAAATGATATTGTTAAGAAGAATCAGCTTTTATCTGAACTGGATGCTGATGATTTAAATATTTCCTTACAAAAAGCAAAGCTTAGTTTGGAAGACTTAAATACAAAATTGAGTGACTTAAATAATAACAACAATGATTTGGTAATCTTAAAAAACACAGTTGAAAAAAACAAGGAAAATTACTCAAAAGTATCAAATGATTTAGCTCTTGCCCAGGAAGATTTACAGAGAGCAGAGAATCTTTATGCTGAGAGAGTAATCAGTAAGGCAGAGTATGAAAAATATGTGTCAGCAGTAAACAATCTCAAATCAAGCCTTAAAACACAGGAATTAAATTTATATGATTCTAACGTTAACTACAAGGACAAAACAGATCAAAGGACACTGGACAAGCTTTCCCTCCAAAGTCAAATAGAATCTATCAAACTTGATATTGAGAGCTTAAACAATAAAATAGAGGATACGAAAATATATTCTTCAATTGACGGTATTGTAACTGAATTTCCCTTGAAAGAATTACAGGAGACATTAAGCGGTGAAAAAATAATCATACACAGCAATTCTTCTTTGGAACTTACCGCTCTTGTTTCACAGGAGGAAGCGGTATTAATTGATGAAGGTCAGAAGAGCATCGTAACAATAGATGGTTTAAACACATCCTATGAAGGTCTTGTAAGCTTTGTATCAAAAGTTGCTTCAACGGAAAATGACCAATCTACCAAGCCCAAGGTAGAAGTAAAAATTGAAATAACAAATCCCGACGAAAATATTGCCTTTGGCTATGAAGGGGAGGCACAAATTACAATCGACTCACAGGATAACGTCCTTGTTGTTAAAAATGAAAGTGTGAAAAGTGAAAACAACGAAAAGTTTGTTTACATATTGAATAACAATGCTGCTGTAAAAACAAATGTCGAAACAGGAATAACAGACGGTTATTTTACTGTGATAAAATCAGGCATCGAAGAAAATGATACAGTCATTGTAAACCCGCCTTTTGATTTAAGAGACGGTATGATGGTAAAAAAGGCTGATTAGGAGGAAGTATGGATTATAAAAGGGCTATTCTGGAAGCCTTGAAAGAAGAAAAAAAAGACTTATGCATAGAGCTGTCCCTGGAATCAATTGAAAAAAACATATACACTATTCCTGAACTGTATGAAAACGTCTTGAAAACCGGCCTTTATTCAATAGATTACTGCTCCGGAGATGATTGTATCTGGAAGGAACATATCAAGACCTCCATTGTAAGATCAGTTATAGAATGCCTGTATCCCTATATAATAAAGCTTAAAAAATCTGCAAAGCCAGTAAACAAAAAAGTTGTTTTGGCATGCCCTGAAAAGGAATATCATGAAATCGGCCTTAGGATGGTTGATGATTTTTTTAGTATTTTAGGATACCAGTCAATATTTATAGGAGCTAACACTCCAAAAATTCAAGTTTTAAACGCTGTAACAAGAACAAAGGCTGATTATCTGGCTGTCAGTGTGACTGATTATTATCTATTGTTTGAAGCGCAAAAAATGATACAGCTTGTAAGAGATGTGGACAAGGATATTAAAGTTATTGTAGGAGGCAATGCTTTCAAAGAAAACATGGATTCCTTAAAAAGCATAGGCGGGGATACTTATATTGAAACTTTTGAAGATTTAATCAGGCTAAGGGACGGTGAACAAGATGAAATTAGCATTTGATATAGCTCTTAGATTTTTAAAATCAGGAAAAGGCCAGACTCTGCTTATAGCTTTAGGAATTTCCGTTGGAGTAGCAGTTCAGATATTTATAGGCTCTTTAATCCAGGGCTTGCAAATAAGCCTGGTGGACACTACAATAGGCAGCTCTTCCCACATTACTGTAACAGCAGAAAATGATGATAAGCTTATTAAAAATTGGGAAAGAACAGTTTATGAAGCAAAAATCAGCAGTCCGGAGGTTTTATACGTTTCACCTGCATTGGACGGGGCTGCAACCTTAGACTATGAAACAGACACATCCCCGGTTATAATAAGAGGCTTCGACCTGGAAGAAAGCGATAAAATTTATAAGTTTAAGAACAATCTGTATGCAGGAAATCTTCCTGACAGCAAAGAGCAGGCAATAATAGGCAGAGAAATGGCTGTTAAGTCCAATACAAATGTAGGGGATACCATAACTCTGGTTACTGTCCGGGGCAACGCCTATAAAATAAAGGTTACAGGTTTGTTTGACCTGAAGGTGTCTTCAATAAATGATTCATGGGTTGTAACAGACATAGAGACAGCAGAAGCCATCCTTGCTTTAGAAGGCGTAAGCTCAGTGGAAATGCAGGTTGATGATGTTTTTCTTGCTGATGAAATTTCCAGGCAGGTGGCATATTCATTGTCAGGCCCTGACTTGAAGGTCGACAACTGGAAGGATTTGAATCAGCAATTGCTGAGCGGCTTAAACGGTCAGAGTGTTTCAAGCTACATGATACAGGTATTTGTACTTTTATCAGTGCTGCTTGGCATATCAAGCGTTCTTGCCATATCTGTCGTCCAAAGGTCAAAACAAATAGGAATTCTTAAGGCAATGGGCATACAGGACAAGGATGCAAGCTTAATATTTGTTTTTCAAGGGCTTATGCTGGGGGCTTTAGGAGCCTTGCTTGGAATTGCACTTGGTATGAGTCTTTTGTTAATGTTTACAAAATTTGCAGTAAATCCTGACGGCAGTCCTGTTGTGCCAATTTATATAAGCTACGGATTTATAACCTTGTCCGGTTTGTTTGCTGTTTTTACAGCTACAATAGCATCCTTGATTCCGGCAAGAATAACATCAAGACTAAATCCTATAGAGGTAATAAAAAATGGTTAACGGTGAAGATATGAAAGAATTAAACAATATAATAGAACTTAAGAATATAAACAAAATTTATGGCGAGAAAATAAAGACACAGGTTTTGTTTGATATAAATATTTCATTTGAAGAAAACAGCTTTAATTCCATTATCGGTGAATCAGGAAGCGGTAAGAGCACCATGCTAAATATTATAGGAACCCTTGATAAGCCAACTTCAGGAGAGGTTTATATCGGCGGCAAAAGAACCGATACAATGGACAAAACAGAGCTGGCATTCCTAAGAAACAAGACCATAGGCTTTATTTTCCAGTTTCATTACCTTCTTCCGGAATTTACTGCCAAGGAAAATGTGCTCCTCCCATACAAAATTCACAACTACAAGGTTCCCAAGGAAGCAGATGAATGGGCCGATGAGCTTCTAAATATCGTAGGACTTACAAAGGTTAAAAATAATCTTGCGACCAATATGTCGGGGGGTCAGCAGCAAAGAACTGCAATAGCAAGAGCTTTGATAAACAAACCTAAAATAATACTGGCGGATGAGCCTACAGGTAATCTTGATTCTGAAACAACGGAAAATGTATATGGAATATTAAGAGATATAAATAAAAAGTACGGTACAACTTTTCTGATAATAACTCATGACCAAAGAATTGCGGAAAAAACCGACAGGATAGTTCAGGTTAAGGATGGGAAAATTAACCTGGATTTAAGAAAATAATCATAATAAAAAAGTATTGGCTTATAATAATATAACTAATACTTTTTATTATGATTAAGGGAGATATAATATGGATACAACAAAAAAAGCATGGATTAATGCGGGTTTTCTATTGGTCACGCTGATTGTCAATGCTCTTGGGGGTTTAGGATTTATAAATGGACTCAGTCAAAAAGAGGTTTCAGATATGTTTGAAACCCTTATAACACCAAGTCCGTCAACATTCAGTATTTGGGGTCTTATATATTCTTTGCTCATAATTTCAGTAATTATGATGATAGTAAAAGACACCCCCTATTACAAGAAGGCTGTGGATAAAATTTCAACCCTGTTCAGATTATCCTGCTTTTTGAATATTTTGTGGATTATTGCTTTCTCATATGTTCAAATCGAGCTGTCTGTAGTATTGATTTTTTTATTCGTAATCACATTAATCATGATTTGCATTGAACTTTTAAAAATCAATGATGGAGACCATTGGCTCCTGCACATGACCTTTGGCATGTATGCAGGCTGGCTATTTATAGCAACTGTTGTAAATACGTCTGCAATGCTTGTTAAATGGGGGTGGAACGGCTTTGGAATCCCTGATGATTTATGGGCGATTATTATACTCGCTGTAGCTGTTATTTTAGTGGTAGTGGTTCTTTTTAAAAACAAGAATGCTATGTTTCCCCTGCCTATAGCATGGGCTTATTTGGGAATATATCAAAATTTAAGATCACCCTATGGATTTAACGGAGAATTTGTTCTCCTTCAAAATGCAGCACTTGCAGGAGCAATTGTATTAGCTTTGATAGCAGCATTTCAGTTCTATCGAAACGGTAATTCATTTTTACCTGAGCCTTAAGTTTTAAAAATATTTTAAATATTGTTATAAAAAGGAGTAATATTCAAATACTATAATGGATATTACTTATTTATTAAGGAGATGTTTATGAAAAAATTATTGTATATTACAGTAAATTCAAAGCCTGAAATCCTATCATCAAGCAAGACTGTAGGAAGGGCCTTTGTGAACAGGTTTATTGAAAAATATCCTGATTTTAAAGTTGAAGAATTGGATTTGTATAAGGAACATGTACCCAGGCTGGAATATGAATATTTTGAAAGCAGAAACTGTATTGTAAGCAAAGATGCTGCTAATAAGCTGTCGGAAAAGCAGAAAAATGAAGTTCAAAAGATCAACAAACTGTGCAAACAGTTTATAGAAGCAGATGTTTATATAATTGCCGCACCCATGTGGAGCCTGTCATTTCCTGCTCCATTAAAGGAATATATTGACTGTATAGTACAAGTGCATATGACAATAAGCCTTCCTGAAAAAGGCGGAAAACCTAAAGGATTATTAAATGATAAAGACAGGGCTGCAGTATATATTCAATCCTCAGGCGGAGATATAACATGGATGATGAGGCCGGTATTCAACAGAGGACTCAATTATGTTGAAGATATCATGAAGTTTATGGATGTTAATAAATTTGAAACCCTCCTGGTAGACGGAACAGGCTATACGGAAGAGGAGCGGCTGGCTGCAATTGAAAAAGCCAAAGGGAAAATAGATGATATTATTAAAAAGATAGATCTAAAGGACCCATTGTTAGTTTAAAGAATAATAATTTTTTTCTAAGAGTCCGGTTTATAGTACACCCTATATATTATACTGAAAATGCAAGGAAAGGTATATTTTATAAATTGAACTTGTTGTGAAAATAATATGCAAACATGCCTCAGAATTAAAATTCTTTAATTGTTGTTGTTTAAAAGGGGGGAATATATACTCTGAGGCTGTAATAAAACATAAGAGACTAGTGTTTCTTATGTTTTTTTGTAACAGATTTATACTTTTATCATGTTTAGTTTGAATTATAGACTTATTTAAATTATAATAATATCATG
>JAGOIH010000192.1 GCA_017995755.1 Sedimentibacter sp. | reverse complement strand
ATCGATGAAGAAACAATGAAAAGAGATATTTTAATTGATAAGCCCCTGGAAGAAGTGGTAATACATTATGCAAGATGTGCAAAAAAAGCAGGATTGGACGGTGTCGTATGCTCGCCCCTTGAAGCAGAAAGGGTTCATACTGCCTGCGGGATAGAATTTTTAACCGTTACACCGGGAATAAGGTTTGAAGAAAACGAACCTGGAGACCAAAAAAGAGTTACAACACCGGCAATGGCAAAGATTTCAGGCTCTGATTACATAGTTGTGGGAAGACCTGTTACCGAAGCCAAAGACCCTGTAGAAGCATACAGAAGGTGTTTAAGAGAGTTTACAGTATAGGTGGTATCATGGCGGATAAGATTGTTGCAAAAAACAAACAGGCATATCATGAATATTTTATTGAGGAAAAATATGAAGCAGGCTTGGTTCTTGCAGGAACAGAGGTTAAATCCATAAGACAGGGCAAGGTTAATTTAAAGGACAGCTATGTTAGCATAAAAAATGGTGAAGCATTCGTTTATAACATGCACATAAGCCCATACGAAAAAGGAAACATATACAATACAGACCCTTTAAGAATAAGAAAACTTCTATTAAACAAAAGGGAGATAAGAAAACTAAACGGTATGACTACTTTGAAGGGATATTCGCTTATACCCTTAAGCCTGTATCTTAAAAACGGTCTGGTAAAAATGGAACTCGCCCTGGCTAAGGGAAAGAAGCTCTATGACAAACGCCAGGATCTTGCAAAAAAAGATGCTGACAGAAGGGTGCTGAGACAAGATGATTTCAGATAAACAGAATATTGAATCAGGAGAAAAGAATGAAAACACTTTACGAAGGAAAAACTAAAAATGTATTAAAGAATGAAAAAGACGGTTTTGTGTACCTTTTGTTCAAAGACGACGCAACAGGAGAGAACGGAGTCTTTGACCCGGGTTCCAATACCGTAGGTGGAAGCGTTGAAGGCAAAGGAAAGCTGGGCCTTATAATTTCAAGTTACTTTTTTGAGCTCATGGAAAAAAACGGCATACCAACCCACTATCTTGGAGCTGATATTGATAACGGCTTGATGAAGGTAAGAAGCCTGACTGTTCCGAAACTGGAATTTGTGCTTCGTTACTTTACCGCAGGAAGTATGTGTAGAAGGTTCAGTATGGAGGAAGGAATACCCTTTGACCCTCCCTATACGGAAGTAACCCTTAAGGATGATGAACAGGGGGATCCCTTAATCAGTGAAAGGCTATGCATGATGAAAGGCCTTTTAAAGGAAGGACAGTACGATGAAGCCATGAATGTATTAGTGATGGTTGGAAAAGTTTTAAAGGAAGAGCTTAAACAAATGGACCTTACACTAATTGACTTTAAAATAGAAATAGGATACGATGAAAACGGAAAAATATTCGTTGTTGACGAAATAACTCCGGATATTTGGCGAGTTCGCGACAAGAACGGAACAATTCCCAACCAGATTGAATGCGGCAAAATTGTACTGGAAAAAATTCGTAATACAGTCTGATAATATATTTGTGGAGGTATTAATGCTGGCTGAACTTATAAAAAATGGCTTCGGAGAAAAGGAAGACTTAAATTGTGCTGAAAAAATTTTATGGGGAGCTAATAATGCATATAATTTAGGTCTTGACCGAGAAGCATTGAAATTAGCTTCCGGTTTTGGGGGAGGAATGGCAATCGAAGATGCCTGCGGTGCCCTGACCGGTGCAATAATGGTTTTAGGGAAGCTTTTTGTTGTTGAAAGAGCTCATGAAAGTGATAAGATCAAAGAGCTGACAAGAGAGTTATTTGATGAGTACAACAAGGAAATGAAATCTATTGACTGCAAGCCCTTGAAGGATATGTACAGAACAGAAGAGTTGAAATGCAGGAATGTAATATTAAAGGCAGCAGAAATATTGGACAGGATTGTTTTGAGAGAGCTTAATAAACCCGCTTCATAGTGAAGCGGGTTTTTAAATATCTGTGACTTGGTCACGGATTTTTAAACTATGCTTTTTTACAATTAATGGAGAAAATCATAAACTTATGTTAGCTTTTATTTTTGTCATCAGGAAGATAATTCATCTTTACATAGCTCATTAATTGTTGTATAATTTTTAATGTTATGAAAAAATGTTCTAGACATATAGTAGGCAATAGGAGGAAAAATGAAAAAAGTATTAACGATTGTTTTGGTATTTGCATTATCTTTTGGGTTTTTAACACTTGTTAATAATATGGGTGGCAAAAACACTGCATCAGCTCAAGAAACACTGACAGGCAAAGCTGAGGGTTTTGGCGGCGAAATTAATGTAACATTAATAGTAAACGGTGATGATATAGTATCAGTCGAAGCAACGGGAGATGATGAAACTGAAGGAATAGGCTCTTTAGCAATTGACGAGCTTCCTGCTTTGATTCAAGAAGCTGATTCAGCAGATGTTGAAGGTGTTTCAGGGGCTACCTATACAAGCGACGGTATAAAAGCTGCAGTAAGAAATGCATTATCATCAAAGGGCGGTAGTTCAAGCGAACAAACATTGACAGGAACTGCTGAAGGATTCGGCGGAGATATTACTGTAACGGTTGTTGTAAAAGGCAATGATATTATTTCTGTTGAAGCAACAGGCGATGATGAAACTGAGGGGATCGGCTCTTTAGCAATTGATGAGCTTCCTGCTTTGATTCAAGAGGCTGATTCAGCAGATATTGAAGGTGTTTCAGGAGCTACCTACACAAGTGACGGCATAAAGGCTGCAGTAAAAAGTGCATTGGAATCCAAGCAATAACAAGCATAGAGAACAAGAAGCTGTACATATTGATACAGCTTCTTTTAT
>JAGOIH010000191.1 GCA_017995755.1 Sedimentibacter sp. | reverse complement strand
TTTAACAGGAGTTACTTTAACTCTCACTTACCTTTGGGAGGTTTATTTTATTAGCACATCTGAGTTTGTACGTGTTTTGAATACTGTGTTAGCAGGAATATCAGCAACCTCACCTTTTCTAAACATACCTAATCCACAAGTACAACTGTTTATACATGCTTGCTTCATCGCCCACGTACCAGCACCTTCAGTGTCAAATTTATTCATACTCACTTCACCCACTAATGGAACAATCCGGCCATCTTTTGTTGTTGTACTTACTACATTAATTGATAGTGATCCAGGCATTCCAAAACGTGATTCTTTCGTTACAGCTGACACCTTAGCTTTCACAGGCGTCCCTTTTTTTATAGCAATTTTATTGTTTATTGTAACATCTTCAGCCACTACAAAATTTACTGGTGCACCAACATCTTGATCATGAGCTATGATAGTTTCAGGGTTAATTATTTTTACAAGTGTACCCTCTACAAGTGTTGCTGCTGAAAGAATAGTATTGTTAAGAATAAATGTAAAACAAAATCCCCAAAAAGCAAACCCAACCAATCTCGAATTTACCATGTTTTATCTCCTTATATATTTTTTAAGAAACATGATTTTTTTAAAACGAATATACAATTGAACATTATTTTTTATCTCTATTGCAAGTAAATGATAAATCATATTTATATTCAAGACCATCAATTAATTTAATTTTTTCTCGCTGATTAAATTTATAAGCATTATTTGTGGCATTGTATATATTTCCTGTATACCATCCAAGCCCTACACCAGTGAGGATGATTCCAAGTGCATTGTTGCCATTATTAAATGCTTCAACTATTCCCCAAATAAACAATCCATTTAAAAGGAAAGATACTGTAGCATCTCCTGGCCTTTCTGCATATAACTGACCTAATCCTGGCAAGATCGCTGACAAAGAAGCAGCAACTAACGGTGATTTATGGGGAGCATCATTGATTTTAATCACTTCTTGGGCTACTTTCTCTGCCTCAGCCCTTTTGGGAGAATAAGTTGATACACTCCTGAATTCCTTTTGTGCTTTATTAATGTTGTTTATTCTTAGAAAAGACCAACCTAATCTTATATGCGCTTCATCATGCATATGATCATCTGAATAATTCTCCAGAAAATCTTTATAAGCACCTATAGCTTGCTGATAATCTTTTTTTTTATAATATGTTTCAGCGATCATAAAAAAAGATTGCTTGCCTATTTCTTGGTCATGATAATTTTTAACTAGATTTTCAAAATGGTTTATTGCAATTTCCCATTTTTCTCCCATGAGATATGCCATTCCTATTTGAAACCTTGCCTTATTTGATAACGGATGATTTGGAAACATAAAAATAACACGTTCATATTCTGTTATTGCCCGATAATAATCTTCGTTATCAAACAAATAATCTGCAAATGAATTAATATTCTCAACAGTATAATCTGATGCTAGTGCATGAGATCCATTTATTAAGAAAATGAGAAAGACGAATCCTCTAAATAATTTTCTCAATCGCTGTGCCACCAAAAATCATTATTTTCAATGGGATCTATATATCTGTAATTTTTGCCTACATTTATAAAATGAGCAAAATCTTGTTCTTCTGATTCATGAATTAACCTATCAGTTGTCATGATGATTCCAATAAATGAACCATGCTTTTGGATTGCTTCAAAGCTGTATTGAGAACATGTTGGGTACATCAAACAACGATCTCCATCAACAGGTGAAATGAAAACTTGGTAAAATTTAATTAATGATAGGCATATATTATTAGAATTACTATTAATAACATCATCTAGTTGTTTATAAATTTGATGAGAAGAATCATTGATGACTGGGTATTTACCACTGACCGACCAGGGAACTAAATCTTGGCTATAAACAAACTGCTTAGAATTAAATAATAATAACAAAAGTAGCAAAGGAATTTGATTAATTATTTTCATAGTTCTTCTTTAAGACAAGAATCAGGTCTTTTTTATCTGGCTCTTGTTTAATAATTTCTTGAACAGCTTCCTCTACCTTCGATTTATCGAGTCGAATATTAACGTATTCAGAATCAATATTTCTTGCTCTCTTATATGATTCGTAAGCATCAAAATACTTTTTCTGTTTCAATAGTGCTACACTAAGATTAAAAGCCGCTTTTGCGTATTTCTGGTCAATATTTAATGCATTTCTAAAATAATATTCGGCCCTATCATATTGTTTTAACCTCATGCAAGTAACACCTAAATTATTGTTAGCTTTTGCAAAATTAGGTTTTAATTCTAATGCTTTAGAAAAAAATATTGCTGCTTCTAAATAATTCTGGGACTTCAGACAAGCAAATCCTTGAGAATTAAACATGTCAGCGCTAGACCTTTTTTCGCTGGAAATGCTTTGACCTAGTTGTGATTCATGATTATCAATCGATTGCCTATTAAAATCTTTTGAATGAGCAAAAAAACAAAATAAAAGGACTAAACTAATGCTCATGAATGATTTTTTAATAACCCCTTCTATCATAAAATATGAATTCGCTAATTTAAATTTGATATCATCCTTATGCGTTTCAAACTATTAGTTTATAATCTCTACCAATAAAAGATTAAACGAATGATGTTCCCAGTGCAAGATATAACCATACATATCTATTCTTAATCAATTTAAATATGACATCCATTGTGTCAGGAGATCATCAAGTTACTAATGATGAAGGTATTACTGACTGTATATGAGGAAGTCATATCCTACCCCCCGAACCGCTCCTCCACGATGCCGAAGCACTCGTCCGCCACGTCGAGCGACTGCGCGATGTCACGCTCCGTGTGCGCCGCAGAGAGGAACCAGTTGTGGTGCGGGTGGAAGAACACCCC
>JAGOIH010000003.1 GCA_017995755.1 Sedimentibacter sp. | reverse complement strand
GGGACTGTAAAGTATGATTACAGTGTTTTCCAAGGCAAAAAATACAACCCGGTAGGCTTGGTTCAATTCAGCCGGGGCTGCAGATTCAACTGTGACTTTTGTTCAATCAACGGGTTTTATAAAGGGAGAATACGGACAAGACCTATAGAAAATGTAGTTGAGGATATAATAAACATAAAGGAAAAATATATTTTTTTCATTGATGACAATTTATTTACCGATGAAAGGGAAGCAAGAAAACTTTTTAAAGCAATGATTCCTCTTAAGAAAAAGTGGGTTTGCCAGATAAGCATTGATATCGGTGAAAACAAAGAGCTTTTGGAGCTTATGAAAAAAAGCGGCTGTTTGATGGTTTTAATCGGTTTTGAATCTTTAAATACAGGCAATTTAAAGCAGATGGGAAAATCGGCAAACATCAAAAATATAGAATATGACAGGATAATAAAAAATATCTACGATGTAGGCATGATGATTTACGGCACATTTGTAATCGGCTATGATTATGACAATAAGGACAGCGCTATTGAACTTGCTGATTTTGCAATAAGAAATTCTTTTGCCATAGCTAATTTCAATCCTCTTATGGCAATGCCCGGAACCAGGCTTTACGACAGATTGAAGGATGAAAATAGATTAACCTGCGATGAATGGTGGACAAATGAGAACTTCAGGTATGGGGATGCAATGTTATATCCAATGGGGATGACAGGGGAAGACCTGCAAAAGGGATGCAAAAACGCCAGGTATTTATTCAGCTCATATAAGAGTATTTTTAAAAGGTTATTTTGTAAAGCAAATTTTAGGAGTTTAGGAAATGCCTACTTATATTTAGTCTTAAATATTATTTCACACATTCAAATTAAAAACAAACAAGGAAGAAAGCTTGGTGGCATATATGAAGATTACACTGATTAAGCCCAACATAGGAAGAAGAGAACACAGCCTCTATGTAGATGAAGCAAGGATGGAGCCTTTGCAGCTTGGAGTACTTGCCGCCTTGACTCCGGCCGATATTGATGTGTGTTTGTATGATGACAGAATGGAGCCAATCCTTTATGATGAGCCCACAGATTTAGTCTGCATCACAGTGGAAACATTTACTGCCAGAAGAGCTTACGAAATAAGCAGTGAATACAGGAGAAGAAATGTAAAGGTAATAATGGGAGGCATGCACGTTATGTTAATCCCTGAAGAAGCTGCTGAACATTGTGATAGCATCATGATAGGCGATGCTGAAGATAAATGGGGCGAAATGATAGAGGATTTAAGAACCGGAGTATTAAAGAAAATCTACACCTGCAAGCCTGTTTTAATACCCCAGGAGGGAGTAATAACAAGAAGAGATATTTTTAAGGGTAAAGGATACCTTCCAATAACCCTTCTGCAGTTTTCAAGGGGATGCCCCTACTCCTGCAATTACTGTGCCTCCGGTGTTTATTTTAAAAACCGCCACTATACGAGAAACGTACAGGAAGTTATTCAAGAAATAAAAAGCCAGGAAAGAAAAACACTATTTTTTGTTGATGATAATATAGTTGGGAATAAAGAAAAAGCTAAAGAATTATTCAGAGCCTTAATACCTTTGAATGTTAAATGGGTCAGCCAGGCAAGCCTGGACATGTTAAAGGACAAGGAACTTATGAGCTTAATGATGGAAAGCGGATGCTTAGGCCATGTAATAGGTTTTGAATCCATAAAACAGGAAAGCATTAATACCATGAAAAAAGGCGTCAATAAATCATATGCTGAAAACAAATACAAGGATGCGATAGAAGAGCTGAGAAGCTGGGGGCTTCAGACATGGGCGGCATTTACCCTTGGACATGAGGACGATACTTTGGAAAGCATAAGGGAAACCTACGAATTTGCGCTGAAAAACAAGTTTACATTTGCAGCCTACAATATTTTAATGCCTTATCCGGGGACAGAACTCTACAATAAACTAAACAGGGAAAACAGACTTTTGTATGACTCAAAATGGTGGCTTCACCCTGAATACAAGTTCAATTATGCTGCCTACATCCCAAAAAACATGACTGCCCATGAACTTACGGAAGCATCATTTTTGTGCAGGGAAAAATACAATTCTTTTAAATCCATAGCATACAGGGCTTTTGACCTTAAAACGAACATGAAAAATCCATACAGATTTATTACCTACTGTATTTATAATCCCATATTTAAAAGAGAAGTTTTTGAAAAACAAGGTATGAATCTTGGCTACGAGGAGACAGGAAAATGAAAATCACATTTATACTGCCGGGAATAGGAAAGAAAAAGAAAGACTCTTATTTAAAATCATGGCTTATGGAGCCTCTTACCATTGCTGTTTTAAACACTCTTACCCCCAAAATTTATGAAAGAGAATTTTTCGATGACCGGATCGAAAACATAGACTTCAATACGGATTCAGACATAATTGCAATTACAGTGGAAACCTACACTGCAAAAAGAGCTTATGAAATAGCAAAAAGATTCAAGGAAAAAGGCAAGATTATTGTAATGGGAGGATATCACCCCACTCTCATGCCTGAAGAGGCAGCTGAACACGCAGATATTGTGGTCAAGGGCAATGCTGAAGGAGTGTGGGAAGAGGTTTTAAGAGATATAGAAAAGGGTGCATATAAAAAAATATATGAAGGTAATATATGTCTCGACTATGGAATAGCAGACCGCGGCATTTACTCTGATAAAACAAAGAAATACCTGCCCATATCCCTGGTTGAAATCGGCAGGGGATGCTATCATCAGTGTGAATTCTGCTCAATCCACTCCTACTACAACCAGCAATACAGTCACAGGAGCATTGAGACAATCATTGAAGAAATCAAACTCTGCAGCAATAAAATATTCTTTTTCGTGGATGACAGTATTTTTTCAGACAAAGAATTTGCAAAAGAACTTTTCACTGAAGTAGCAAAATTAAATATCATATGGGTTACCCAGGTTACCCTTGACATCGGCAGGGATGAAGACCTTCTTAGGCTTATGAAAAAAAGCGGATGCGAGATGATTTTGATCGGATTTGAATCAATTGACCCTGATAATTTAAGGCAGATGAACAAGTCATGGACAACCAGGCTCGGGGAAAGAGATGAGCTCATAGAAAGAATCCACAATAACGGAATAAGCATCTATGCAAGTTTTGTATTTGGATTTGATTATGACAATGAAGAAAGCTTTGAAAAGAACCTTGAATTTTGCAACCATCACCAATTTTTCGTGACGGCCTTCAATCACCTTCTTTTGTTTCCCAATACTGAAACCTATGAAAAATTTAAAAAAGAAGAAAGGCTGTCCCATGACAAGTGGTGGCTTTCAGAGGGCTATACATTCGGAACAATTTCATTTAAACCAAAATTGGTTACTGATGATGAACTGAAAAATTTATGCCGTATATACAAGAAAAAATATTTTGCCTTTTCTTCAATATTCAAAAGAGGAATAACACTTTTTAAAAGGACCAAAAGACCCTTAATAAACCTTGTATATTGGATTCAAAATATTTTATTTCACTTTGAAGTTGATAAGCGTTTCGGCATACCGGTAGGAGAGAACCTTGATGAAAAATAAAATTATGCAGGCAGAATTATCTGACGGCACAGAAATGCTGAACTTAATAGAATCAGATTCCGCAAAGGGGAACATTGAGCTTATTTATACCAGAAGACCAAATGCCTGTTTGTCTTACCAAAAAGAAGGAGAAGCAAAAATCGGTCTTGTTAAAGATGATGAAGGCAGTATTTTGCTGCAAATTGCCTGTGTTGTGCAAAGTTATTACATAAACGGTCAAGCAAGAAGAGTCGGTTATGTGGGGGGAATCAGAAAAAAGAAGGATTATAAGGGAATTCTTAACTGGAAAGATATTACGGATTTTGTGACACAAACAAAATGTGATATGTTTTACTGCTCATTTTTAGAGGATAACAAGGCTGCCCTTGATATATTTTCGAAAAAAAGAAAGTATATTCCTGAAATTTTACCTGTCTGCGAATATACTACCTATATAATAAATCCTGATGCAATTAAAAGGCCGATAGATAGAACAAATGTAAAGTATAATATAAATTCAAAGGATAATATAAGTTCAAAAGAGAAAGATTACATATTCAGACAAATAAGGGAATCCGATCTTAAGGATGTATACAAATTTCTAAATGAGGAAGGACAAAAATATAATTTTGCCCCAATAGCGGAAGACTTATTTAAACAATTTCACGGACTGTCAATAAGGGACTGCTATATATTGGAAGATAAAAGCAGGATACTTGCCTTTGGAGCCTTATGGGACCAAAGGGATTACAAGCAATATATAGTTACAAGATATACGGGATATATGAAATTTTTCAAAAAGTTTTCAAAGTTTACTGAAATTATGGGTTATATTCCTATTCCAAAGGAAAATGAAATTTTAAATTTTCCCACATTAACTATGTTTTATTCAAAAGATAACAACAGCCATTACTATAATTTATTTCTGTATGAAATAGCAAAAGAAATAAGGAAAAATTATAAAATGTTTATAATAGGAATGACCGCCAGCCATCCCAACGATTGTATATATAAAAAAATCAGGTCCATTAAATTTAAAAGCAGCATTTATTACGCAAATAACGATATGGAAATAATATTAGACCACAATAAACCCGTTCACATAGAATGCGGCTTGCTATAATTCCGGGGACGGTTTGATGTGAGTGTGGAAGGTTACTCAAAACGTTCGCTGACAATAGCCTTTCGGTCCATTTAACTGTAAAATGGGTTATATAAGTATTGAAATTTTGCACACTTTATCCTCATTTAGTAATGGTGTTTATATATTAAATTCGAACAGTCTTAAAAATAAGGCAGGTGATAGTATTGCATTATAAAGAATACAAATCGATACTTTCAGCAAAAAACGGTATGAATATTTATAGGGGTTGCAGTCACGGCTGCATTTATTGTGACAGTAGAAGCTTATGTTATCAGATTAACCATGATTTTACAGACATAGAAATAAAGCTAAATGCCCCTGAAATGCTCGAGCATGCATTAAAGCATAAACGAAAAAAATGCATGATTGCAACAGGTTCCATGTGTGATCCATACATTCATATTGAAGATGAAATCATGTATACCCGCAAATGTCTGCAAATAATAGATAAGTATGGATTTGGACTATCAATACTTACTAAATCAAATAAAATCTTGAGGGATTTAGATATATTAAAAAGTATAAATAAAAAAACCAAATGTGTGGTCCAGATGACCCTTACCACATCAGACGAAAATTTGTGCAGAATCATTGAGCCTAATGTTTCAACCACAAGAGAACGCTTTGAAGCATTAAAGATATTTCGGAATAATGGTATAGCAACAGTAGTATGGTTGTCACCTTTTTTACCTTTTATTAATGATACGGAAGAAAACCTTAGAGAACTCCTAAATTACTGTATAGAAGCAGAGGTTCATGGAATAATGTGTTTTGGTATAGGATTAACATTGAGAGACGGAAACAGAGAATATTTTTATAAAAAATTAGATGAGCATTTTTCAGGCATGAAACAAAAGTATATTAAAGAATTCTGTAATTCCTACGAATGTCATAGCAAAAACAATAATAAACTTATGAATATACTCTACTCAGAATGTTATAAGCATAATATACTGTGTAAGCCGGATAAGGTTTTTTCTTATTTGAGTGAATTTGAAGACAAGCAATTAAATGAACAGATAAGCCTGCAAATGTTATTTTAAATAAGCAAACAGATGATAAACATTTTTAAGCTTATTAACTGTAAATGATACCATAAAAGTGTATCACTTTGATGCTGAATGACAGCGAAAAAGTTTACCACCTAACATATAAAATCCTTTAAAGGAGTAGTTTAGCGATGATAATACAAAAAAATAAGTTTGATATAATAATTGATATAATTTGTTTATTGTGTTTGATTGGACTTGTATTGTATTTAGCTATAGCATGGCCGAATATTCCTGACCAAATACCGGGCCACTATGATGCAAGGGGAGAAATTGATGGAATGACAGGCAAAAGCCTGTTAATCTTTCTTGCTTTTATGGCATGGGTTATGTATATTTTAATTTTTATTGCTGAATTGTTTCCGAAAACCTGGAATACAGGAGTAAAAGTCACAAGAGAAAATATGGGAAGGGTATATCGTACAGTAAAGAGTATGCTGGGTATAATTAAGCTGCAAATGGTTTTATTGTTTACATATTTAACTGTAAACACTTCTTTGGCAATGCCCTTGCCGGCTTTATTCACACCGTTAACCATGATTTTATTATTTGGTTCCCTTGCTTATTTTATGATTAGATTAATAAGGGTCAGATAATGGTACCATGCATGACGTCTGCCAGGCATGGTGCCAGGGTACCGCTCTTTATATCAAAATGCTCAAAATTTCAAGTAATGTGTGGTTTGTGCTGTATTAATTTCGATTATTCGACAAATAACTTGAAATTCTTAGCATATTCTACTTAAAAATCAACCTTTTCAAAATATATTTCACACATTACTTGAAATTTTGAGCATTTCAAAGCTTATATAACCCATTTTACAGTTAAATGGACCGAAGGCTATTGTCAGCGGGTGTTTTGCGTAACCTTCAACACTTAGAACGAAAAGGAACCGCCCATCTCCTAAAATTACCTGTTCCCTAAAATTTCCAAAATATTAATCAAACAAATAAAGCAGGTCTCCATAGCCCTTTGCTTCCATTTCATCTTTTGGAATGAATTCCAGTGAAGCACTGTTGATGCAGTATCTCAATCCTCCTGATTCTTTGGGACCGTCATTGAAAACATGGCCTAAATGGGAATCACTGTTTGCTGTTCTTACTTCTGTTCTTATCATGCCGAAACTTTTGTCTTTTTTTTCTTCAATCACATCTTCATCAATGGGCTTTGAGAAGCTGGGCCATCCGCATCCTGATTCGAATTTGTCCTTTGATGTAAATAAAGGCTCTCCGGAAGTAATATCAACATAGATGCCCTCTTCAAAATTATCGAAGTATTCATTGTCAAAAGGAGGCTCCGTAGCACTGTTTTGAGTAACATTATACTGCATTTCCGTAAGAGTCATCTCTAATTCCTTCTTTGATTTTACCTTATACTCGGTATCTTTTTGAGCTTCTTCCAGCTCGCAAAACTCTGACTCACCAATATGGCAGTAGCCGCCGGGATTCTTTTCAAGATACTTTTGGTGATAATCTTCCGCAGGATAATAATTCTTAAGCTCTACAACCTCTACAGCCAAGGGCTCGGAATAACTATTCTGCAGCTCATCTAAGGATGTATTAATTACAGCTTCATCCTCTTTGTCAACATAATAAACCCCTGTACGGTATTGAGTTCCTATATCATAGCCCTGCCTGTTTACAGCTACGGGGTCAATTGCCTTGTAAAACAGCTTCAGCAAGTTTTCCAAATCAATCACTTCCGGGTCGTATACCACCTTTACCGTCTCCGCATGGCCGGTGTTTCTTCTGCAAACATCCTCATACGAAGGGTTTTCAGTATTACCGTTTGCGTACCCAACCTCAGTTTCCACGACTCCCTTTACCAACCCTAAATATTTTTCAGTACCCCAGAAACATCCTCCTGCAAGATAAATCAATTTATTTCCGTTTAAGTCCTTATCCATCACATCATCGTCCTTTCCTTTTGAATTAATATTGTTCTCATCCGGCAATTCATTATTTAAGCTGCTTTTTGTATTATTATCACATGCGAATAAAAAAATTACCGATATTAATGTTAAAAACAGTAAAAATATTTTCATTTTCATATTACCCCCGCATTCTAAATTTAAACCTATATTAAAAGCTTTTTTATATTATCACAAAATAGTCTTAATGTTTGATTAAATTTGTAAGATTATTGGGGACGGAAATTGGCGAACATGTATTCTGAGTGAGGACGAAAAGAACCCTCCCTAAAAACAAAAAGAGCGGTCCCGAAAAACTTGAAATTGGAGAATATGTTTGCAGCGTGAGAAAAAAGAACTGTCACGAAATACTTGAAATTGTAGTGTATGTTTGCTGCGTGAATAAAAAAGAACTGCCCCGAAAAACATATAATAAAGGTTGTATAAGATGTTGATTTGGGTATATAATTAACTTATAAATTCTGGAAATTCACATGAATATAAAGGGGTAAAAACAATGAAAAATTTAGTTGTATATTATTCAAGAACCACCAATACGGAAACAGTTGCAAAGGAAATAGCTAAAGCTGTTGACGGGGATATGAGAAAGATTGAGCTGATAAAGGGAATCAGCTTCTTCTGGGCAGGATGTACAAGTGCAATGGGAAAACAGGGGAAAATCAAACCATTTGACTATGATTTGAAAGGCTACGACAATATATTCATAGGCTCTCCTGTCTGGGCAGGGAAAACTTCAACGCCAATCAACACATTTCTAAGCAATGCAGATTTCACGGGAAAGAATGTATATATTTTCATCACCCAGGCAGATGATAAAACACCTAGTTTGGTATTTGATTCCATTGCAGCCCGTGTTGAAGCAAAAGGCGGGAAAGTTGCAGACAAATTCTTTATTACAACAGATATGAAAAACCCTGTTACCGCGGAACAGGCAAGAAAACCCGTGGAGGAGTGGATTAAAAAAATAATATAAATATCACGGACATCTTTTAGAGCAGGCTTGCAGCCGCGGATTTGAGAACGAACCGTACCTGGAATAGACATAATAAACTCATAAAATTTTAAAATTCATATTGAATAAATAGGGGAGAAAAATGAAAAATTTAGTTGTATATTATTCGAGAACAGGCCATACTGAAATCGTAGCAAAGGAAATAGCAAAGATAGTAAAAGGCGATATCAAAAGAATTGAACTTAAAAAGAAAATCAGCATATTTTGGGCTGGATTTAATGCCTTAACAAAAAAGGACGGAAAAATAAAACCAATTGATTTTTATTTGGAGGATTATGACAATATATTTATAGGCTCTCCTGTTTGGGCAGGGAAAACTTCAACACCTATCAATGCATTTCTCAGCCGCTCAAATTTCACAGGAAAGAATGTATATGTTTTCCTTACCCAGACAAATAAAGAAGCGCATGATTTTGTATATGAATCTGTTTCATCACGTGTTAAGGCAAAAGGCGGAAAGGTAATAGACACATTCTTTATTAAAACAGTTGAGGAAATCCCTCTTACCCCTGATCAGGTAAGAAAACCCGTGGAGGAATGGATCAAAAGAATAATATAGATATTAAACCTCTGGAAGAGTAGCGCAAAGAATATTTAGAAAGGACTGATTATGAATAATATAAAAATTAAAAGAGTATATGCCGGGCCTTCTGAAGAAGATGGTTACAGAATACTGGCAGACCGTCTCTGGCCCAGGGGAATTAGTAAGGAAAAAATAAACATTGGTAAATGGGCAAAAGAAATTGCACCGAGCACAGAGCTGCGAAAGACTTTTAAACATGACCCGGAAACAATGGACGAATTCAAAATAAGGTATTATTTTGAACTGGACAACAATGTACATGCTGATGAATTTATTAATCTAATAAAAGACAAATTAAATGAAGGAAATGTTACATTATTGTATGCTGCTAAGAATGAAGATTATAACCATGCCAATGTTTTAAAGGAATGGATTGAAGAGAGAATCTAATCATTGTGTAATAAAAAGGGAATTCAAAGGGCTGCCCTCGGAATTCCTTTTATAATCATTAAAATGGTTAAAAAGGATTAATTGAGTAATGATAAAGATATTATCAAGAAAGGGAAAATACATATGTTAAATATTGGATGCCACTTATCTGTTTCTGATGGATATGAGAAAATGGGAAAAGACGCATTAAAAATTGGTGCTAATACATTTCAATACTTTACCAGAAATCCACGAGGAAGCAAAGCCAGGGAAATAGACGTTAAAGATGTTAACAAACTAAGAAAATTGATGGAAGAACATAACTTTGCACAGATTGTAGGGCATGCACCCTATACGTTAAATATAAGTTCTGCTGATGCAAAGACAAGGGAATTTGCCATGATGGTTTTGAAGGATGATTTGATAAGGATGGAGCATTTGCCTCATAATTATTATAACTTTCATCCGGGTAGCCATGTAAAGCAAGGCGTAGAAACAGGAATAGATTATATTGTCAACGCTTTAAATGAAGTAATAAAAGAGTATCAAACTACCACTGTATTACTGGAAACAATGGCAGGCAAGGGTACAGAAATAGGCGCAACATTTGAAGAGCTAAAGCAAATTATTGATGGGGTGTATTTAACTGATAAAATAGGCGTATGCCTTGATACGTGCCATGTTTATGACGCAGGTTACGATATTGTCAATAACTTGGATGGTGTATTAGATGAATTTGATAAAATTATAGGGTTAAACAGATTACACGTAATTCATTTAAACGACAGTAAAAATCCATTTAGCAGCAAGAAAGACAGACACGAGACAATCGGAAACGGTCAAATAGGCTTAGACGCAATAGCTGCTGTAATAAATCATCCAAAGCTTAGGAAATTGCCGTTTATATTAGAAACACCAAACGAATTAGACGGTCACGAAAAGGAAATCAAACTGTTGAAAGAACAATTCGTATAACCATGTTGTTTAAACCAAGTCAAACCTGAAACAACTGGTCAGATGATCATTAATTAACCCTGTAGCCTGCAAATGCGCATAGATTATTGTGGAACCAAGAAATTTGAAACCTCTGTTTTTTAACTCCTTGCTTACTTTATCCGACAGGTCTGAAACGGAAGGAATCTCAGATATATCATTCCAGTGATTCTTAACAGCCTTATTATCAACAAAACTCCAGATGAAATTATCAAAGCTGCCGAATTCTTTTTGAATTTCCAAAAATCTCTTTGCATTGTTAATTGATGCTTCAATTTTTCTTCTGTTTCTTATTATGCCTAAATTTTGCAATAATTCTTCTATTTTAGCATCATCGTATTCAGCAACTTTCTTTACATCAAAATCGTCATAAGCCTTCCTGTAATTTTCTCTTTTTCTAAGGACAGTCAACCAGCTTAAACCAGCCTGTGCAGATTCAAGAACCAAGAACTCAAAATGTTTTTTATCATCATGAACGGGAACTCCCCATTCCTCATCATGATACTTTACATACAATTCATCGTTGCCGCACCAGGGACATCTTTTCATTATTAACCTCGCATTATTAGACTTGTTATAAAGTATATCAAGTTTTTAAAAAGCATGCAATACGGAAGTAAAAATCTCTTGTATTCTATCACAAAAAGGAACTCTTATGGGCATGGAAATTAAACCGCCTCAGGAATTCCTTTTATATTGTTTATAAGATGCTTGAATTGTGTTTCATAAAGTTTTTTATAGACTCCGCCGTTTTTAAGCAATTCCTCGTGGACACCCTGCTCCACGATTTGGCCTTTGTCCACAACAAGTATCTGGTCAGCAGCCATAATAGTAGACAGGCGGTGGGCAATAACCATGCTTGTTCTGTCCTTAAGCAGAGGCTCTATTGCTTCTTGAATCAGGTTCTCGGATATTGAGTCCAGGGATGATGTTGCTTCATCAAATACAATAATCCCAGGGTTTTTTAGTATTACTCTGGCAATTGATATACGCTGCTTTTCACCGCCAGACAGCTTTATTCCCCGGTTTCCAACTATAGTGTCAAATCCATCGGTAAGAGAAGAAATAAAATCATAGATGTTTGCTTCTTTGCAGGCAGCAATAAGCTCATCATCGGTTGCATTCTTCCTGGCATATTTCAGGTTCTCCCTTATCGTCCCATTGAAAAGATAAGCATCCTGTGTCACCATGCCGATGGTCTCACGAAGAAATTTAAGGTCTAAATCACGGATGTCGATTCCGTCAATGGTAATTTTACCATCCACCACATCGTAGAGCCTCAACAAGAGATTTGTAACAGTGGTTTTTCCTGAACCGGATGGTCCTACCACAGCTGTCATGCTTTTGGCAGGCACCCTGAATGAAACATCCTTTAAAATTTCCTTGTCCTTGGAATAGTGAAAATTCACATTTTTAAATTCCAGATCTCCTGCAATCCTGGAAGGAATAACCGCATCAGCCTTGCTCTTTATCTCAATGGGCATATCCAGATATTCAAATATCCTCTCAAATAATATGAGAGCCCTGTAAAACTCAACCTGCACACCAAGCAGTGAACTTACCGGCCTATACATTCTTGTTAGCAGTGTAACCATGACGGTAATATCTCCCACGGTCAGCCCCTGGGTATTATATTTTAAAATCAGCACGCCACCAACAAGGTAGATGAGCATGGGCCCCATGTTTGTGAAAGTGCTGATTGCCATGCGAAACCACCGCCCTGCCATGTTTTCCCGAATCCTCAGCTTCATGATATCTTCGTTTATTTCCGAATATTTTTTGTACTCTTCCTCTTCATTGGTAAAGAGCTTTACCAGCTGCTGCCCGCTCACACTGAGAGTTTCATTTAAAAGTTGGTTGGAATCGTCATATTTCATCTGGGTTTTTTGTGCAAGTTCCCAGCGCTTTTTACCCACTGCTTTTGTCGGGATAACGAAGAGAGGCAGTATTAGAATGCCCACAAGGGACAGGATCAAATTCTTTTGAAACATTGCAGCCATAGAAGTCACCAAAACAGCTACATCGGAAACAGTGCTTGTGAGGGTTGTGGATATGACACTCTGAACTCCATTGACATCGCTGGTCATACGTGTGATGATGTCACCCTGTTTGTTGACAGTGAAAAATCTATGCGCCATCTGCTGCAGATGAGCATACAGGTTATTTTTCATGTCCTTTGTAATACTCTGTGATATCCGCACATTTAAATAATTCTCAAAAAGACTCAAGAGGTTCGATGCAATCATCACTCCCAGCGATGCAGCAATAAGCATGACCAGCAGCGAAAAATCACCGCCTATGAACCCTTCATCAATAATCCTGCCTGTTAGAACAGCAGGCATCACATTGAGCACAGAGATAAGAACGATTGTTATAATACAGAAAAACAGCCAGATCCGGTAGGGTTTCAAGTAAGAGAAAATGCGGAAGATAAGCTCCTTTGTTACCTTTGGTCTGTTCTTAATTTCCTCGTCACTTGCCATGCCGTAATTCCTGCCGCCGCTCATGCGTCCCGAATACATCATTTGTATTCTCCCTCATCTTTGCCTGCGGAATCAAGCTCTACAATCAGCTTTTCGCATATGGCTGCAAACTGTCTTTTTTCCTCAGCTGTTAAAGCTTCATTCACCTTGTTTTTCAACGCAGTATAAACCTCTTCATTGTGTCTCAGCTGGGTCCGCCCCTTATCGGAGACAGACACATAGATTATACGGGAATCTTCCTCACTTTTAATTTTGTCTACCAGTTCATGCTCCGTCATCTTAGAAATTATTTCACTTAGCGACGAAAGACGGATATCTAATTTTTCTGCCAGTTCACTGAGCTGGACCTTGTCTTCACCATCTATAGTTTTTAAAACCCTGTATGCACTTCTGGGCAGCCGGTGCTCACCCATGGGCCTTCTTTTCGCCAGCCGTGCCAGCTTCAAGATATAGTCCATAATATCTATTTGTTCCATAAAAACTCCTCCTTTAAACAATTTAGGTACCTAACTATATTATAACTTAGGTACCTAACTATGTCAAGAAGAAAATTCAGTACCTGGCATAAACCTGCTGCTTTAAGGATTTTCACTTTTTTAATTTATTGAAAACTAGAGCATTCTACTATATAATATAAACAGAAGCTGAAAAGGATTTGTTAAAATTTATTGTAAAAACCAGTGCTGAATTTGATTATTCGAGGGTGGGAAAGGGGATAAAAAAAGGTAAGCGGAGAGGTATCTCAAAAATTAATAGAGGTGGAAAAATGATTAAGATTTTTCATACAGCAGATATACATATTGGAATGAAGTTCAGCAATTATCCGGAGCCTGTAAAAGGGTACCTGCAGGAAGCAAGAGTGGATGTGCTGGATAACATGATAAAGCTTGCCAATGAAGAAAAGTGCAATTTGTTTGTCGTTGCTGGAGATTTGTTTGACAAAATAACTGGAATAGATAAAAAAACCAAGGACCGGGTAATAAATGCACTAAGAAATTTTCAAGGTGAGTGCGTATTGGTTATGCCCGGCAACCATGATTACGATAACGGTATGATTGATCTTTGGGATAGCTTCAGCAAAGCTGTCTCTGACAAGATTGTTTTCATAAACGAAGAGCGGACCTATTCCTTGGAGGACTATGGGCTTAATGTTCTTGTATATCCGGCACCATGCCATAAAAAACATTCAACCACCAACAACCTTCAGTGGATTAAAGAAGAAAAAACAGATAATGCACTAATAAACATCGGCATTGCCCACGGGGCCCTTGAAGGTTTGTCCCCGGATTTGGACAACAGCTACTTCAGCATGTCGGTAAATGAGCTGCAAAGCATTCCTGTGGACCTGTGGCTGTTAGGGCACACACATATTACATATCCTGACAAGTCACCCATTGCCAATGAAAAAATATTTAACCCAGGCACTCCCGAGCCTGACGGAATGGACTGCAAACACAGGGGACAGGCTTGGATTATCACTGTCGATGACAACAAGAAAACAAATGCCAGGCTGATACAAACAGGCACATACAAATTCACGGACAGGGTCTACACAATAGAAGACAAAGATGATTTAGACACAATACTTGATGAGCTTAAAAAGGATGACCCTGAAAATACAATTGCCCGCATAAGCTTAAAGGGCAGCGTTGATGAGGATGTGTTTGAGTACAGGCAGGAAATATACAGCTCCGTTGAAAAGACCATCATATATTTAGTTGTTGAAGATTTTGATTTTAAAATGAAGATAACACCCGAAAAAATCCACAGGGAATTTTCGGACGGCTCATTCCCTCAGGAACTTCTGCTGTCACTTTCAGATGACGAAGACACTCTGCAGCTTGCTTATGAGCTGATTATGGAGGTTAAAAATGATAATTAAAAAATATACAAGCGGTAGATTTGCAGGCATTAAGGATGTAAGAGTGGAGTTTAAAGACGGGCTCAATGTAATCCTGGGTTCAAACGAGTCAGGAAAATCCACCTTGGTTGAAGGGATTCATTCAGTGCTTTTTAAGCCCAGCAGAATAGGCAGAAAATCAGCAGAGGACAAAGAGTTTCACTCTAAATTCATGCCTTATCCAATAGGAGACAGCATAGACGGAGAGATAGATTTGGAGCATAAGGGAGAAATCTACACATTAAGCAAGGAATGGGGAGAAGGTCCTTCCTCTAAACTCACCATGCCCAATAAAATTGTAATAAAAAGCGACATAAGCATCAATGACACCTTAAAGGATGTGTACATTTACGGCGAAGGGACATACAGCAGCGTGTTCTTCCTGAAGCAATATTATCTTAAGGAAGCAATCAACAGGATAGTACAAAACAAAGAAGCGACCGGTGAAATCAGTTCCCTCTTAAGAGGCACAATCATGGAGCTTGACGGGGTTTCCCTTGAAAAGTTAGGGCAAAAGATTCAAAGCGAAATTGACACTTTATTAAAAAGATGGGATGTGGAAAGAAACTACCCTGAGAATAACAAGGGCATCAACAATCCGTACAAGGTCGGCTTTGGCCAGGTGGTTGAAAGCTACTATGCCAAGGAAAGAATAAAACAAAACATGGCCAGGGCAGAGGAAGCTGAAAAGAAATTCAACGAAATCTGCTTAAATATCAAGGATACTGAAGAAAAAATCGAAGAGCTTAAAAACAAGAAAGAATCGATGGAAATCTTGGAAAACGATGTAATCCAAAGGTCAATCCTTGAACCGCAGATAAAGCAGCTTGATAAGGAAATATCCTCTCTTTCGAAGATTAATCAGGAATGGCCCCGCAGCGACGAAAGAGTAAAACAGTTAGATTCAGACCTAAGGAAGCTGGATGATAAATTCAAAAAACTCGAAGAAGAAAAGACGCTATCAAAAAAAGTTCAAGAAAAAAATACTCTGGAAAAGAATTTAATTAAAGTCGATGAGATAAATGAAAAACTAAAGAATCTAAACGCACAGATATCAGGAATAAAACCTGTTACAAAGGAAGACATAAAAACCCTTGAAACAAATTACAGCGGCATGACCAAGGCAGAAGCCATGATGAAGGCAGGAGTAATTATGGCAAAGCTTAATTATTTTCCTGAAGGGAAAAAGCTCCTTGTAACCAAGGACCTGGAAGAGCCTCAAGAAGTCAATCCAGGAGACAGCTTCACCGCCAAGGGTTTTATGAAGTTGCAGTCAGAAGACCTCATAGAAATTGAAATCAAATCAGGAGATATTGATTTTAATGAAATAAGAATTCAATACGAGAATTATAATAAAAACTATGAGCAGCTGCTAAAAACATTGGAAGTAAAAAATCTTGAAGAAGCAAAGTTGAACAAGGAGAAATTAGACGGCTTGAACAGGACCCTGGAATCATACAATTTGCAAAAAAGCCAATATCTCGGAGACTTTAGCTATGAAGAACTAAAAGACAGGATAAAAGAATTCGGAGACCTGTCCCTTGTTAGAAACACGGCAGTAATTGAGTCTGATATAAATACTGTAAACACTGAAAAAATTGACCTGATTTCAGAAAAGAAACTATTGGAGAGCAATATCAGCAAATGGGTTGAAGAGTACAAGGATATGGACGGCCTCTTCAATAAAACCGTAGAAATAAAATTTAGTCAAAAGGAAATAAAAGCAAGTATTGACAAATTGGCAGACCTTCCTAAAGAATACAAGACAGCAGATGAATTCAGGACAATATTGACACAAATCAGAAGTAGCTATGGTAATTATGTAAATGTTTTGGCAAAACAAAAAGAAGAATACTACCGGCTGGAAAATGAATTGCCCGAATCAACATATGAGGAGCTGTCCGAGTCATTGCCGCAAGCAGAAAAACTGTTTGAAAAAAGACTGGAAAAAGGGAAAAGACTCTTAAAGATACAGGAAAACTTTGAAAACATCAAGCTTAAAATGGATGAAAAGTCATTTGTCCCGGTAATTACTGCTTTCTCTGATTACTTGAATTTACTGACAGGCGGCAATTACAAGGCAAAAGATATAGATGATGATTTCAATTTAAAGCTGGAAAATGGAAACGAGACAGTCATGCCCCTCAACCTCTTGTCCTCGGGGACATATGACTGTGTGGCACTGGCCTTAAGGCTGGCAATAGCAGAATATATACTGGGAGACAACAAGGGATTTTTAATACTTGATGACTGCCTGGTGGACCTGGACCCAGACAGAAAAGATACGGCAGTAAAGCTTATCGGTCAGTTTGCCAAAAAACACCAGGTGATATTTACAACCTGCAGCCCGGATACGGCAAATTTATTGGGCGGGTATTTAATAAAAATATAAAAAATTTTAAAAAATAATTATTTTAGCTGTTGACTCTCCTGTTAGGGGATGGATTAAGATAAATTTACAAGGAAGGAGTGAGTTTTTTGTATCGTATCGGTGAGTTTTCAAAAATGAGCAAAACAACAATTAAAGCTTTGCGTTACTATGATGAAATAGGGCTGCTTAAACCGGAAGAAACAGACAAATTTACAGGCTACAGACTTTATACAACAGACCAGCTGTTTAAACTTCACAAAATTCAATCTTACAGGCAGATCGGCCTGTCCATCGATGAAGTTAAAATGCTGTTAGCCGGTAAAAATACAGAACAGATTTTCAATAAGCGCAAAGAGGAAATTATCTCCGAAATTAACAATGCAAAGGACCGGCTCTCCCGAATTGAATTTATATTACAAAAACAGGAGGAAATTTTTATGAGTTATTCAGCCATTATCAAGGAAGTGCCTGAATGTTTGGTTTATTCTGTGGAGTTTACTGCCCCTGATTATGATTCTTTTTTTGAAACAATTCCTGCTATCGGTGCAAGACTTGAAGAAAAATATCCCGATTTAAAATGTTCGGTACCTGAATATTGCATTATCCGTTATCTTGACGGTGAATACAAAGACAAAGATATAAGAGTTGAGCTGTGCGAAGCCGTAGAACAGCGAAAACCTGATTTCGACGATGTGGTGTTTAAGCAGCTTGAGGCCGCAAAGGTGGTTTCTGTAATGCATAAGGGACCCTATTCCCGCCTTGGTGAAGCATATGCTTTTGCAATGAAATGGATAGAAGAAAACGGGTACGTAGTTTCAGAAGCACCTCGTGAAAGCTATATTGACGGCATTTGGAATAAAGAAAGCGATGAAGAGTGGCTTACTGAAATTCAAATACCGGTTGAAATGAAATAGGAAAGCAATGTCAAATTGCTAAATGATGGAGAAGCTTTTGAGATAAAATAAGAGTAATAAACAAACTACCTTGCAATGCGAGGTAGTTTATTTTATAATTACGTTTTTTCTATTCCAGGACGGAATTTTAAATAGAGAGAATATTGTTGCTGACACTTTTCCTGTTTTCAAAAAGTGAGTTTCTCAATCATCCAAATCAAAAAAGCCGATTCCTACAAGGCCTGGTCCTGTATGTACACCAAGAGCCGGAGAAATTTGTCCCTCCATATAGATTGTGGCCCTGTCTACATAGGATTGAATTCTTTCTTTGATTTTATCCGCTTCATCCTGAGCATATCCGTGGCAGACAGCAAGATAATAATTACTCTTATCTTTAAGCTCTTCCTCCACGATTTCAATTAATTTATTTATACTTTGTTTTCTTCCGCGAACCTTTGCTACTGTATAATATATTCCATCCTTGTCGCAGGAGATAATTGGTTTAATTTGAAGCAAGCTTCCAAATGCACCTTCTACACGACCGAGTCTTCCTCCCTTTACAAGATACTGAAGAGTTTGCAGACTGTAGTAGATATGAGAATTTTTGATTTTGTCCTCCACCTTCTTGGTAATTTCCTCAAAGCTTAAATTTCTTTCAACTAATTGTGAAGCATAGATTGATAAAAAACCAGACCCAAGGGCTATATTTTTCGTATCAATCACTGCAGTTTTAATACTGTCAAATTGATCGCAAACTGTTTTTATTGCATTATAGGTACCGCTCAATCCCGATGAAATTACCGGGATGATAATCTGCTTGTATCCATCTGCTATTATTTTTTCAATCAATTCATGGATTTCCCCCATAGCAGGCAGGCTGGTATGAGGTATTTCAATTTCTAAATTTTTATATACTTCTTCAGGAGTAATATCTATTCTGTCGCGATAGGACTTTGCTTTGTAATTGATACTTAGTGCCAATTGATAAATATTAAATCTTTCTAATAAAGTCTGTGGTACATCTGAACAGGAATCTGTCATTACTGCAATTTTATTTTCATTCATTTTCTTCTACCTCTTTGGCGTAATTTATTTGGTTGTGATATGATTTATTCCTTATTTCAATAATTCTTTCTGTGAGAAGTTTGTTGGATAATGCCATTGTAATAGAAGAAATAGCAAGCTTTTCGTATTCAATTTTACGCTCTTCTAAAACGTATGGATTTTGTCCTTTTAAAATCGGAAGGAATGTCAGTTGCATAGATTCCTCAAATGCTTCGCAGAAAGAATCATATGCTCCTTCACTCCCCTGCAAAACAATCTGCAATTTTATTCCATCCTTGATTTTTGTGATAGGCACAACTTGTTTAAGTATGGTAATAACAATTAAAGATGCAATATGCAGTTTTTCATATTTTTTCTTAACCGGTTCAGGCATCATTTTCCATTTAACATAATTGTTTACCATGCTTTTGGTAATTAATTTTTCATCCCCTGTTTGGATAAAAGACAATTCATCTTTTACTATTTGCAATAGCTGGTCAGCATAAATGGGGAATTTCGGCAAGTCTTTCCACCTGACAAGTTTAACTTCACTCATAATCTTACTGAATTCCAACAGCTCTGAGTACTTTTCCATTTTTCACCTTTATTGATAACTATGACATATAATTATGGAAACTACATACATGATATTACAATGTTTATTGCATGTCAAGCAAGTTCTCATTCTCAATAACAAACGCTGATGCTTTTGGATTGTATTCACATAGTAAATTTTAATAGTTGACAGAAAATCTACCTGAATTTTGCATAATACAATTCAGGAAGATTTGTTTAAAGCACTTTAAATAAGGGTATTATACTATAAATAATTTTAATAAAAGGGAGGATTTAATGAAACTAAAAGGGAAAACTGCAGTAGTAACAGGTGCAAGTTCAGGTATGGGAAGAGAAATTGCTTATTATTTTGCCAAGGAAGGGGCAAATGTTGTAGCAGTTGCACGCCGTACTGAAAGACTGAACGAATTGGTTGAAAAAACAAAAGATTTTGAAGGCAAGGTCGTTGCATATTCTGCAGATATAACTAACAGCGAAAAAGTAAACGGCATGATTGATGAAGCTATAAATCAGTTTGGCAGAATGGATATATTGGTAAATAATGCAGGCATCATGGATGACATGAGTGCAGTCGGTGATGTCAAGGATGAAATATTTGATAAAGTATTTGATTTAAATGTAAAATCAGCATTATATGCTATGAGGAAAGCCGTAAAACATTTCGAAGAAGTTGGCGGCGGGATAATAATTAATATAGCTTCTGTGGGAGGACTATACGGGGGCGTTGCAGGAGCAGCTTATACAGCAAGCAAGCACGCGGTAGTGGGCTTAACTAAAAATACGGCATTTATGTATGCTTTGAAAAATATAAGATGTAATGCAATATGCCCCGGAGGTATAATTACAGAGATAGGCAGCACTGAAACCATGAGGAATATTAATATGGATGGTGCAAAACGAACCGGAATAGGAATGGCACTTAATCCACGAATGGGGGAAGGCAGTGAAATTGCAACAGTTGCCGTGTTCCTGGCCAGCGATGATGCATCATTTGTAAATGGCCAATGCATTGCCGTTGACGGAGGATGGAGAGCCTTCTAATACCGGCAAGCAAATAAACTCGTTACTTAAAAAAATCTCCCTGAATTGTCCAAAATACAATTCTGGGAGATTTACTTTATTTTTTCATTCCTGTGTAAATCCAGACTGCATCCCTTAAAAACTCAGCAGTACCCGGTTGGCCCTTATCATAGTAATTTCTGAACCTCTCATCATCCACATACATTTGAGTTAAATTTGCATGGGCCTCCTTATCATAGCTTCCCCAGCAGAATGAAATCCACTTGGCATGAAGTTCTGCTGCCTTTTGCCCAAGCTCACCTGCCGGATTTTTATCTGCATATGCTACCTTTAATGTTTCCAGCACTGAATTGGTCAAATTCTGGAATTCATTATACTGTTCTTGAGTCATATTTTTAAATTGGGCATTTGATTTTTTAACAACTTCCTCTCCGTATTTTTTATTAATCTCCTTGCCATACTGTTTTTCATTATCATTTATAAGCTTTTCTTTAAAACCTTCAAATTTTTCCTTATCACTCATATCCATCTTCCCTTCTTTCGTTAGAATAGTTTTTTGCACATTTGAAATTAATTTATCTAGTCGCTGTCTTCTTTCAAGAAGCTTTTCATAATGCACTTTAAGCGCATTTGTTTCATCAAAAACAGGGGATAACAACATTTCCTTTATTTCATTTAATCCTACATCCAATTCCCTATAAAACAAAATTTGCTGCAGCCTGTCAACTTCATTTTTCCCGTATATCCGATATCCTGAAGAATTAATTCTTGCCGGTTTAAGAATTCCAACCTCATCATAATATCTTAATGTTCTGGTGGTAACGCCTGCCAAAGCTGCAAGCTTATTAATTGTATATTCCATTTCATCACTCCTAAGACAAGTGTATACCTTTACGCAACGTAAATGTCAATAGGTTAATTCTTAAAAAATAAATTAAACTATTTTATGGTGATAAGTTATTTACAATATCTTCAGTTCACAGTATTATTATATTATAATAAGTAGTATTAAATATTTTATTTGGAGGGGAAAATGAATACATTAATTGCTTATGGAACAAAGCACGGATGTACAGAAAAATGTGCAACAGAATTATCAAAAGAACTTGATGGCAATGTAGAAATAATTAATTTAAAAAACAACAACAAAATCGACCTAAACAAATACGACAGTGTAATAATAGGAGGTTCTGTCTATATTGGGAAAATCCAAAAAGAAGTAACAGAATTTATAAATTCAAACCTAAACGAACTTTTGAAAAAGCAAATCGGTCTATTTATTTGCGGTATGCAGGAAGAAGGAGAAACCCTTGATAATGAAATAACCGATAACTTTCATCCGGACCTGTTAGCCAGTGCAAAATCGGTTCAATATTTCGGGGGAGAGTTTATATTTAACAAGATGAACTTCATGGAAAAAATTATAATTAAGAAAATCATCAAAATAACATCAAACAAATCAAACATAAAACATGACAATATTAAAAAATTAGCGATGGAAATGAATAATTAACATGATAATCATTAATTGTGTATATCTTTACGCAACGTTAATGTCAATAGATTTTTTGAATTGGTAAAACAATAAATAAGCAATCTAAACAAAGGAAAGGCTTAATAATAAGTTTTTCCTTTTTTATATGTGTTGAAAAATGACGAATTTTATTATATAATGTATGTATAGCATAATACAAAATTACTGACCGTTTTATTGTACACCTCATGTGTTATACTAATAGCAGGAGGTGTAATATCTAGATAATGAGGGGGAAACTCATGTCTAAAAAGTCAAATCAAAAGCTAAAACTATTATATCTGTTGAAGATCCTAATGGAAAAAACAGATACTAACCACACACTGACAGTTCAAGAAATGATTCTAGAATTAAATACATACGGCATAAGTGCTGAAAGAAAAAGCATTTATGATGACATCGAGTCTCTAAAAACCTTTGGGATTGATATCCTGTGCAAAAAATCAAAGACCTATGACTACTATATTGCCGGCAGAACCTTTGAACTGGCAGAAGTAAAACTCCTCGCAGACGCTGTAGCCTCATCAAAATTCATTACTGAGAAGAAATCCAGACAATTAATTAAGAAAATCGGCAGCCTGACCAGCAGCCATGAAGCAAAACAGCTGGCAAGACAGATTATTGTAGCCGGCAGAGTAAAAACCATGAATGAAAAAATCTACTACAATGTTGACATAATTAATCAGGCAATAAACAGCAAAAAACAAATTTCATTCAAATACTTTGAATTCACAATAGATAAGAAAAAAAGATACAGAAATGAAGGGAACAATTACACAGCAAGTCCCTACGCCCTGACCTGGGACAATGAAAATTATTATATGATTTCCTACTACGAAAAATATAAGGGCATAACCCATTTCAGGGTGGACAAGATGGAAGACATTGAAATTATTGACTTTGACTGCCACAAGGAAGATATAGATATCGTTGAATATACAAAGAAAATATTCAGCATGTATTCAGGTGAAGAAGAAACAGTTAGAATTCAATTCGACAATTCGCTGTTAGGCGTGGTCATAGACAGGTTCGGGAAAGACACCGTAACTTATAAGGCTGATGAAAACTCTTTTATTGCAATATTGAAGGTTGAAGTAAGCCCTCCATTTTTGGGGTGGATTTTTCAGTTTGGAAACAAGGTTAAAATTGTTTCGCCGGAAAACGTTACAGAACTGTTTATTAAGCATTTAGATGAGGTTGTAAAGGGATATCAGAAGTTGACATAATACTGCCACAGGAAATGAAGGATTTAATTAATAAATTATATGTAAAATGATTATAATCATGAGGGCGGAAAATCTTATGGGAATAAAAAATGATATTCAATTAAAAGAATTCAATAACGTGGTTTCCGAGGTACTACAATTAGTTAGCAAAAATAATGAATGGGTTAGCCGTTATCATGAGTATGCAAAAATAATTATGCAAAATTTGGATGAAATCAAACAGGCACGAAGCTCATTTCGTGAATGGGCACCTTTAAAATTTTATTTAAATGTAAGCAATGCTAAAAAGGCATCAAATTATTTGTCTCTTGGTGTTCGTTATATTGGACAAGAGGTTGCTGAGTTGATTTTCGATAAATCAAAGAGTAATACGCCACTTTTAAATACAAAAAAATACAATGTAAAGAATGCAAAATATTTTGACTGGCATAAAAGTTTGAATATGGTTGATTGGCGTGGTAAGGAAGCGAAAGAATTTAGGGCTTATTTTAAAAAACATCCACAAAGAATTGAAATTACTTCCAAACGTAATGAGGAGCACAGAATTGAAAGTTTGTTGTTATCAGAGTTTTCAAAACAACAATCAACCGGAAAAGCCTTGAAATACATACAACCTGTTAAAATCGGAGGCATTAGATTCCCAATGCCAACACCTATAAGCGCAAGTTATCATAAATCAGTCAAATATTCCAAGGCATATGGCGGCGGAATTGATATTTTCGCAAGAGTCGGTAAATCAGGAAGCTCAGCAAAATTATGTGTCATAGAATTGAAAGATGAGAATAATCCTAAAGAACCGGCAATCGATGTGGTAAAACAGGCAGTAGCTTATGCTGCTTTTATTCGTGAGCTGCTTCGCAGTGAATCAGGAAACGATTGGTGGAAGCTTTTTGGCTTCAGCAAACAAATTCCAAAAAAAATAACCATATTGGCTGCTTGTGCAATGCCATCAGATAAAGGTAATGATTATTCTTTTGCAAACAAGGAAATTCAAGTCGGGGGTGATATTATCAGTCTCCACTATATATATTTCCAAGAGAAAGACAATCAAATTATTAGAATTGATTCATCATTAAATCAGTAGAGGAAACAAATGGATATCATAATTTATAGAGGTACTCATGAAATTGGCGGCACACTCATTGAGATTAAATCAAGAAATAGCAGAATACTCATTGATGCCGGTTATCCGCTGTTTTTAAATAATCAGCCTATTGATAATTCAGTATCAGCTTTAAGTCATGAAAAACTCCTGAAACTTGGTGTGCTTCCAAATGTTAAAGGACTATATGCCTGGGATTCGCCTGCTTTTGATGCAGTAATTATATCACATGCGCATATAGATCATTATGGGTTGTTGAAATTTGTTAATCCTGCTATACCTGTTTATTTATCAAAGGGTACTAAAATGTTAATAGATATATCAGTATTATTTAAACTTACTGAAGAAATTTCTGCAGCGTTTAATGAGTTTTCAATGTATGAGCCGTTTAAAATCGGCTGCTTTAGAATTATGCCTTTTCTGATGGATCATTCGGCCTTCGACGCTGCAGCTTTTGAGATATCCGATAATGAGAAAACTGTTATCTATACTGGAGATTTTCGCGGACACGGAAGAAAAATAGTCTGTCTTGATATGTTTATCAACAAATCAAAAAAAGGTACAGATGTACTTATTACTGAAGGAACTATGCTGGGGAGACAGGACGAAAAAGTTTTAACTGAGCAAGAACTTGAAAAACAGATTATTAATAAAATGGATAAATTCAATGGTCCGGTGCTGTTTCAATCATCGAGTCAGAATATTGACAGAATTGTGAGTTTTTACAAGGCTGCAACGAGACTTGGCAGAATCTTTGTCATTGATATCTACACAGCTAATGTACTATATGAGCTCAAACAACTTGGGAATAATCGGCTGCCTTATCCGTCTGAACAATATAAAAATATTAAAGTGTTTTATCCTCATAGGATTACACAGAAGATTTTTGACGAAATTGGGAAAGATTATGCTAAGCGGTTTTCACCATTTTATATATCTAAAGAAAAGCTGAAAGAGGAACAGAACAGCATTGTTATGACTGTACGCCCTTCAATGAAAAGGGATATTGAAATAGCAGGACTCCATAATGGTCTGTTTTTGTATTCAATGTGGAGTGGATACCGTTATAGCGATTACCAAAAAACTTTTGAGGATTATCTGAAAAATACAGGATTTGCGTTAGATGAACTCCATACAAGCGGACATGCATCAGTATCTGATATTCAAAGAGTCATATCAGAATTAAATCCAAAACAGATTGTACCGGTTCATACTATGAATCCGGATGCTTTTACTGGCATTTCAGATAAAGTTGTTCTTATAAAAGATGGAAATACTTTCAGTATATAAAAATATAATCTTTATCCTTTTATTAAGCATTTAGATGAGGTTGTAAAGGGATATCAAAATTGATTTAGCCGTAGATGCAAATGTCTTGATGGATGTAGTTGTCAAGCTTGCAGAGCTTTAACAGGACAGGGGGATAGAAAATGTCGCAATGTAAGCGACCTTGTCGAGGAATTTTAATCTATACTATTAATCATTATAAAGAAAGAAGGTGAATTGATTGATAGGAGCAATTACAGGAGATATTGTGGGTTCTGTTTTTGAATGGAACAATATCAAGCAAAAGGAATTTGAATTATTTACAAAAGAATCTGATTTTACAGATGATACGGTTATGACAATAGCAACAATTGACTCAATAATAAACGATATGCCATTTGCCGATAGCTATAAAAAATGGTTCAGAAAATATCCCGACAGGGGTTATGGCGGTAATTTTATGGGCTGGGGAATATCAAACAGCCTGGAACCATACAACAGCTGGGGGAACGGGTCTGCCATGAGAGTCAGTCCTGTAGGTTATTATTACGATAATTTAGATGAAGTTCTTTTGAAAGCTGAAGAAAGTTCAGCAGTAACACACAACCATCCAGAAGGCATAAAAGGAGCTCATGCAACAGCTGCAGCAATTTATTTAGCTAAAAATAACAAAGAAAAGCAGGAAATCAAAGAGTTTATTGAAAAAAGATTTGGCTATGATTTGAGTGAAAGCTTGGACAGCATCAGAAAATGGTATGATTTTGATGTTTCCCGCCATGGAACAGTCCCGCCCGCAATCATCGCATTTTTAGAATCTAATGATTTTGAAGATGCTATAAGAAATGCCATATCAATCGGTGGAGACAGCGATACTCTTGCCTGCATAACAGGAGGCATTGCCGAAGCTTATTACAAAGAAATCCCTGACAGCATTTTATCGGAAGTTGAAAGAATACTGCCACAGGAAATGATGGATTTAGTTAATAAATTATATGAAAAATGAGAAGGATTGAACTATTTTAAGCAACACACGAGGGGATAGAAAATGTCAAAGAGATACCTGACTAAATCAAGGTTCAAGCTTGCAATGGAATGCCCGACCAAGCTTTTCTATACAGGCAAGGACGAGTACATAAATCAAAATATAGATGATTCCTTTCTTCTTGCTTTGGCTGAGGGAGGGTTTCAGGTAGGGGAGCTTGCAAAGCATTACTTTGCGGGAGGATACGATATTGAAACCTTAGATTACGGTGAAGCTTTAAGACAGACAAATGAGCTTTTATTGAGAGATAAGGTAATAATATATGAAGCTGCTGTTACATACGGAAATTTCTTTATACGGACGGACATATTGATAAAAAACGGCAGAAACATTGAACTCATTGAAGTTAAAGCTAAATCTTCTGGTGACTTTTATAATAAGAGCGGCATCAAAGCTGAATGGAAACCCTATCTTTTGGATGTTGCCTTTCAGAAGCATGTAGTCTGCAAGGCATTCCCTGATTATAAGGTTACAGCTTATTTAATGCTGGCTGACAAGGATGCCAAATGCCCTACAGATGGATTGAACCAAAAATTCAGGATTATAGAAGAAAAGGGCAGGAAAAGGATAATGGTATCAGAAAGTTTGTCTGAAGAGGACCTGTCACAGCCCATATTGTGTAAAATAGACACAGACGATGCATGCAGGATGATTTACAGTTATGATTATGAATACCAAAATAATACTCTTAGTTTTTCTGAACTGATAAATATATTTGCCGAGAACTACCATAAGGACCTAAAAATAAAGTCCGGTATAAGCAAAAACTGCAAGGGCTGTGAATTTAAAGCAACTGATGATGATATGAAAGCAGGTTATAAAAGCGGCTTTCATGAATGCTGGAAAGAGATGCTTGGATGGACAGACAAGGATTTTGAAGAGGGAACCGTACTTGACATATGGAATTTTAGAGGCACAGACAAACTGATATCCCAAGGGCGTATCAAGCTGACGGAAATAACTGAAGATGATATAAATCTTAAACCTTCTGACAGACCGGGGATTTCAACTACGGAAAGGCAGCTACTGCAAATAAAAAAAGTACAGAATAAAGATACTACATATTGGATTGACAAGGATAATTTATCATTGGAAATAAATTCATGGACCTATCCTCTTCATTTTATTGATTTTGAAACATCCATGGCTGCCATTCCATTTAATAAGGGTAGAAGACCCTATGAGGGAATCGCTTTTCAATTTTCCCACCATATCGTCGGAGAAAATGGAGATATTGAGCATCGTGGACAATATTTAAATACTGAGCCCGGAGTATTTCCAAACTATGATTTTGTGAGAAAATTAAAGGCGGATTTAGACCATGATAATGGGACAATCTTTAGATATGCCGCCCATGAGAATTCATATTTGAATATGATTTACAGACAATTAAAGGAAGATAAAAACGATATTCCAGATAGGGAAGACATGTGCGAATTTATAAGAAGCATTACTAAATCAGTAGGTGGCAATAGTGAAAAATGGGAAGGTAATCGCAGCATGGTTGATATGTGCGAGCTTGTCAAGAAATACTATTATGACCCTGCAATGAAAGGCTCAAATTCAATCAAGGCAGTGCTTCCTGCCCTTTTAAACAGCTCCGGATTCCTTAAGGACAAGTATTCCAAACCCATTTACGGAACACAAAATATCCCAAGCTTAAACTACAAGGATTGGACATGGGTTAAATTTGAAAACAATATGGTTACAGACCCCTACAAGCTCCTGCCTAAAATGTTTGAGGATGTATCAGACAAGGATTTTATACTCCTTAGTAATGACCAATTAAGAGACGGCGGCGCAGCTATGACCGCCTATGCAATGCTTCAGTTTACCGAAATGTCAGACTATGAACGAAGCGAAGTACAAAAAGCCCTTCTTAAATACTGCGAGCTGGATACCTTGGCAATGGTAATGATTTATGAGGGGTGGAAGGATATGATTCATGATGCCTAACAAGAATGTCAAAAGAGAATTTGACCCGGATGACACGAAGATATTTTCAAAAGAAAGCATTGCAGGATTAAAAATTGAAGGGAGATTTTTGATATGGTGGAATGTTTGGACGCTGGGGCTTCAGTGATAATCCCAAGCTCTATAACAGCTTTGGGGAGACAGAAATACATTAGCAGCAATTACAGGGGCTATTGCAGAAGCGTATTATGGAGTTCCGGAGGATATAAAAGAAAAGGCACTTACTTATCTTGATAATGAATTACGTTCGATTTATTATGAGTGGGGTGAAAAAACATTATTAAAGGAAATGTATAAAAGAGTGTGAAGTTATGGGCTATATTAACATTAAAGAGTTTATTAGTAAAATATTATGTAGTGAGACTAAGAAAGATAATTAAGATTCTATGTGCAAGAAGATATTATATAGACGAAATTGATAGTAAATATTATTTAAGTGGTAATTCTACTAAAATTGACTTTAGCTCTTTACATGGATTTCTTACATTGATAGAGCAATGATTTATCCTTAAACATTAAATATAATAAAAAGGAATAGAGGTATATTATTATGAAAAGATTTTGGTTAGTGCTTGTTGTAATTTTTAACTTATTTTTTACTTCTGGGTGTACAACACAACCAGTAAATACTGAAATGCAGACTACTATAAATATTTTACAGGAAAAAGTATCTGAATTAGAACTAAAAATCATTATGTTGGAAGGTAATTTATCAAATGTAGCATATCTTGATCCGACTAGTGAGGGATATTCAAATTCTGGTGATTTTTTAGTTTTGATTTCTGAGGTTGAAGAATATCTTGATGGTGTTAAAGTTTATTTAACAATAGGTAATCCAAATTACGCAAAATATAGTGGGGTTACAATAAAGGCAAGATATGGTACAAAGTTTGATTTTAGTAGTACAGATTCTTCATATACCATATGGAAGGAATCACTAAAGGAGAAAGATACAAAATTAAGCTCTGAACTAAATGAAGGAGCTTGGAATAAGGTTGAGATAATACTACCTTCGATAAGTCCTGTAGATTTTTCATACTTGGAAATAGAATTGCTTACAGGTTCAGTAAGTCTAACAAAATAAATATAGACAGTTTATAAATAATAATTGGCAACCAAAAATCCAATTATGAAGCGTGATAATTACTTTAGTATGGTTTACATTCGTGTTTTTGAAAAAGTTATATTCAAAATAACTAAACTCAAGTGGTGCTTGTCACCACTGAAAGCAGGTAAAGATGTCTACAAAGAATGTCAAAAGAGGTTTTGACCCGGATGATTTAAAGATGTTTTCAAAAGAAAGCATTGCAGAATTAAAAATCGCCCAAGAAGAAATACAGTGGCTGCTTGACAGAGGATACAAACTAAAGCAAATAATAGAATTCACAGGCAACCATTATCTTCTATCAGCAAGGGCAAGAACAGCCCTTCAAAGAACAACATCTTCAACGGCTGATTATGAAAAAAGAAGGTCTACAATGCTTCCTTTTGAATACGCAAAGGCTGGATGTCTGAATATTGACGGATTCAATATAATCATTACTTTGGAAGTTGCAATGTCGGGAAGCCCCATACTGCTTGGTAAAGACGGGGTGTACAGGGACTTGGCTGGACTTCGCGGTACTTACAGAATTATTGATAAGACTGATAATGCTTTAAATCTCATAGGAAAGACACTGCAAGAATTATCTGTACCGATGGTTAAATTTTATCTGGATTCTCCCGTATCAAATTCAGGCAGACTGAAAACAAAGATACTTGAATGTTCAGAACAATGGGGGATGCCGGTTGATGTGGACCTGATTCCCAATGTGGATGCCGTATTAGCCGGCAAGGAAAGAATTGTAACCGGTGATTCGATTATTTTAGATGAGTGTAAAAGCTGGTTCAACCTATCAAGAAAGATTATTGAGGACCATATACAGGATGCATGGGTAATTGATTTAGAGTAGAGCGATTATGTTGAATATATAACAATGTCTACCAAATATTTCAAAAGAGGTATTTGACTCGGATAATGTAAATTTATTAATTTTTAACATTTGAAAAAATAATAATGAGTGGTGAGGAATATGAAAAATAATAATTTTGAAAATTTAAGAAATACTTATAAGCCTGATAATATTGAGGTTTTGTTTGTTGGAGAATCAAGACCGAAAGGAGGAACATTTTTTTATCAAGGGGATTCTGCACTATATAAAGAGACAAAAAAGGCTTTTGACAAATACTTTGATCAAGATATATTTAAATTAGACAAATTTAAACTATGGGGTTGTTGGCTATACGATATTTGTGAAAATCCAGTAAATTATTTAAGTAATGAAGAAAGGAGAAGTACTATTCAGGAAAATATTCCTGAATTAGAAAGTTTCATAAAACAAGAATCTCCTAAGATAATTATTGTTTGTAAAAAAACTTTAGTTGAGCCGAAAATTAGGGATTCTGACATTATGCATACCTACCAAGTTGGAAATAACATATTTTTTCTTCCGTTCCCTAGCAATGGAAATCAAAGAAAATATCGTGAAGAACTAATAATTGTGCTAACACTTTATGGTTTGAAAGAAAAGTATTTTCAATGAATAGGATGTTTTAACCTCATATCTTGTTACATAATTGTAGAATACAAGAACTCAATTTTAAAAATATTCCAAATTAGATACTCGTTAATAGTAACCATAGAAACACCGGAAATTGATGTAGATTTATATACTGCCATTAAAACTAAAATAGAAAGTAAAACATTGGTTAAGACAACTATTGAGGCATTGTAAAAACAGTTTTAGTTTGACCTCTGAATGTCGAACTTAAATATGAAGAATATAGGCATATGAGAACAGCTTATAAAAAGTAAAAGTAATAAATGAAAATTAGCATAATTTGAGGTAAATACTATGTATGAAAATTATACAAGGCAAGCATTGCCTTCAAAAAGATATCGAGAATTGTTGGGAAGTGCACTGTGCGTATTTAATTCGAATAATGCATTTATTATAGAAAACACATTGCGTTTGGATGACAATAGTCAATATAATTGGTATCACTTGATAGACTTAGAATCGGGAAAACTTACATTACCAATAAAAAATACAATTACTCAAAAAACTGATGAATCAATAGCAAATCTATTTGATGAACTTGTGATTATGAGAAATCGAATAGTTCATAGCTTTCAAATAACAAGTAACGGTGAACAAGTGTTAGCTACAAAAACTCGGATTAAAGATGGAAATCAACAGTTTATAGTCACAGAAACTTATCTGCAAAATTTTATAAAGAAAAATGAAGAATTAAGCACTTCATTACATAATTTAAGAGGATATTAATTAAAAAGGAACAGCGAATCCCAATTTATTAAAGTTTTAATACCAAGGGGTTTTGTGGCAAGTATTAGTTTTCAATATTTCATATTTCATCAGCTAGATGGATGTCTTTCTAAGAAGAAAAGCACTCCGGATTTCTCCAATTCTTTACAGAGATATCGGCAATATATAATTTAATCGTTATAATGAATCAACTATGAATTTGTATTATTTTGATATATTAAACGGTTTAGTTGAAGTTTATTAAGTAGCTTTATATATTATAATTATGTTACAATAATAATTGTAAAAAGATAAGATTCGTAAAGAGATGTTGCGATTAGCGTGAGTTTTTTATATTAATATAATCATGATGTTTTGGAGGAAAATCTATGGAGAAATATAGTTCGGGACTTGTATCAGAGTCTTTCTGGTTTATTGAATTTAAAAAGATTATAAAATTAAAATATGACGGTAAATCTTGGGATGATATCAGAGATTTATGTTTAAATGATAACTTACTTGGTATTTCAAAAGAGTATAGAGCAAAACGAATTTATGGATATTTAAAAAGTCGAGTCGATGTACTTGATGAAGGACTAATAAATATATTTATTAATGCAGATTTAACAACACAGAAAGTAATAAATATTATTGCAATAGCAAAGAAAAATAAATTGTTTTTTGAGTTTTTATATGAACTATATAGGGAAAAGGCACTGTTAGGCGATATAGAGCTTACAGATAGTGACATTAGCATATTTTTTAAAAATAAACAGGAGCAAGATGAAGATATCAGCAAATGGACGGATGCGACTTTAAAAAGACTTAGCAGTACATATATGAACTTTTTAAAAGATGCCGGACTTTTAACCGTAATAGACAACCAAAAAAGAATCACACCGCCGATATTAGATATTTCATTGGAAAATTATCTTAAAGAAAATGGCGAAAAACAGATGTTAAAAGCTATAGGGGGGACAGATTAAGTGCGTAATTTAGAGAGCAGGCTTAATGAGTTAGAAGAAAAGATAAAACAACCGAATTTCAGAAAAAACAAAGGTCTTGGCAATGAAGTAGGTTATTATGTATTTGATTATCCAGCAGAGCAAGAGCTCATTGTGAGAGAAAGAGTGCGATATCTTGAATCAAAGTATGAAAAAAATGTTCATGATTTCAAGATAGTTGTTTTTGATTTATATGATATTATTATAGATTTGTTGATACAAGAAGGCTTTTTAGAAATTTGTGAAGATTTTGAAAAGACTAAAGGTTTTCAAGAGGTAACAATATCAGTCAATGAGCTGCTTCGTATGGAAGAAGATAACCAAAGTAATGAAATATTAGCTCATATTAAGAATAATACACCAAAGGATTCAATTATATTTTTAACAGGTGTAGGGAAGTGTTTTCCTATTTTGCGTTCACATAAGGTTCTAAACAATTTACACCAATTTATAGATGAAGTTCCAGTGGTAATGTTTTTTCCCGGAAAGTATGATGGTCAATCATTGATGCTTTTTTCTGAAATTAAAGATGATAACTATTACAGAGCATTTAAGCTCGTAGATTGAGAGGTGGAGGATTATGTATATTAAGAATATGTTTGCTAAACCAATTGACAGAAATATAAAAGGTGTTATTAAAGTTGGACAAGGTGATGATGAAAATGTAAAGCAGGAGCTTGAAGAATATGTAGTAACAAGAGAGCTGCAAAAACACTTTGCTGATTTTTTCTCCAGTTATAAAAGGGGAATTATTGGAAATACAGATGCAATGGGAGTTTGGATTTCCGGCTTCTTTGGAAGTGGTAAATCACATTTCTTAAAAATACTATCCTACCTACTGGAAAATCGAGTTGTTGATGGAAAAACAGCAATTGATTATTTTATCGAGGATAAAAAGATAAAAAATGAAATGGTTCTTGCAGACATGAAACTCGCAGCTAATGTATCAAGTGATGTTATATTGTTTAATATTGATTCTAAAAGCGGAATGGGCGATTCTCAGAATAACAAAGAAGCTATTCTTTCTGTGTTTTTAAAAGTCTTTAATCAACACTTAGGGTTCTATGGAGCTAACCCCTTTTTGGCAGATTTAGAAAGACAACTTACAGAGGAAGGCAAGTATGAAGATTTCAAAAAAGCATTTGCTGAAATACGCGGTAAAGAATGGTTAGACTCGAGACATCAGTTTAGATTTATTCAAGACTATGTATGTAAAGCATTGGTTCAAATCAATTATATGAGTATGGATGCTGCAAAAAACTGGTGTGAAAGTTCAACAGGCACCTATAATATCGATATAATAACCTTTGCAAATATGGTTAAAAAATATATAAATAAAAAAAGTAAGAATCATCATATTGTTTTCTTAGTGGATGAAATGGGTCAATATATAGGTGATAATTCAAAATTGATGCTAAACCTACAGACAGTGGTAGAAGAATTGGGAGTTGCCTGTCACGGTAAAGCCTGGGTTGTGGTAACAAGTCAGCAGGATATTGATAGTATTACAAAAACAAAGGGAAATGATTTTTCTAAAATTCAAGGTAGATTTGATACAAGGCTTTCCTTGTCATCAGCAAACGTGGATGAAGTTATCAGAAAGAGAATACTTGAAAAAACAGAAACCGGAAGACAAACATTAGGACTTCTTTACGATGAAAAAGAAACAATAATCAAAAACCTTATTATTTTTAATGATGGCATAGAAAAGAAACTATATTCGGACAGAAATGATTTTTCTGCTGTATACCCTTTCGTTCCATATCAATTTAATCTGCTGGCAAGTGTTCTTACTTCAATAAGGACCCATGGAGCGAGTGGTAAGCATTTAGCTGAAGGTGAACGCTCTATGTTAGCATTATTTAAAGAGTCTGCTATGAAAATTATGGAGAATCCCGAAGGCACAATTGTTCCTTTCAATCTGTTCTATGATGCTCTTGAGCAATTTTTAGATCATAGTCACAAAGGTGTAATTATTCGTGCCTATGATAATGAATATTTAAATCCTGATAAATTGGAGGATTGTTTTGATGTCAATGTTTTGAAGACACTTTTTATGATTAAATATGTCAAAGAAATTGTAGCTAATTTAGAGAACATAACAAGCTTAATGGTCTCTAATATAGATGATGATAGAATTGCACTAAAAGATAAAGTTGAACAGTCTTTAAAACGTCTTGTACGTCAAACGCTTATACAAAAAACCAGTGACTTATATGTATTTTTAACGGATGAAGAACAGGAGATTAATAGAGAAATTGAAAGTCAACATGTTGAAATTTCTGAAGTTATCACAAAAGTATCAGAGTTAATTTTTGATGGCTTATATTCAGAGAAAAAATATAGATATCCTGCATTTAACGGCAGATATAATTTTGCATATAATCAGATTGTAGATGACAGACCTTATAAGGGAAATCAGAATTACGATATTTCACTTAAAGTATTAACACCAAATTATGAACTTGGTACAGATGAAACAACACTTCGTATGATGAGCGGACAGAGTAAATGCGTTATTGTGGCTCTACCGGATGATAAAGCATTTATAGATGAGATTCGTTCTGCATTAAAAATTGAAAAATATTTGAGATTAAATACATCTAGCGTTGTAACAAAGTATGAGCAAATCAAAGAAGCAAAACGTGTTGAAATGCGTGAAAGAAATTCAAATGCTCGAATCTTTTTAGAGGAGTCGTTAAAAGAGGCTAATATATATACAAATGGTGACAAAATACAGAATGCATCAAAAGACATAACTGTGCGTATCAATGATGCTCTTGGTAAACTTGTACATACGGTATACCATAAATTGTACTATATAGACACTGCTATGGGAGAATCTCATATAAGAGCGGTTTTGAAAGGAAATAATAATCAGATTTCTATTGGTGGAACTGAACAAACACCTAATAAATTAGCTTTAAATGATGCCTTAGATTTTATTGGCATGAACACCCAAAGACATGTGAAAACATCCATGAAGTCTATAATGGAACGATTTACAAAAGAACCATACGGATTTATAGAAGATGATGTTCAGTGGCTAATTACTAAACTATTTAAAGATGGAGATATAGCTTTCTTTGTTAACAATGAGGTGGTAACTTTACTAACCAAGACAGAGGATGAGGTATACCGCTATCTTAGTCGTAAAGAATATCTTGAAAAACTTCTTACAGAGAAAAGAGAAAAGGCCAATGACAAGCAGAAGAAAGCTGTAAGAGAAGTGATGAAAGAATTGTTTAATGTAACACCTATGAGTGATGAAGATGATTCAATATTAAAGAGTTTTCAGCAATACGCAGCTAACCTAAAAACTGATCTTGAAAAGTTAGAAATCCATTACAAAAACGAACCAAGCTATCCGGGTTTCAATGTTGTTAAAGATGGAAAATCTATGCTTATAAATCTATTAGGTATTAAATATTCAGTAGAATTTTTTAAGACTGTTGATAATAAATTAAATGAAATATTGCAATTTGCAGAAAAGTATGAACCTATAAAAGCTTTCTTTTCTGGTGAACAGCTTGGAATTTGGGACAGAAGTTTACGCTTGATAAAAATATATGACGATAGCAAGACATTTATAGTCAATAAAGAAATTGAAACAGTGGTTGCTGAAATAAAAGGGATTATGAAAAAGTCATCTCCATATAGTGAAATCAGAAAGATACCTGAATTGCTTGAGCGTTATACAGATCTTTATAATGCAATGCTTGACAAAATGGAGCAACCTGTACTTGCTGCTATTGAAGCAGCACATTCTCGTGTTGTAAAGGAACTTGAAGGAAAAGAATGTAAAGTTGTATTTTCCGAAAAGGTGTACGAGCGATTTAAAGAAATTAAGGATAAGGCAAAAAGCTGTAATAATGTAGCCACTCTACAAAACATCAAAATTGAAGCAGATGCATTAAAAGTTCGCTTGCTTAATGAGATAAGTGCAGAAGAAGCACGTATTATAGCAGCTAAACCACCGACAACGCCACCTGAACCAGGAGCAGGCAAAGTTGCTGAACCTAAGCCGAAATTAAAAGTACAAAAGACTATAAGTATCAAATCAATAAACTCAGAGGCTACCTGGAGAATTGAAACAGAAGCAGATGTAGACCGTTATGTTGAAGTCTTAAAGGCAAAATTAAAGCAAAATATTAAAGAGGATACAATTTTAAACATAGAATTTTAGCAGGAGGAAGTAATGAACAAGACAGCAATAAAAAACTTTGCCATTTGGGCCAGACGTAAACTTATCAGTGATATTACATATAAAGCGGGGACTATAGGTATCAATGATAAAACTATATTACAACCATTGCCAATATCTACAAATAATGTGCAATTTTTTGATATTGGTACGGGTAAACCCACAGAAATTTCAAATCATGAAATTGAGCAACGCAATGCTCTAATAAAGAGAATCAAAGAAAAAGAAAGTACATCTGATTACAAAACTGCTTTTCAATTTGTTATTGAAGAAGTTGCTTATACATGGTTTAATCGCTTAATTGCCATTCGATTTATGGAAGTTAATGATTATTTGCCTTCACGAATCCGTGTACTTTCAAGTGAAACAAAGGGAAAGTCAGAACCGGATATGGTGACGACACCCTTTGATACTGATATGGATTTCTCGCCCTATGAAAAAGACAGAATCATGCAATTAAAAGATGAAAACAAATTAGATGAATTATTTCGTATGCTGTTTATTAAGCAATGTAATAAATTAAATGAGGTTCTACCTGAACTCTTCGAAAAGACATTGGACTATACAGAATTATTACTCAATATTTCTTTTACGGATAAGGACGGTCTTGTAAATCATTTAGTTAATGATATAGATGAAGAAGATTTTAAAGAAGCAGTAGAGATTATAGGATGGCTTTATCAATATTATAATGAAGAACGCAAGAATGAGGTTATAAATATTTATAAAGGGACAATTAAAAAGGACGATATACCTGCAGCTACTCAATTATTTACGACAGATTGGGTTGTTCGTTATATGGTGGATAACTCTCTAGGTCGTTATTGGATAGAAAGAAATCCAAACAGCAAATTACAAGATAAATTAAAATATTTTGTGACACCTAAAAATGGTGAAATTCAATATATTAATGAAAAAGTTACCCCTGAAGAGATGACGTTTTTTGACCCTTGCATGGGAAGCGGACATATTCTTGTATATGCTTTTGATATCCTTATGGAGATTTATAGAGAATGTGGCTATGTAGATAGAGATGCAGCACAGGCAATTGTTGAAAACAATCTATTTGGACTTGATATAGATAACCGTGCTTATCAGCTTGCCTATTTTGCAGTTATGATGAAAGCTCGTAGCTATGATAGAAGGTTATTGACTAGGAAACTTAAACCCAACGTTTCTGTAATTGTGGAAACTAATACAATTAAAAGATTTAGCTGTGATGGTGTTACTTATGATGTAGAACAGAACGAAGTTGGTGAATACCTGGTTAATGCTTATATGCACGCAAAAGAAATAGGAAGCTTATTATCTATAGAAAATAGAAATTATAATGAGTTTAAAGAATATTTAAATACTTGTTATGCTTCCGGACAGATTACAATCGATAGCGATTATTGGATTAGCAATATTTTGCCGACAATGTTAAAAGTTGCAAATCAAGCACATATTATGTCACAAAAATATACTGTTGTTTGTACTAATCCACCATATATGAATAAGTTAGAAGGTAATCTTAAAAAGTTTGTAGTTGAGGAGTATAAGCCTTATAGTGGAGATTTGTTCTCTGTGTTTATGTATCGTAATTTTGGATATTGCAGGCAGGATGGATATTCTGCTTTTATGACACCATTTGTATGGATGTTTATAAAAACCTATGAGAATTTGAGAGAATATATCATTAACCATAAGTCGATAACAACTCTCATACAGATGGAATATTCTGCTTTTGAGGAAGCTATTGTACCTATTTGTTCCTTTGTTCTAAAAAACGGACAAGAAAAAGCAAAAGGACTTTACTTTAAGTTATCTGATTTTAAGGGTGGTATGGTAGTACAGAAACAAAAAGTATTAGAAGCAATTGAAGATAAAGAATGTGAATATTGTTATGAAACAAATGCAGAAAATTTCTCTAAAATTCCTGGGTCGCCGATTGCATATTGGGCGAGCGAAAAAATAGTTATGATGTTTGAAAATTATACTTCCCTTGGTAAATTATCAGTGGTAAGAAATGGTATGAAAACTGGAGATAATGGAAGGTTTTTGAGATTGTGGTGGGAAGTTGCAAATTTTAAATGTAATTTTAATGCAAAAAATACAGATAATGCAGTAATCTCTAATGCTAAATGGTTTCCATATAATAAGGGTGGGGAATTCCGAAAGTGGTATGGTAATAACGACTATATAATAAATTGGGAAAACAAAGGAACAGAAATTTTTGAATATGCTAAAGTTGATGGTAGAAATGTACAAGATTATCCAGATGAATTGAAGTTTTCACCTTCAGCATCCTGGTCATTAATTACATCAGGACAGCCAGCGTTTAGATATAAAGAGAACAACTTATCCGACATAGCAGGCATGTCTTTTTATACAACAAAAGAAAAGGTGTTGTACTATTTAGCGTTTTGTAATACACCGATTTCATTAGAAGTCCTACAAATATTAGCACCTACTATTAATTTTCAAGCTGGTGATATTGGAAGATTGCCGATAATTGAGAATAACGATATAGCTAAAAATGTTGTTTCTATAACTGAAACTAACATATCAATATCCAAGGCAGACTGGGATTCTTTTGAGAACTCATGGGATTTTCAAATTCATCCGTTAATCAAATTTAGAATGTCTGGTGCTTACGCTTGGGGAAATGCAAAACCTATATGCAAGATTTCGTCAGCTTTCAAAGCATGGGAGATATATGCAGAAGGACAATTTGCAAAACTCAAAGCCAACGAAGAGAAACTCAATCATATTTTCATAGAAATATACGGCTTACAAGATGAACTTACTCCCGAGGTAGAAGATAAGGATGTAACTGTCCGCAAGGCAGACCTACAAAGAGATATTAAAAGCCTCATATCCTATGCAGTTGGCTGTATGTTCGGAAGATATTCACTTGATGCAGAAGGCCTTGCTTACGCAGGTGGTGAATGGGATGATAGTAAATATACTACTTTTATACCTGACAATGATAATGTTATTCCGATTACCGACGAAGAATATTTTAAAGATGATATTGTTGGATTATTTGTCGCATTTGTAAAGAAAGTATATGGAGCTGAAACTCTTGAAGAGAACCTTGATTTTATTGCAAAAGCATTAGGAAATAAAAGTAGTACATCAAGAGAGATTATTCGTAATTATTTTGTAAAAGATTTTTATAAAGACCATATAAAAGTTTATAAAAAGTGTCCAATATATTGGTTATATGACAGTGGCAAACAAGATGGATTCAAAGCTCTTATATACATGCACCGTTATAATGCCGATACAACAGGAATTGTACGTGTAGATTATCTTCATAAAATGCAGAAAATTTACATGAATGAAATCGATCGTATGCAAGATACAATTGAAAACAGTACACAAGTTCGTGAAGTTGCAAAGGCAGAAAAACGTAAAGAAAAACTTGTAAAACAGCTTAAAGAAACAAAAGAATATGATGAGAAAATTGCCCATATAGCTCTTAGCCGTATAGAAATTGATTTAGATGATGGCGTTAAAGTTAATTATGATAAAGTTCAAACAGGGCAGGATGGCAAGAAATTAGACATTCTTGCTAAAATATAAAGGAACATTCGAAAATGCAATCAGAAACAAGGCGGTGAAATTAGTGGCAGAACTGAATTTAAAACAAATAACAGATAAATTGAATAGTGAATTTGCATCAGATATCCGCAAGCTGGTGTTCTGGTATGATGCTAATGCAGAATTTGTATTAGATATAGATACATTAGAACTTGAAAATGCAAAGATTTTGAAACTGGAGAGAAACAATCAGTTTCATACGAAATATATATTAGAACGCGAAGATACAAAGACGAATTATTTAATATACGCTCCTTTTCCAAAGCCGGCACTTAAAGATAATCATCTGGCAGATACAATACGATATTCTAAGGAATTTTTTGCAGATAGAGCCTCATTATTAGCTATCGATTTAGGTATTGATGAGAAGTATAAACCGGTATTGCAACATTACATTAAGTTTTTTGGAGCGAAAGATAGAACACAGAAGTTTTATGAATTAGAGATTGAAAATTTTAATAAACAGGTTATAGAAATAGCACTTATGAGTGTTATTTGCAAGACTAAGGTTGTTTCTTTTGAGGAAATCGTCAGAACTGTAATTACAGAGGGAGAGTTAGATAATAATAAATATTTGGCTGAACTTGAGAAATATGATTTAATAAATCCTTTCTGGGAAATGTGTGAGGAAACATTTGGATATACAGATGTTACACCTTCTTTATCAAAGCTTATTTATACATTATTTGTGACATATACTTCAAAGGTAGTTCATACAGAGCTTCCTACAGCCTGGAAAAATTATTGCTCCTACAAATCAGGAAATATAATGGCATTTTTGGACAGTTTAATGAATAGCTTGATATATAGCGATAACTTTGATGAACTTTCACAGATGGTGTATTCTAGCTTAAAAGGAGACGACATTTTTGAAAGACTTGGTACAGATAATATAGTTGATTGTGAAATATTCCGTAAGGTTGATATTTTTATTATTAAATGGCTTATTGAAAGGCTTGAGAATGAAGATACCGATGCTAAATTGCATGGATATTCTATACCGGAAATTTGCCGTTTAAGAAGGAAGATGCACTATAGGAAGGTATATTATTCTCATTATTATATTATTGAAAATGCATATCATATAATTCGTACCGCTCATTTTGAGCCTAAAAAAACAATAGAAGAAATAGCAAAACAATATATTGAAAAAGATTATATTATTGATCAGAAATATCGTTATTTCTATTTTCACTTTGATAAAGTAGAAGATAACAATTCATACGAAACCCTTCGTGAATTAGTGGAGAATATTTATACCAATAGGTTCTTAGATAAATTATCAGTAGCGTGGAATAGTGCCTTAATAGAAGCAAAGGCGAATACAGGACTTGTTAAACAGCAGGAATTTTTTAATAAATATATAAGAACTGCAAAAGAGCGTACAGTTGTTATAATATCTGATGCACTACGCTTTGAAGCAGGGCAAACATTGGTGAAAAGGTTGCAGGAAGATGAAAAATGCACAGCAAAGATAACAGCAATGCAAAGTGTTTTACCTTCATATACAAGATTTGGCATGTCAGCATTGTTGCCACATAAAGAACTTTCTATGAGTGATGGTTATAAGGTTTTAGTAGATGGCAAGGTATGTGATGATTTAAAGACGAGAGAACAAATACTGCAAACTTATATACCAAATAGTCGAACAGTCCAGTTTGATGATATAAAAACAATGAAGATAGCTGATTTGAAAGAGATGTTCGTTGGACAAGATGTTGTATATATATATCATAATCAAATAGATGCAAGAGGTGATAAACTAAACACTGAAAATGAAGTATTTATTGCCTGTGAAGAAGCTGTAGAAGAAATTTATACAATGATAAAAAGACTTACCAGTGCCAATAACATTCATTTTATAATAACGTCAGATCATGGATTTATTTATAAACGTGACAAGTTAGTTGAAAGTGATAAAATAAGCGGCTTTCATAAGAATAATGCATTTGTTGGCAGACGATATGTTGTTGCAGAGGAAAAAGTTAATGCATATGGTATTGGAAGTTTTACGTTAGGTGATATATTAGGAAACGATGACAAAAGAGTAGTTTCAGTTCCAATAGGAAGTGATGTTTTCAAAGTTGCCGGAGGAGGTCAAAATTATGTCCATGGCGGGTCTTCATTACAGGAATTGATTATTCCTGTTATAGATGTAAGAACTAATAAATATCATACAGAAACTAAGACAGTAAGTATTGGACTTGTGAGCTTGGTTCATAAGATTACCAATCTTATGACTAATCTTGATTTTATTCAGACAGATCCGGTTACAGATATTAATAAAGAAACAGTTTATAAACTATTTTTTATCACAGATGATAATGAGAAAATTTCAAATGATAATATCTATGTTGCAGATAAAAAGGATAAAGATGCAAGTAAGCGAATATTCCGTTTAAAATTCACTTTTAAAAATAAACAATATGCTAAAAACAGAAAATATTATCTTGTAGCCTATGATATGAAAAATGAGTTTGAAGTGATTCGTCATGAGGTGAAGATAGACTTAGCATTTGTTGATGATTTTGGTTTTAATGTTTAGTTTAGGAGGATGTCAGGATGGCTGATTTAAACAGGTATGATGAGGTAAATAATCCCAATGTTGTCATCAATAAAAAGTTAAGGCAGTATTTTGATGGGAAGATAGTCCGAAAGGATTTGACAAAATCTATAAAAGAGGGAGCAAATGTCCCAATCTATGTATTGGAATTTTTATTGGGACAATATTGTAGCTCTGATGATCCAGATATTATTGAAGAAGGTGTAAAAACAGTAAAAAAGATTTTAGCAGACAATTTTGTTCGCCCTGATGAAGCACAAAAGGTTTTATCAATTTTACGTGAACAAGGCAGTTATACAGTAATAGACCGTATTACTGCTAAACTAAATATTAAGCAAGATAGGTATGAAGCAGAGTTTTCTAATTTAGGAGTAAAAGAGATATTACTTGCTCCTGATTATGTGTCAAAGTTTGACAGATTACTTTGTGGTGGTATTTGGTGCATTGTTCAATTAGAATATGAATTTTCAGAAGAAGATAGGAGAGCTATGCCTATTCGTGTGAGGAAGCTTACACCAATTCAGATGCCTCATATTGACTTAGATGAAATAAAGGAAGCAAGAAAAGAATTTACAAAAGAAGAGTGGATTAATATTTTGCTTCGTTCTACCGGTATGGAATCAGATAAGTTTACTGAACGTGAAAAATGGCTTCTACTTGCTCGTATGATTCCATTAGTAGAAAATAATTTTAATCTTTGTGAACTTGGCCCTCGTAGTACCGGAAAATCTCATATTTATAAAGAAATATCACCTAATAGTATTCTTGTATCCGGAGGACAAACTACAGTTGCTAATCTTTTTTATAACATGGCAAATAAAACAGTTGGCCTCGTAGGATTGTGGGATTGTGTAGCTTTTGATGAGGTTGCCGGGATTACCTTTAAAGATAAAGATGGTGTTCAGATTATGAAGGATTATATGGCATCAGGTTCCTTTGCTCGTGGTAAGGAGGAAAAGGCTGCAAGTGCTTCTATGGTTTTTGTAGGCAATATTAATCAAAGTGTTGATGTGCTGTTAAAAACATCTCATTTATTTGAGCCATTCCCAGAAGCAATGGCTTACGATACTGCTTTCCTGGACCGTATGCATTGCTATGTACCAGGATGGGAAATACCAAAGTATAGACCAGACTTCTTTACAAATGAATATGGTTTTATAACGGATTATCTTTCTGAATTTATGCGTGAAATGCGTAAAGAACAGTTTAGTGATATAAGTGATAAATATTTCAGATTTGGAACGAACTTAAACCAACGAGATGTTATTGGTGTTAGAAAAATGATATCAGGGTTTGCTAAGCTTCTTTATCCAAATGGCGAATTCACAAAAGAAGACATAGCTGAAATATTAACAATATCTCTTGAGCTGAGAAGACGTGTAAAAGAACAGCTTAAAAAAATCGGTGGAATGGAATTTTACGATGTGAATTTCTCCTACATAGATAATGATACATTTGAAGAACATTATGTATCTGTTCCGGAACAAGGTGGTGGCAAATTAATTCCTGAAGGTCTCAGTAACCCCGGTCATGTATATACCGTATCAAGAGGCAAATCGGGAATGATAGGTGTATATCGTTTGGAAACACAAGTTTTGCCCGGAAATGGGAAATTTGAGCGTACAGGACTTGGTTCAGATAGAGAAGCTAAGGAGGCTACTAACACAGCATTTAACTATTTAAAGGCTAACAGTCGTTCAATCAGCAACTCTATTAGTACAACAACAAAGGATTATATTATTAATTATCAGGATTTAAATGGAATCGGGATTACTAAATACTTAACACTTCCATCATTGATTGCGATTGCATCAGCATCACTTAACAAGCCAACTTTAAGCAGCCTTGCCGTTTTAGGCGACATTAGCATCAGCGGAACAATTTTAAAAGTAGAGGAATTGGCTAATGTATTGCAAGTGTGTATTGACAGTGGAGCAAAGAAAGTACTATTACCTATTACTTCTGCAGCAGAGATGGGAACAGTGCCGGCAGATTTGATGGGTGCTTTTAGCATAATATTTTATTCAACACCACAGGAGGCGGTGTTTAAGGCGTTGGGGGTTGAGTGATTGGAAATAGTTAATGACCAATATATGAGGAGGGGCACGAAATGTCCGATTTAATAAAAATACAGAACTGTAACAACATAATAAACGGAGAACTTGCTATTTGCGACGATAAGCTGAACATAATATTCGGGCCAAATGGCACAGGTAAATCGACAATAGCAAGGGCTATATATTTATTCTCACAAGGAAAGCCCTTAACTGAACTTGCACCTTATGGAAGAGTAAACGAAGATGCATCGCCGAGCATTGAAGGTGTAGAGGCTGGAAGTGTTGCTATCTTTGACGATAATTATGTCAGACAGTACGTCTATCAGCCTGATTCGCTCATTAAGGATGCTTTTGAAGTTCTTATCCGCTCAAAAGAATATGACGAGGCAAAAAAGAACATAGATGATGCATTGGCAAAAATTAAGACTACAATAACAGGGCGGCAAGAAATCATCAACTTGCAGGTGCAGATTGGTGTTTTGATAGACACCATTAAATTCACATCCAGTAATAAAATTGCAAAGCGTGGTGGAGCAAAAGGTATTCTTGAGGGTAAAGGGGCATATTTCAAACCGCCCGAAGAATTAAACGAATTGAAGCCGTTTTTTGAAGAAGATACTGTATCTAAATGGGCAGCATGGCGCTTGCTAGGTTATGAACAATATGGCCAGAAAGGCTGCTGTCCTTATTGTTCAACAGGAGATACGGAAAAAACGGAAACCATAAACAAGATTTTTATAGATAGCTTTGATAAAGCCAGTGTAGAAACAGCAGCTGCCATTATCAAGGCTTTAGAAGGATTAACACCGTACCTCAGCAAAGAGAAAATAGATGATTTGGTATCTCTTTTCGGTGTCAAAGAAGACCTAAGGGTCCTTGAAGCACAATTAACTAAGTTGTGCGTAGAAGCAAGTTATCTTCATGAACGCTTGACTGCAATCGTAAAATTCAATGGTTCTTCTGTAGATAGGGATAACATCACTGAGTTAGAATCCAAACTTGCAGATATGAAGGTCGACTTTCGTGCAATTGACGTCTATTTTATTTCTGATTTAACTAAGGTAGAAATGGGTTCAGTTAACAAGGAAATCGATAGCCTGTTAGAAAAAGTTAGTGTTTTGAAAGGTGAGATCGGCAAGTATAACAAGTACATCCAGGACAAAATCAAAGATAGAAAACAGGATATCAATGACTTTTTGAACCTTGCTGGTTTCAAGTACACCTTCGATGTTGAAGTAGATGGCGAGAATAGTGCACGGGCTTTGCTTAAGTTCGTTTTGCCAGATGGCAACCCCAGTGATGTTAAGTCTCCCGGTTCACATTTGAGTTGGGGCGAAAAGCACTCATTTGCCCTGATACTATTTATGTTTGATGCTATCAGAAATGACGCGAAGCTAATAATTCTCGATGACCCTATATCATCATTTGATAGCAACAAAAAGTATGCCATTATCAATAGGTTATTTAAGACTGGAGAAAGAGGAAACAGTCTATACGAAAGAACTGTTTTGATGTTAACACACGACTTTGAACCGGTCATAGATTATATCCAAACAAACTCTGGCCGGCAGAAGTCAACATCAGTCTGTGCTAACTATTTTGAAAATAAAAATGGGCAGTTGCAATGCACTCAGATTCGCAAAGATGACGATTTAATGTCATCTGTTGTCCTTCTTAAAGAATTAGCCTCTGACACCACAATTGACATGGTGGCAAGAATAGGATGTTTGAGAAAGTTTATAGAGCATCAGTACAAAAATCCTCAGACTGAGTCGAATGCTTATAATATTCTTTCCAGCCTTATCCATGGTCGTAGTGAGCCTACGCTTGACAAGGAAGGAATCGACAAGCTCACTGGGGAACAAGTGTCTTCTGGAAATGAATATATCAAAGGATTTATTCCAAGCTTCGATTATAATACTGTTCTTGCTCAATGTACGCCACAATGCTTGATAGAGCGGTATGCGACAGAAACATCCGCATATATCAAAATATTGATACTACGAGCATACACGGAGTTAGACAACGATGCACGTGAACGACTTCGTAAATACAATGACGTCTTAAGAAAGTACGTTGATGAAACATACCACATTGAAAACGACTATCTTTACTCTCTTGATATTCGCCACTTTAACATCGTACCTGACAACTACATAGCAGATGCCGAACGATATGTCGCTGATGAAAGAATAAGATTCAATTTTGAAACTGATTAATACTGGTGATAATCTAATAAGTTAAAAACTTGATTATAAACAAGCATTAAATAAGAGAATTGAAATAGTTAAGAAGTTACTTAAAGTAAAGGAAATAATTAAGGAAGAATATGAAGCCATATATATACCCTGATTGCTAAAGAAAATGAACAATTACTTGATATTCAAGAGAAAAAGATTGAGTTTGGTGCGAATCTTCATTGATAATGATTTATTAAAAGATATAGTAATCACCCATAATAAATTGAATCACAAAGGGACTTTTTATAGACAAAAAGAAACAGATGAGAAATTATCTAAATTTATTGAAATGACAGATTTTAGCAGTGAAGATAGCATTATTCAATTAATTCAGAAGATTATATTAGACGTATATGAAAATATGTATACATCACAAAGTAAAATTCCTAATAAGCAAAGCTATTATGATCAAATATTTGGTTTGTTATATGTAGAAGTAGATTATCAAATGACAATGGGAGGAAAATCTCTTATAGAATTATCTCCAGGAGAGAGATATTGTTTATTAATGTTTTATTTAGCTTTAAACAAGAGTGATCTGCTTATTATAATTGATCAACCAGAAGATAATCTTGATAATCAGTCTGTTTTTAGCAGATTAGTACCATGTATTTGTTAAGCTAAAAAAGAAGATGGTGCCAGGTACCGGGAAGTAAACTTATTTTATGTTGTAATTTCAATGATTAGATTATTTGAAGTATGCGGTATCTTTTTTGATTAATGTATTGTAAACTTATTGATGATTAGTGTTTGATTTAGATGCTTTTGAAGATCAAGTGTGGGTATGATGATGTAGAACTTATAGATAGTAAAAAATCAGTTGAACAAATATCTTTATTTTATTGAAACTTGGTCTTAAACCGAAAATGAGGGGGGATTAATCTGATTGCGGAAATTCATAATAAAATAAGCAAAGATGGAAGAAATTTGCATGACAGAATGGAAGACCAACTAACGGGTGATTTTTTTGGAATATTACGTTATATGTCTTTTAATAGGGGATTAAAAAAGATTTTTTCTAATGGTATTTTCCCAAAAAGTACTGCCGATATTGTTGACAAAATAGATGTGGAGGAATGGGGAAAAGAAATTAAATTTTGGAGAAGATCACGCAACGGGTTAGGAGAAATAGACGTTTGTATAGAATTTCAAGATTTTATTATAGGTATAGAAGTAAAATTAGACAGTAATTTGTCATCGGATGATGATATTAGCTATGATGAAACCGAAGACGATGATAGGATTTTAAAAGAAAGTAAAAACCAATTAAACAGAGAAGCAAGGATGCTGAAGGAATGGGCTCCGGATAAAAAGAAAATATTAATTTTTGTAGCTAAAGAAAAACTATGTCAAAATGTATATAATGAAGTTGTAAATGAAAGAAACTTATTAGATAAAGAAATTATTTTTGGGTATTTGAGCTGGGAGGATGCATTAGAAGGTTTAGGGAAAATTAAAGCTGAAAATCACTATGAAAAAATCATGGTGGGAGATTTGAATGAGTTATTAATTAAGAAAGGTTTTGAAAGATTTAAAGGGTTTAATTTTGAGGAACAATTAGTCAGCACAGATTGCTGGAAGTATAAAGGAAGTAATGATATATTCAGTTTTAATACTAAAATACAAGTGGGGGTTGAATATTATGGATTCGGGAAAAAACATGCATAATGCATTTCGAGTTGTTCTTGATACATTTGAAAGTGTGGATAAATTAATAAAGTTTTGCAGCACCAATGAAATAAAGAAAAAGTATCATCTACCGTTATTAAGATTTTTAAGATATAGTTCGGATGTTGATTATGAAGGTTGGGTTTATTGGAGCTTTATTGTTTTATTCCAACGACTTAATGACGGTTCAATTAATGAAAACAATTGGATTGATGCACCGGTATACGCAATGGAAATTAATTTGGACCCTGACACATGTGAGAAGCCGGAGCCTGAGTTGATTATTACCAAGTTTGAGTTTAATAATATTAAGGAATGGAGCAGTGGATTTACACCACATTTCAATTTGTTCTACAATCCAATACATGAAAATGGAGCATTTGAAACAACAGAACATGAAGGATATGATGAAGTTTTGCCTCGTAAAGGTCAGGAACAAAATATATCTAATCAATTTAAGACCCTTAAACGAGTTGTTAGAAAAAAACATAATCTCGTAGATATCACTAATGAAAATGCATATGATAAAATATTTGGGACTATTGAAGAACTCTCCAAAAGGTAAGATAATTCATTCTCTTAAAATGTACAAAAGTAACTGCATCAGAAGTATTATGCTTGGTAGACTATAACAAGTATTAGAACAGAGTAAAGGAGATTATAGTCAAGAGTTAAAGGGGAATATATGAAAAATAAAATATTAATAATAACAATTTTACTATTAATTCTAACAACTAATCATGTCCATGCACAGGGTGTTGAATTTTATGATATACAAAATCATTGGGGAAAGGATTATATAGAAACCCTGGTGAACGAAGGTGGCATTGTTGGGTATCCTGACGGTACATTTAAACCTGATAACCTTATGAAAAGGGGAGAGTTCTTGAAGGTTGTTATGTCAGTATTGTTGGGTGATGATGTATTGATTTCGTATTACGGTAATGATAATACAAATAGTCATTGGGCGTCATATATTTTAGTTGCTGCATATGATTTTGGAATTGTAAATGAACATGAAATACAAAATACAGCTGATTCATTGGAAACATTTATTACACGGTATGAAATGGCGAAAATTTTTGTTAGAGTCGATGAGAATATTCTGTTTAATGAACAAGTTTATTCTTCAAGTGTTGGTAATCTAATTGCAGACTACAATAAAATTCCAAATGAGTATGTATACTTTGTTGAACAAGCGTATTTGAAAGGATTAATAGCAGGTATTGATAATAAAGGAACCTTTGCAGGTAGCAAAACAGGAACCAGGGCTGAAGCGTCAACTATGATTGTAAGATTAATTGATGAAACTTATAGAGTTATTATTAATGCTGCACCTGAACAACCTGTTTATGTTCCTGAAATTAAAGAAGTTAGTTATACCTGGGAATATCCTTATGGTTGGGTTTCGTGGGATTGGAGTTTGAATATCTCTGTTGAAGCCGTAAACATTTACAGGAATATTGATAGAAAATACATATATGATTATTCATTTTATGTAACTCATGCGGAGGATGATGAATACATGAACAGTCTTGCTAATGTATTTGTAGAAACATCTGAAAGAGAAGGTATGTCTGATTGGGAAATGATAGAGCTTGCTACAGCCTTTGTACAGGGATTAGATTATGTTCCTGATGATATTGGAACCGGTTATGATGAATATCCCAAGTTTCCTCTTGAAACACTTTATGACCAGGGTGGTGACTGTGAAGATTCATCTATTTTATTAGCATCACTTTTGCGTGAACTTGGTTATGGTACTGTATTAGTTATGACTGAGGATCATATGGGCGTTGGAGTAAAAGCCAGTGAAACAGCTAATTTTACCTATATGAACATGGATTTTTACTATATTGAAACAACAGCCCCAGGTTGGGGTATAGGGGAACTGCCAGAAGAATTAAATGGAGTTAATATTACTATATTACCGGTAAATTAGTAGTAATTGATTATGAATCGACTGTGCCTGTGAAATCTTCGAAAAAGATCTGTTATTTTACTAATTACATAATTTTATCAATTATAAAACTTTGAATTTTCAATAGTTTTAGACTCGAGTTGTGCCTGTAACCACTTGAGTTATGAGCATTTATTTATAATTAAGTCAAGGGGGTGTGGACAAAATCCTGGACTTAGTTTAGGCTAGGAGGTGCCGCATGTTCTCATATGAAGAACGTATAAAAGCATTAAAACTATTACTATAGTATGATATGAGTTATTCAACTGTAATTCGTGAGTTAGGATATCCTACTAAAGAAACTCTTTGGAATTGGTACAATGAGTATTCACAGAATGGAGATCTTCATCAAAATTTTATTAAGCAGACTAAGTTTAAATATCCGATTCAAAAGATTTGTGTGAAAATGTAGCTGATGTGGGTCGATGGGGCAATGGAGAAGTTCAAGTAGGTTTTTCAGATATTGAAGAATTACCGTATATAATGAGTTTAGTACGCCAATCGTTTGAAAGGCAGATGAATAATAGAAATGATTCTGAGTGATCTAAAAAAAAGGATTGAAAGGATGAGGGGAAATGCTTACTAATTATTTTAAGGAGATACTGGATAACTATCTTAACAGTATCAGTAATGGAAAATTTAATAAAAACCATGAAATGTTTAAACTGATAAATTATACAACAACAAATGCAGTGAATGAAATAGCTAAAAAGTATAATTTAATAGCTAAAGGTTCCTGTGGAGCAGGCGGATGGACGAACTATCCTTGGATTGCAATATATAATGATAAAATAACTACTACAATTCAAAGAGGAGTTTATATTGTTTACTTGTTTTCTCAAGATATGAGCAGAGTTTATTTGTCTTTAAATCAAGGCTGCACTAACTTAAAGAAAGAATTAGGGACCAAAGCAGCAAGGGACCTTATGGTAAGTACCAGAGAAAATATCAGGAGTATTATTGATAATTACAATTTTAATACTGATAATGAACTAATAATAGGGAATATAGATTACGAGATTGGTTCAATTTTTTATAAAGAGTACATAGCAGATGAATTCCCACAAGAAGAAGAGTTTATAAAAGATTTGGAAGATATGATTTCGGTATATGAAAAGTATTATAAATTAATATTTTTAAAGGGAAATGAATCAAATAGTGAAATCCAATTAGTTCATATGGGAGATTCGGATGTGAAAGATAATATTATTAAAATAGAAAGTTATATTAAATCTAGAGGGTTTATATTTGCATATGAGGATTTATGTAATTTTTATCTTAGCTTAAAAACGAAACCATTTGTCATCTTAGCTGGAATTAGTGGTACAGGAAAATCAAAGCTGACAAAATTATTCAGTGAAGCCATAAATGCAACTTCAGCTAACAATGGCTACCATATCATTAGTGTCAAACCAGATTGGAACGATAGTACTGAGCTTTTTGGATATAAAGATATAAATAATAGATTCATCCCTGGACAATTAACAAAAATTATGGAAGAAGCTTCAAGGCCAGAAAATATGTACAAACCATATTTCATATGTCTTGATGAAATGAACTTAGCGAGAGTGGAATATTATTTAAGTGAATATTTAAGCATATTAGAATCCAGATGTTTTCATGAGGATGATGTTATAAGGACTGACAAAGTATTTCCCAATGGTTACTTATCTGCTGATAGTATTTATAAAGATTTAATTATTCCTGAAAATATTTATATTATTGGTACAGTAAATATGGATGATACAACATTTTCATTTAGCAGAAAAGTGCTGGATAGAGCAAATACTATAGAATTTAACGATGTAAGACTAGAAGTCCTTGACTTTGAGTTACTAAATTTAATTAAACCTTTAGATTTGGATAATAGTTGTTTCAAGACCAGATTCATATCTATTAAGGATGCCTTAGCTTTTGATAAAGATTATGTAGTAAAAATAAATAACCAAATAATTGAAATCAATAATATTTTAGCTATGGGAAATAAACATTTTGGATATCGAATAAGAGATCAAATCATTTTTTATTTGTTAGAAAATAAGGAAAACAAATTGTTAGATGAAAGTTTAGCTTTTGACTATCAGATTATGCAAAAAATTCTGCCAACTATTACTGGAAGTGACAGAATTGTTAAAGATATACTTATTGAGCTATACAATTACTGTAACCTGGATGGACAAATTATCGGTGACATTGATTATATAAAATATGGAGAAGAAAACTTAGAAACTGCATTATATCCTAAATCTGCAAGTAAAATTCTTATGATGTTAAGGGGTTATGAAGATGGATTTGCTTCGTTCTGGCAATAGGTCTAAGCTAATTGAGATAATAACCAACAATTATTCATTACTAATTACCGGAGATGTTGAAAGAAATAAAAGCAAAATAACAAGATCTAATGTTAATATTCCAGCTGCAATAATAGTTTATAGTTACAATAATGAAAATGTTACTTTAAAGACTATTACAGACTTTGGTGAACTAGTTGAAAATAGCGGAAACACTATGATGCCTTGTTTTTTTGAAAACGGGCGGTATCAGCTGATATTAGAAGTTAAAGAAAAAAAGGAATATGAAATATTTCTTGGTGGAATAAGAATAACAGATGATTTTCAAGTTGTTGGTAATTTTTACATAGGGATTGTTGATTTTAGTTCTGATATTGGATATTCAAATATAGATATATACGAAGAAACAAAAAAAATACTGACGGTTACCATTGAAATATTCCCAAGTAAGCTAGACTATCTCAAAGACTATAAGAAAATAATTAATGAGATAAATGAGGAAGTTTGTTCTTTAGCGTTTAAGTTTATTGATAAGACTTATGTTTTGGGTAAATTAAAAGATGTTGAACATCAAACAAATGCTGAATTTATTAGTATTCTTGATGTTGTTTTTGACGATTTAGTAAAGTCTCTAAAGAGGATTGTTAACAATTTTAAGCATAATGTAATAACTGAAGATAGGATTGCAGATATTCATAAAGCTAAAAAGATCTCTAAAAAGAGCGTAAGTCATATACGTAAGCATCCTGAGATATTAATGAAATCAGATAAAGGCTTTATTAATATAAATGGTGAACAGTATAATTCAACTACAGTAATTGAAGAAATAAAAATCACAACTACAGATATATTTGAGAATCGTTTTGTGAAATACATGATTCAGAGAATAATTAACAGATTATTCTCTATCGAAAAATTATTAAGAGAAGACAACCCTCATGAAAAACACACTTTAGAATCAATAAGAAGGAAAAACAAAATTTTAGAATCATATTATAAAAATTATTTTCAAAACATTAGAAATTTAACTGGAAATAAAAGCATGAGTTTAGTTTTTCAAATGGCGCCTGGATATAAGGAAATGTACAAAAAGTACTCGATTCTAAATAAGGGCTTAGATTTAGGTGAGGATATATTTAGAATAACTCCTAAAAAACTATACGATTTATATGAAATTTGGTGCTACATAAAGATCCATAAAATATTGATTGATTTGGGTTATCAAGTAGAGGAGTATGGGATTCTTAAATACAAAGATAATGGTATGCACTTATTTTTATTGCAGGATTCAGAGGCTAAGATGATTTATAAAAATAATCGCAATAAACTAGTGCTGTGGTATAATAAATCCTATAATTTACCTACTACCAATCAAAGACCAGATACAGTTTTATGTATCACAAGTTCAAATGTTAATGATAACAGAATGTACATATTTGATGCAAAATATCGAATTACGATAGACGAAAAAGGAACAGTGGGACCTATGGAAGATGATATTAATATAATGCATAGGTATAGAGATGCTATAGTGTCAAAGATGAATGACGATTTTAAATATAAATATGAGACTTTTGGTGCTTACGTGATGTTTCCTTATGGAAATGAAGAAAAGTATATAAATCATAAGTTCTATAATAGTATTGAGGAAGTAAATGTAGGAGCATTTCCGATGTTGCCGGGAAGCACTAAATTAATTACTGAACATTTGGATAAGATAATTAATCAGTCTAACATTGAGGCAAAAAATAAAAGAATAGCATTAGATGAGTATGATGATTATGCAAAATTTAAGTTGGAAAATGTCATGGTTGTAAATGTAAAGGATAAAAATCATTTAGATGCATATTTGAAAAATAAATTTTATCATATACCAATAAAAAGATTATCTAATGTCAGATTAGGGGTAGAGTATCTAGCTTT
>JAGOIH010000044.1 GCA_017995755.1 Sedimentibacter sp. | reverse complement strand
GACTGGAACGTAGGAAAGGAAGTTTTCAATTTTTATACAAGCAACAGTGTATTCTCTAAAAAAGGTGTGGATTTCGGTTCCATGCTTTTAATAGAAACTATTATAAGAGAAAATGAAGGTTTCAGCGGCTCTATTTTAGATTTAGGCTGCGGATATGGTCCTTTGGGAATTATTGCCGCCAGGGTTTTTCATAATTCTACTGTTACAATGTGTGATATAAATGAAAGGGCATTGGAATTGTCCATGATGAATGCAAAAGAAAACAAGGTTGAAGGCAGGGTTAGGATTATCTCTTCTTCTGCATTTGGGAATATAAAGGATAATTATGATATTATTATGACCAACCCGCCGATAAGAGCAGGAAAAGATGTGGTGTTTTCATTTTATGAAGGTTCCTATGAACATTTAAACCAAGGCGGCAGACTTTATGTTGTAATTCAAAAGAAACAAGGAGCTCCAAGCACCAAGGAAAAACTTGAAAGCTTATTTGGAAATTGTGAAACAGCAGATAAAAGATCTGGATATTTCATTTTCAGATCAATAAAAAACAACTAACGGATAGTTCCACGCAATGAAAATTATCCGGGTGAACCCTCCTATCAAACGTCCACTATTTTCCTTCTAACTCTTCCCGTTAATTCCATTCTTTTGTTTTGCTGCAAAATAATTTACTTCAGCACCCATTAGAAAAATAATCGACATAATGTAAATCCATATAATAAATATAAATAATCCTGACAAGTTTCCATAAATAGAGTTGATATATACAACCCTGGTGCTGACATAGCGGGAATAAAGGTAAGAACCGGCTAATGAACCTGCAGCTGCAAATACTGCACCCTTATATGCGTATGAAAATTTAACCTTTTCATATGGCAGAAACTTATATGCCGCTGATAAAATAATAAAAATCACAAAAAATGCAAGAACAAACCTGACCGCATCAATCAGCATAAAATTATAATCATGAAAAACAGGCATTCTTTTAACAAAAAGCAAAAGTGATCTTCCTGCGACAATAACATAAAAAACAATCTGCATTGAAACCATTAATGCCAATGTAAACAAAATTCCCCTCAGCCTCAAAAGCAGGAAGCTTTTTTTGGTATTGAATCCATATGCTATATTTATTCCATTTATGATGGCGGCACTTCCCGAAGTTGCCGACCATAATATTATGAGCATGCTGACTGTCAGGTAAGGCTTGCTGCAGCTGTTTACCGAGTATTTTAAAACATTGTGAATAATAGAGTGCACATCTTCAGGGAGTACACCTGATAAAGAATTCAGCATATTGAAGATATCATCGCTGTAGCCGCAGAATAAGGATATTGACATAATAAGAAAGGGAAAAACACTTAAAATTAAATAGTATGACAATTGAGCGCTTAATCCGAAAATATTGTCCAACGTGGATTTATTCATAAGTTTTGTAGTAAAAACCAAGCCTTTTTTAATCATCATCTCACCCTGCATTATTATTTGCAAATATCATGCATTTATTATGTTAAAATATTATCAAGCTATTCTTAAAATCACTTGATTTAATTTGAACAATGATGATATAATATGACCAGGCAAAAAAAATTTATTTGGAGGATGAAATGGAAGTTAAAAAAATTTGCATAGTTGGAACAGGAACAATGGCAAAAGGAATTGTACAGACATTTGCCCAGGCAGGATATCCTGTAATAGTTAAAGGCAGACCCGGCAAAACATTCGATACATTAGAAGCAGCAATAGGCAAAGGCCTTTCAAAATTAGTTGAAAAGGGCAGGATGGAACAGTCCAAGATGGACGAAATTTTAGGAAACATTACTAAAACCACTACATACGAAGAATGCGCAGATGCTGATTTATTCATCGAAGCAGTTGCAGAAGACATGGTCACAAAACATGAAATGTTTGCCGAAATTGAAGCTGTTGCAAAAGAAGGTGCAATATTATCAACAAATACATCATCATTGTCAATTACTGAAATTGCAGCAAAATCAAAAGCACCGGGCAGAATAATAGGAATGCATTTCTTTAATCCGGTTCCTGTTATGAAATTAGTTGAAATAATCAAAGGCAAGCTTACTGACGAAGAAGTACATGCCGCCATTATCGACCTGTCACAAAAAATAGGAAAAACTCCGGTAAGTGTTGATGAAGCGCCGGGATTTGTAGTAAACAGGATACTGATACCCATGATTAATGAAGGTATTGGCATATTGGCAGATGGAGTTGCGACAGCAGAAGAAATAGACACAGCAATGAAATTAGGTGCAAACCATCCTATGGGGCCATTAGAACTTGGAGATCTGGTAGGACTTGATGTTTGTCTTGCAATTATGGAGGTTCTCTACAACGAATTCGGAGACCCTAAATACAGACCTCATCCGCTGCTGCGCAAAATGGTAAGAGCTAATCTTCTTGGAAGAAAAACAGGTAAGGGATTCTACGATTACAGCAGATAAATTTGTGCGCGAAACTTCGGGGTTTCAAGACTCAAAAATGAAAACCTTCAACTATGTTTGAGATGAGAAAAATCAAATGGACGGCACTTGCCGTCCTTTTTGTTTATACCACACAGAATGTCGAAATTATGCGGCGCAAGGAGGGAATAAATTTGATTCATTCCCCTGGGGATTTGTTCCGGATAATTGATTATATGCAAATAAAATGGGATATAATATGTATAATGGAATAATTAACTTGAATTATAAAGCTTCATTAATTATAATAAAGTCTAGTTAAATAATCCCGGGCTTGCAGAGTTAGGGATTTAATGTAAAAAAGTATCAATTAAGTTATTATTTTACTATAAAGTGTAGTATACTTTGGAAAGAAGAGCAGGAGGGAAAAAATGAGCGAATATAACAACGAAAATGAAAGCAGAGAATCCGTTAATTTCATTCAAAAGATAATTAACGAGGACCTGGAAAAAGGCACCTACGGGAACAGGGTACATACAAGATTTCCTCCGGAGCCTAACGGCTACCTGCATGTAGGCCATGCCAAGTCCATCTGCCTGAATTACGGATTAGCCGTAAAAAACAGGGGAATATTCAATTTAAGATTTGATGATACAAATCCGGCAAAAGAAGACGAAACATTTGTAGAATCTATTATTGCGGATGTCAAGTGGCTTTGCCCCGATTGGGAAGAAAGAATTTTCTATGCGTCAGATTATTTTGGAAAGATGTACGATTATGCGGTTGAACTGATAAAGAAAGGACTGGCCTTTGTGGACGACTTGTCTGCAGATGAAATTCGTGAATACAGAGGCACATTGACTGAGCCAGGCAAGGAAAGCCCCTACAGAAACAGAAGCATTGAAGAAAACCTGGATTTGTTTGCAAGAATGAAGAAAGGTGAATTTGAAGACGGGGCAAGGGTATTAAGGGCTAAAATCGACATGGCAAGCCCGAATATCAACATGAGAGACCCGGTAATTTTTCGGATACTTCATGAAACCCATCACAATACTGGTGATGAATGGTGCATTTATCCCATGTATGACTATGCCCATCCCCTGGAGGATGCCATAGAAGGTATTACACATTCGATTTGCACCTTGGAATTTGAAGACCACAGACCATTTTACGACTGGGTACTGACAAATATTGATGATTTTAAAGATGCACCTACAAAACAAATTGAATTTGCCAAGCTGTTTTTATCAAAAACTATGATGGGCAAAAGATATTTAAAGCAAATGGTTGAAGAAGGATACGTAGACGGCTGGGATGATCCCCGTATGCCCACCATAGCAGGACTCAGAAGGAGAGGCTATACTCCTGAATCAATACAGAATTTCTGTGAAGCAATAGGTGTTTCAAAGGCTCAAAGCGTGGTTGATATTGCCATGCTTGAATTTGCCGTAAGAGATGATTTAGGACCTAAAGCTCCCAGGACAATGGCTGTATTAGACCCCATAAAGCTTATAATAACCAACTATCCCGAAGATAAGGTTGAATATGTGGAAACGGAAAACAACCCGGATAATCCGGACATGGGTACCCGCACGATTCCTTTTTCAAGGGAAGTATATATTGAAAGGGAAGATTTCATGGAATATCCTCCAAAAAAGTATTTCAGGCTCTATCCCGGTAATGAAGTGAGGCTTAGAAATGCATACTTTGTAAAGTGTGTTGATTTTGTAAAGGATGAAGAAGGCAATATAACTGAAGTTCACTGTACATACGATCCTGAAACAAAGAGCGGCTCAGGCTTTACAGGCAGAAAAGTAAAGGGGACTCTCCACTGGGTTTCTGCAAAACACTCCATTGATGCAGAAGTAAGACTTTATGACTACATGATGGAGGATGAGGAGTACGATAAATCAAATTTCCTGGAGAAATTAAATCCCGAATCCAAGATCGTGTTAAAAAACTGCAAACTTGAACCTTCTATGAAGGAATTCAAAGCAGGCGACAGATTCCAGTTTTTAAGGCACGGATATTTTATGCTTGACAAGGATACAACCCAGGACCATCTTGTGTTTAACAGAATAGTCCCGTTGAAGAGCAGCTACAAATAAAGATGCCCTAACCCTATTTTTCCTTCGCTTTCGGCGGATGACAACACCACAGGAGATATATTGAATACTGACGAAATAATTAAAAACAGTTTAAGAGAAAATAAGTTTATATACGGTATTTATACTACCCCAAGGATTAAGTCTCAATACAAGAAAATAACTGTCAGGGTAATTGCAATAAAAGACAAGCCTTATATTCAGCTTGAGAAGTTTACTGATACCCAGGTATTTCACGAAAACTTAGCCTTTGAGGATTCTTTTGATGTTTTGCTTCACCTGGTAAACGAATACCGCAATATAAACTTATTTACTGTTGATGCAGATTACCAGATACTGTCAAGCAAAAAAGGGAGTATGAAAATCACACGGAAGGACCCTTCAAAGAATCAAAGAGCAGAAGATCACAACAGGGAGAAAAAATATATTATAAATGAAAACCAGCCCTGCGACTTTCTGATACTGCTTGGAGTCATGAGCCCGGACGGCAGGGTTTATACAAAGAAATACGACAAATTCAAACAAATAAATAAATTTCTTGAAATTGTCGATGATTCCCTTGCTGGAAAAGATATTCGGGATGACTTTACCATTATCGATTTTGGCTGCGGAAAAGCATATCTTACATTTGCCCTTTATTATTATTTTTATCATGTAAGAAAAATAAAGGTGAAAATCACAGGACTTGACTTAAAACAAGAAGTCATTGAATTTTGCAATGAAACAGCCAAGACCCTGAATTATGAAAATCTTCAATTCGTGTATGGCGACATACGCGATTTTGAATATAAAAACAAGGTAAATATGACAGTAACTCTTCATGCCTGCGATACGGCAACAGACGCAGCCATTGTAAAGGCAATTTTCTGGGACTGCGATATTATTTTGTCTGTGCCTTGCTGCCAGCATGAATTTTACGATAAAATTGAAAATGAAAGTTTAAACTCCATGCTTAAGCACGGACTAATAAAGGAGAGAATATCCTCTTTGGTCACCGATTCATTGAGAGGCTTGTTTTTGGAAACCAAGGGATATAAAGTTCAGCTTATGGAATTTATTTCAATGGACCATACCCCCAAAAATATTCTCATAAGAGCCCTTAAGGCAAATAAGAATATTCAATCGGCAGAAGGGGAATATGAAGATTTCAAGAAGTTCTGGAATCTCAAAGATTTGTTTATAGTAAACTATTATAATAAGATTAATAATTGAAACAACCCGGAACAACAGGGATGAATGAAGGAATGTTCCCTTATGGAGGAAGTATATGGATAAAATAAAATTAGCTGCAATATCGGCTTTTGGTCTTGAAGCAGTGGTAAAGAGGGAATTGGCAGACTTGGGTTATGAAAATATAGTAACTGATAACGGCTGGATGTATTTTGATGCAGAAATACAGGATATATGCAGAACAAATATCAATTTGAGGTGCGCCGACAGAGTAATGCTTATAATGGGGCAATTTGAAGCATTGAGCTTTGAAGAACTATTTGACAGAACCTATGAACTCCCTTGGGAAAACTGGATTACAAAAGACGGCAGGTTCACTGTGAAGGGAAAATCCGTCAAATCAAAGCTATACAGCACTCCAGACTGTCAGAGGATGGTTAAAAAGGCTGTTTCGAAAAAACTGGGCGAATATTATGACACAGACTGGATGCCGGAATCAGGAGCTGAATTTACAATCCTGGTTTCAATCAGCAAGGATATGGCAACAATTTCAATTGATACCACCGGAGCCAGGGAAGGTCTTTTTAAAAGAGGATACAGAGAAAAATCAATGACTGCCCCTATAAAGGAAACTATGGCTGCAGCCCTGGTAAAGCTGAGCTATTGGAATAAGGACAGAGTGCTTTACGACCCCATGTGCGGTTCCGGGACAATAGCCATTGAGGCAGCAATGATAGGAAGAAATATTGCGCCGGGCTTGAATCGCAGCTTTGCCTCCATGGAATGGCCTTTGGTTAAAGAAGAGTATTGGAAAAACGAGAAGATTGAAGCACGAAAAAAGATAGATTTTGATTCGGAAATCAAGATATATGCTTCTGATGTAAGTGAAAAAGCAATAAGAATCGCACGGGAAAATGCAGTTGAAGCAGGAGTTGACGACTGTATAGAATTTTTTGTAAAGGATGTAACCCACCTGGAAAAACCCATGTGCTCCTACGGAGTTCTAATCACAAACCCCCCTTATGCAGAAAGAATCGGTGATGAAGAACATCTTGCGGGAATTCATAAAAAGCTTGGCCAGGTATTCGGCAGGGATAAAACCTGGTCAGTATATGTAATCACTTCCTCTGTTAACTTTGAAAAGGAATTCGGAAGGAAAGCAGACAGGAAAAGGAAGCTCTTCAATGGTGACATGAGAGTTGATTACTTTCAGTATTACGGGGAGAAGAAGCCCTAACCCCATTTATCAGAGTGTTTTTTCTGATAAATGGATGGTAGGTCTTTCGCAACGAATTCCCAATGTATATGACCAAAGGGAATAAATACATTGGTGAATGAGACTGTAAGAAGCCCTTTATGACCTAACCCAATTTTTTCGACTGATAGGACCCCATTTATCAGAGTGTTTTTTCTTCGACTAGAAAGCCCTAATCCAATTTCCTCGGCCTAAAGACGCTCTAACTCTACTTTTGTTGAATGAGACGGCGATACCGGTTGAAATGATCAAGGACTGATCTATAATTATTACAAAAAACATTGAAATATATGTACATTTATTGTAAACTTAAAATATGTAAATATGTGTTTGATTTTTTTTAATATTGTGATATTATAAAGACTACAATATTAGAAGGCGGGCAAATATGATAGAAGAAATAAGCGCAGGAGGAATTGTTTTTTTTAAAAACAGCATATTGATGTTAAGGAAATTTAACGGAGATTGGGTTCTTCCGAAAGGAAGGGTTGAAGATAACGAATCGCTGAAAGAGACCGCCATGCGTGAAGTATATGAGGAAACTAAAGCAAAAGTGATTCCTATCAAATACCTGGGCAAAATTAGCTATGAATTCAGCCGCACCTGTTATGTTGATAAAATACATATAAAAAAAGAAGTTCATTGGTATTTGATGATTGCAAGGAATATGAACTGCACTGCCCAAAAAAACGAAGGATTTGTTGAAGCAAAATTTCTGCACTTTGAAAAGTCACTGGAAATTGCCCGATATGACGATGAAAGAAAAATCATTAAGAAAGCTATAGATGAAATTAAGTTCCGCTCATATGAATAGGTGATATAATGACATTTTCTTCAAGAATTAAAGATGAACTCACAAGAACAGAAATAATCGATGCCTTTAGTGCTAAAGCTGAGGTTGCAGCATTTGTAAGAACCTTGGGGTATATCACAATTAAAGGCCTCAATAAGGTGGAATTCGAATTTTTGACTGAGAATGCAGCTGTTGCAAGACGGATATTCAAGGTTTTAAAAACAGCCTATGATATAAATGCGGAGGTAAGTGTTACTAAAAGCAACAGACTTAAGAAACAGAATAATTATATAATTAGAATCGATGAAAAATTAACCAGACAATTTCTTAAAGACACCGGGATGGTCAGGAACAATGATTTCAACATAATGAACTTCAACTATGACGTACCTGAGGGATTCATAGGAAGCGACTTAAGCAAAAGAGCCTATATAAAAGGTTCATTTATGGGAAGTGGTTCAATAAGCAACCCGGAAAAGTCTTATCATGCTGAATTTGTGAGCAGCAGGGAAGCACAAAGCAAGACTCTTCAAATGCTTTTGAAAAAATATGGAATAAACAGCAAGAATATTTACAGAAAGAACAACTATGTAACCTATATTAAGGAAAGCGAGCAAATTTCCGATTTGCTGGCTCTAATGGGAGCCAATAACGCTGTTTTGGATTTTGAAAACATAAGAGCTGTTAAGGAAACAAGAAACCAGATAAACAGGGTGATAAATTGCGAAACTGCAAATCTTGACAAAATCGTGGACACGTCAATGAGGCAGATAAACAATATCAAGATATTAAAAAAACATAAGGTTATAGACCAACTTCCGGATAATTTAAGGGAACTGGCGTATTTGAGGCTGAAACACAGCAACGCAAGTTTAAAGGAACTGGGACAAATGCTGGATCCTCCCCTTGGCAAATCAGGAGTAAATCACAGACTAAGAAAAATAGAAGAAATTGCTGAATATTTAATCGAGCATGAAAAGAGAGGTGTAAAAAAGTGAGATCACAAAAGGTAGTTCTAAAAAATAAGATTGGACTGCATGCGAGACCGGCTGCTTTATTTGTAAAAAAAGCAAGAAACTTTGACAGTGAAATCATAATCAAAAAAGGCATTCAAGAAGCCAACGGTAAAAGCATTATTAGCATTATGGCTTTAGGAGCCATGAAGGACGACGAACTTGTAATAATCACAAAAGGTACCGACGAGGATAAATGCATCGCCGAATTGTCTAATTTGTTAGAATTTATGGAAGAAGAAGAATAGAAAGAGGGATTACAACCTCTCAGTTGTAAAGTGGAAGAATCTCATGCCTAATGGGATATTTCGCTATTGCTGGGATGACATAGACAGAATTTCAATATAAAGGAGGGTTAAACCCTCTTATTTATTGCAAAAAGGCAAGGGACACGGGCCTGGAATTCATATAGAAAGCTTTGGAAGAATATTCCCAAAAAATCAGGAGAGAAAATGGAAAATAAAGTACTGGCAATTGTAGACGGAAGAGAAATAAAAGAATCTGATTTAAATATTTTAATTAAAAATTTAGGGCAAAATGCAGCATACTTTCAGGGGGAAGAAGGAAGAAAAAAACTTATTGATGAGCTGGTAATGCATGAACTTATGTATCTGGATGCAGTGGATAAGAATCTTGAAAGCGAGGAAGAATTCAAGGAAGTACTCAATGAAATGAAAAGGTCAATGCTTCAGCAGTACAACATGAGAAAGATGTTCAACTCAATAACCCTTTCAGAAGATGAGCTGAAGGATTTTTATGAAAAGAACAAGTCTTTGTACAATAGGCAGGAAATGGTAAAGGCAAGCCATATACTGGTTGATACACTAGAAAAGGCAAATGAAATTTTGGAAGATTTAACAGACGGATTGTCCTTTGAAGAAGCTGCCAAAGAGTATTCGACCTGTCCATCCAAGCAAAGCGGAGGAGCATTGGGACAATTTGGCAAGGGACAAATGGTGAGAGAATTTGAAGATGCTGTGTTTTCAATGAGGGTTGGTGAAATAAGCACTCCTGTAAAAACTCAGTTCGGCTATCACATCATAAAACTGACTGAACACACACCGGCAAAAAGTGCAGACTTCGAAGAATCCTACCAGGAATTAAAAGAAAACTATTTTGCCCTTAAGCAGGAAAATGTATATAGAAATAAAAAGGAAGAATTAACTAAAAAATACGATGTGGTAATATTCGAATAGATTATACTCCGGTTTGTGAATTCCGGTTCACAGTCCGGAGTTTTTGTAAAATCAAGAGTTATGATCTCATGCATATTCAAGCACTGCAGATATAAAAAAATGGGAGGCACAGCATGATAAATATAAAGGTACCGGGAAGATGTGAATACAGAATAGAAAATATAGTACTTGACTACAACGGAACTATTGCTGTAAATGGTAAAATCATACCGTCAATTGCAGAAAATCTGGCCATTTTATCAAACATGGCAAATGTATATGTGCTTACAGCCGACACCTACGGCTCTGCATCCATGGAATGCAGGGCTCTTAAATTAACAGTTAAAACCTTTCCAAACGACAAGGCAGCAGACTATAAAGCAAAAATAGTTGAAGAGCTGGGAAAAGACAATACGGTTTGCTTTGGCAACGGCTATAATGATATAAGAATGTTTAAAGCCGCCGCTCTTTCAATAGCCGTCCTTGAAAATGAAGGTATGTGCTCTAAGCTTTTGGCGGAATCCGACATTATGGTCAAGTCAATGGAGGATGGAATAAATTTATTACTCAATCCCAATGCATTGATTTCCACATTAAGAGGATAATATAAAAAATTTCTTGATTAAAGTATTATTTTGTGGTAATATAATTCAGTGATATGCGGATATGGCGGAATTGGCAGACGCGCACGGTTCAGGTCCGTGTGGGTAACACCATGCAGGTTCAAGTCCTGTTATCCGTACCAATAATTCAATGGTTACAGCGATTTCTGAAAAGAGGTCGCTGTTTCTTTTCGCACACGGGCAATGTAATAAAAATATGGAGCTGTGTGCGGTAAACCTGTGTTTCATGGTATCAAGGCATAATAATTTACAGGTTTTGACACTTAGCTAATGCTATGATTAATAAAAACTTTTTCAAAAAATAATTTCCCAGATGTGATTAAATGAGTTATAATGTATCCACAAATATAAAGGGTGTAATGAATGTAAACCTAAGCAAAAAAGATTTGATGTTTAATGGCATGAAATTTGCAATATATATAATCAAAATATACTTTAATAATTTAAAAGGAGTATAAAATGAATAAGATGTTAAAAAAGGAAAGAGTAATTGCAGCTATTCATAAGGAAGAGGTTGACAGGCCCCCGTTTTCCATCTGGTATCACGTACCGCATGTGGATCAGGATCCTGTAGCTCTTGCAGAAGAACAAATAAGACTGGCAAGAAATTATGATTTGGATTTTATTAAGATGATGCCTTTTGGAAATTACGGGGCACATGATTTCGGACTAAGCGTTGACTTTTTTTGTACTAAAACCCAACCGGCCTTCGAAAGAAAATTTGCAATTGATGATATAAGCGAATGGAAGGAAATTGAACCCTTGCCGGGATCTTTCGGTTCACACGGTAAACAGCTGCTGTTTGCGAGACAAATGCAAAAAAGATTGAAGGGAAATGACATACCATATGTTCAAACAATATTCAGTCCCCTTACTACAGCAAAAAAATTGGCTGGTCCTAGAATTTTTAATGATTTGAGAGAAAAACCGGAGTATCTGCATCAAGCATTAAAAGCTATAACAGAAACTACTGTTGATTTTGTAAAATTAAATATTGAAGCCGGAGTTGCCGGATTTTTCTTTGCTACTCAATGTGCAACATATGATTTTATGACGGAATCCGAATATGATGAGTTTGGAGTAAAATATGATCTGGAAGTAATAAATTCATATAAGGATTTAACTTATTTCAATATTGCCCACGTTCATGGAGACAACACAATGTTTAACAAGCTTGCCCAATACCCCTGTAACTGTATAAACTGGCATGACAGGTGGACTGCCCCAAGCATGAGTGAAGCAAGAAAAATTACTGATAAATGCCTGCTGGGCGGAATAAACGAAAAATTCTTAACAAAAGCAAGCCCTGATGAAATATATGCCCATATTCATGAAGGCGCATTGAATGCAGGCCTTAGGGGATTGATGATTACACCCGGCTGCGTTGCAGAACTGGAAACACCGGAAGTAAATTTCTATGCTGCAAGATTAGCAGTTGAAAGCTTATAAGAAAATAGGGGATTATTATGAACAGATATACTGAAATTTTAAAAGAAGAGTTAATACCTGCATTTGGTTGTACAGAACCCATAGCACTTGCATATGCAGCAGCTAAAGCTACGCAGGTTTTAGGGCACATTCCTGAAAGAATAATATGCAGCTGCAGCGGGAATATTGTAAAGAATGCCAAAAGCGTTGTTGTACCGGGTACAGACGGATTAAAAGGTATAGAAATAAGCGTTGTTCTTGGTGCCATAGCCGGTGACCCGGATAAAGAACTTGAAGTGCTTAACGGAATTGAGAAAAACAAGGTCGCAGAAGCTAAAAAGCTTGCTGAAGAAGGAATGTGCCAGATAAAGCTCGTTCCCAACGTGGCAAATCTTTATATTAAAATTCAATCTTTTTACGAAGATGAATGTGCTGCCGTAACATTAAAGGATGGACATTTAAACATTATTGAATTACACAAAAATAATGATTTGCTATATAAAAAAGACAGCAATTCGGAAGAAGAAGATGATGATATTGAAATATTCAGATTTAAAAATATATATAATTATGCAAACAATGTCAATATTGAAGAAGTAAAATTAATACTGGATAAACAGATAGAATACAATCTGAATATTGCTAAAGAAGGCTTAGAGAATGATTATGGTGCAAGGGTAGGCAAAACTATTTATAGTAAAAGCCCTAACGATATTAATGAAATAGCGAAAGCTTATGCTGCAGCAGGCTCAGATGCAAGAATGAGCGGATGCGAATTGCCTGTGGTAATAAACTCCGGAAGCGGAAACCAGGGAATATCTGTATCGCTGCCGATTATCATCTATGCGTCAAGTTTAAATTCACCAAAGGAAGAATTATACAGGGCATTAGCATTAGGAAATTTAATTGCAATATACTTAAAAAGAGGAATAGGAAAGCTTTCTGCATATTGCGGAGTATCCTGTGCTGCGGCGGCTAGTGCAGCAGGAATAGCATACTTATACAAGGAGCCGCTGAATGTTATTGAAGCTACTGTTTCAAATTCATTAGCTACCATATCAGGCATGATTTGCGATGGAGCGAAGCCATCCTGCGCTTCAAAAATTGCAATAGCTTTCGATTCTGCCATGCTTGGATATGAACTTGCAAAAGGAAGCAACAATTTTAAAGGAGGCGATGGAATAGTTAAAGATGATATAGACAGTACTATAAGAAGCATAAGTAAAATGGCAAAGGATGGAATGAAGGA
>JAGOIH010000043.1:7647-13508 GCA_017995755.1 Sedimentibacter sp. | reverse complement strand
GTTTATACAAAGATATTTTGCCCAGCCAGGTTATTCCTACACACGGTGCTGTTGGTGCAAATCATCAGGTTATAATTTCAATGATTGAGCCGAAAGACAATATGGTTTCAGTAATGCCTACCTATCAGCAGCATTACTCAATACCTGAGTCCGTTGGGGCAGAAGTAAGAATTCTGCAACTGACAACGGAGAATAACTTTCTTCCGGATTTAGAACTTTTGAGAAGTTTGGTTGACAATAATACCAAAATGATTACGGTAAACAATCCTAACAATCCTACAGGCTCATGGATTCCTACAGATGTTATGATGGAAATAGTAAAGATTGCTAAAAGTGTTGATGCATATGTATTGTCCAATGAGGTATACAGAGGAATTTCCGAAGACGGAAGCTACATGGAATCAATTGCCGATATATATGAAAAAGGAATTTCCGTAGGAAGCATGTCTAAGATATTTTCGCTGGCAGGGCTAAGGATGGGCTGGATTGTATCAAAGGATGAAGATGCAATAAATGCCTGCCGTATGAGAAGGGATTATGATACTATAAGCTGCGGCCAGCTGGATGATTTGTTTGCCAGCCTGGCTCTTTCAAATAAAGAAAAAATATTTGAAAGAAACAAAAAAATCCTGCTGAAAAACAGAGAAATTTTAGACAAGTGGGTGAATGAAACGCCCGAAGTAAGCTATGTTAAACCTGTTGCAGGAACAACAGCCCTTGTATATTACAAGAAGGACATGCCTTCTTATGACCTGTGCATTAAAATGATAAAGGAAAAAGGAGTTTTGTTCACTCCCGGTTCATGTTTTGAAATGGAAGGTTGTGTAAGAATCGGATATGCTTTTGATTCAAAAACATTAAAGGACGGATTAGATAGATTTACTGAATTATTAAGGGAAATTTAGCGGATAAATATCCGGCTGCCTCGTTTAGAGGCAGTAATTATTTATAGATAAATATTGAATGAAATTCATGAATCAATGTAATAAAAAAATGAAAAATCCTCCTGAGTTTTCAGGAGGATAGTTTGTGGACATTCAAGTGCATGGACATTCCTTCTACCTGAATAAACCTTCATAAATGGGAAGCAATGTCCATTTAATTCTGCTTCATTATCTATTCTGCAGCCTTCGCCGAGCCGTCGCCCAAAACAAAGAAATTATTGAATATACCCAATACTCTGTAGTTTTCTAAAACTTCTGAAGTATACAAACTGTAAACCTTGTAATCTTCTCTTACAATGGAAGCATCTGCCACCAGACCTGATACCATGCCGACAACAGATTTTCCTAAATCAGTTGATGCCTCCACATCCTGGGTCGTTTTGGACTTGTACCACTCTTTGTAATCGTCATAGTCAGGGTTTGTTGCAAAGCCTATTAATCCCACTACTAAAACTACAACTATAACTATCATTATTCCTTTCATTATAAACCTCCTTAATATGTTTTTCATATTATCTGTAAAATTACCTAATTTATACCAAAAAAATAAAAATTTAATAATTATATAATAAATTCAAAAATCGATGACATTTATAGTGTTTATGATATAATATGTATATAGGTAAATATCCGTTGTGGAAATATAAATAAAAGGAGAAATATCATGACTGATTCTAATGATGAAGCTCTGCGAATGTTAGACGAAGAAATCAGATATTTAAAGCTTTTATCAAAGCAATACCCTACAGTTGCTTCTGCATGTACAGAAATTATAAACCTTCAGGCTATTTTAAACCTACCCAAAGGCACGGAACATTTCCTTTCAGATATACACGGGGAGTATGAATCCTTCAACCATGTGCTGAGAAACGGCTCCGGTAATATAAAACGTAAAATTAATGAAGTGTATGGGGATATCATGAGTGAAAAGGAAATAAAAAGTCTAGCCACTCTGATTTATTATCCTGAGCAGAAACTGGAAATAATCCGCAAGGGAGAAGAAGACCTGGAGGATTGGTACAGGATTACTATTTACAGGCTGGTGGTAATCAGCAGGAAGGCAGCTTTCAAATATACCCGCATGAAGGTAAGAAAGGCACTTCCCAAGGAATTTGCATACATACTCGAAGAGCTTATGTATAAAGGACCTGAGGAAGACAAGGAAGAATACTACAGCGAGATAATAAACACAATAATAAAAATAGGAAGAGCCGATGAATTTATAATTGCGATGGCAAAGCTTATTCAAAGACTTGTTATAGACAGGCTTCATATTGTAGGTGATATATTTGACAGAGGCCCCGGTCCGGATAAGGTAATGGATACTCTAATGAATTATCATACTGTGGATATACAATGGGGCAATCATGATGTGCTGTGGATGGCAGCTGCTGCGGGGAGCGAAGCAAGCATAGCAACTGTATTGAGAATATGTGCAAGATATGCAAACCTTGACATAATAGAAGACGGATACGGGATAAATGTTCTCCCCTTAGCCACATTTGCAATGGAATACTACGGTGATGATGAATGCCTTCAGTTCAAGCCAAGGGTCGAAAGCGACATTGTTTATTCAGATAAGGATTTAAAGCTTATTGCTAAAATGCATAAAGCCATTGCCATGATTCAGTTTAAGCTGGAAGGTCAAATAATTAAAAGACGCCCCCATTTTAATATGGAGGATAGGCTGCTCCTGGATAAGATAAATCATAAAGAAGGAACAATTGAAGTATATGGGAAGACATATCCCTTGAATGATACTAATTTCCCGACGGTAGACCCTGATAACCCCTATACCCTAACTCCGGAAGAAGAAGAATTGGTAGAAAGACTAAAATCATCCTTCTTAAACAGCGAAAAACTTCAAAAGCATATTAGATTTATGCTGACAAACGGAAGCATGTATTTAAAATTCAACTCAAATCTATTGTATCACGGATGCATTCCGGTTAATGAAGATGGTTCATTCAAGAAAGTACAAATAGGCCAATCAGGCAATTCATACAGCGGAAAAGCCTATTTTGACAGGCTTGAAATCCTAGTAAGGGAAGGGTATTTTCATAAAACCAATCCAGAAGCCAAACAGTACGGCATGGATATCACCTGGTATCTTTGGACAGGAGCCGATTCCCCCTTGTTCGGCAAGGACAGAATGACTACCTTTGAAAGATATTTCATAGATGACAAGGAAACCCACAAGGAAACCAAAAGCTATTATTTTAAACTGGAAGAAAGAGAAGAAATGTGCAGAAGGATTTTTAAGGAATTTGGACTGGATCCCGAGTGCTCCCATATTATAAACGGCCATATGCCTGTTAAAAGCAAAAGCGGAGAAAGCCCTATCAAGGCAAACGGGAAACTGATAGTTATAGACGGAGGGTTTTCAAAAGCTTATCAGGGGACTACCGGAATTGCAGGTTACACTCTCATATATAATTCCTACGGACTGCTTCTGGTATCTCACAATCCTTTTGAATCAACACAAAAAGCCATAGAAAAAGAAAAGGACATTCACTCCACTTCAATGGTTTTGGAAAAAGAGCTGGAAAGGAAAAGGGTTAAGGACACAGATGCAGGAAAGGTTATGAAGAGTCAGATAAAGGATTTGGAAATGCTTTTGGATGCATACAGATTAGGCTTTGTTAAAGAACAGGAATAATGCAGGATATAAATCCCGGCGGTTAATCATAAAGACATTTTACATTTCATACTTTATAAAGAAAGTATGGTGATAAAATGTCTTCTTTTTATTCAAGCATTGTTCAAATCTTTTTAATTGCATTTGGAGTGGTTACAGGGGCAAGCCTGTTTTCCGGACTGGGTGCTGTTTTAACAAATACTCCTCCCCTGAAGGCCATGACCGATGTTGCAGGCTCAATAAAAATATGGGCAATAGCAGCATCCCTGGGGGGCACCTTTTCATCCTTTGCAATGATCGAAAAGGGATTATTTGAAGGCGAGATAAGAACACTGATAAAACAGGTATTTTATATATTGATATCATTAACCGGTGCCAATACGGGATATGAATTTATCAAGTTTCTTCAAAGGTGCAGCAGCATATGGGGGAGATGATGAAATCCAGGAATAATTTTAGAAATACTGCAGGATATAAATTTATAATATGCTTTACAACCGGGCTGCTTTGGGGAACACTGGCAGGCTCATTGGGAATAAGTTTGCTGGTCAGCCACAGGATGGAAGGATTTTATGAAAAGATAGCATATCTGGAGCATACCATCGAGGACAAGGATGAAAAGCTTGACAAGCTGGAAAAGTCAATAAACAATGCCAATATTGTCCTGAAGGATGTTTCAGTTGTGCTGGAATTTACGAATCTAAGCGAGGAACAGTTAGACCTGCTGGACAATATTGAAATTGAAAAGGCAATAAAAGAAAAATATGCTTCATCCCTGGGAAAGGAAATAAGGAGCCTGGATGCAGATATACTCCTGCAGGTCATAGATAAAAGGATACTGAGATTTAAAAACGCAGATTATCAACTTACAGTAAATAAACTGGTTCTGTCGGATATTTTAAAGCTGTGGGTAAGTGTATCTCCCCTGGAGATTACATCATAAAGGAAGGCCGGTTATATTGTAATAAAATGTTAATGTTTATTATGTCAATTTTCATGGTATAATGTAAAAAAAGAAAGAGGTGGATAATGAGGATAAAATACTTTAAATGGCCCATTTTTATTTCTTTGTTATTGATAATTACACTGGTTCAGTATTCTGCACCGGATGCCTTTGCAGAAGATGATTCCATAAGGATAGTAATTGACGGCAAAAGGATACAATCCGATGTTGAGCCTTATATAAAAAATGACAGAACTTTGGTTCCCATAAGGGTAATAGCCGAAGAACTGGATTCTGTAGTTGAGTGGGATAATGACAACAGGGCAGTCCATATATCCAAGGAGGATACACACATACTTCTTAGAATTGACAGCTACCTGGTTGAATATACAAACGACAATGAAACCACCTATGCGGTTATTGACGTGGCTCCTGAAATAACCGGAGACCGCACATTTGTGCCCATACGTTTAATAAGCAATGCCCTGGGCGTCGGGATAGAATGGGACAATGAGAGAAGGGCAGTGCTGATAGATTCATCAGAAAGCTCAGAGGTTGAGAAGTTTTTTGACGTGGAAATTTCATCGGTAAATTATGGACAAACTATAACCGGAATAACTGACTTATACACTGAAGCTTTGGATGGACCGCCAAAGGGAGCAGCAGAAATAAAATATCTTCTTTTGGACAGAGATACTGCAAAGGGCTTTGTTGTTGCATCGGGAGATATAGATAAAACCCATAAGTGGGTTCCTGCAATGGAAGACAACGGGAAGAAAATACTTGTGGCTGCATTTTATGATGCAGAGGGGAATTTCTTAGCCGGTGATTCAATACCGGTTACCGTAAAAATAGATCCCAGGATTGAGCTGAAGGGTATAAGAGAAGGCCAGCTTATAACAGCCCATTCGGTGCCCTTAAGTACAAGCCTGAATTTTTCAGCGGCTTATGTAAAATATGAAATGATAAACCCTGATAACGGAGCTGTCTATCTGTCTCCGGGGGTTGACCCGGAACAATCATTTACAATGATACCTGTAATAGAAGACAACGGCCATATGTCAGTAAGGGTTATTGCTTATGACACTAAGGGAAATGCATACCCGGGACAATATGTAAACATTGGAATTGACGTTAAGAGATATCTTAATTTAGGCGGTGTAAAAAACGGACAAACAATTGACGGTTCTGTAACCTTGCTGGCACAACGAAACTTTAATGTTACTGATACTGAATACTATATAATAGATAATGCAACCGGCCGGGAAAGCTTGTTGTTTAAAGCGGCATACGGCTCTTACTCCTGGTTTCCGGGACCTGAAGATGCAGGAAGCAA
>JAGOIH010000043.1:3253-7547 GCA_017995755.1 Sedimentibacter sp. | reverse complement strand
TTCAGAGAAGTGATGCATGACAGCACAAAAGGTGCCTGGGCACTGAAAAGATGCGGATATGCAACAGATTCCCAGTACGCAATAAAACTGATAGACATTATTAACAGATATGGTTTGAGGGAACTGGATGAAGTGACAATATAAATAAAGCAGTGAAGGGAAAAGTTCGGGGATATTCCTTGATAGCATGACCCGCAAAGGGTTACCTTGTATCAAGGAGTGTCCCCTTTCCTATGACAATTTTTTATTGTTAATTAAATCCAATTGGGATATAATATGTTTGAAATTGGGACATTCCACTATTGATTTTTTCTTAAAACTACCTAAAATAAGGCAGTGTAATCCTAAGAAGGTGTGCCCCGTACATACACAGGAGAATTAAATGAACAGAACAGACAACAGATTAAACAATGAATTAAGGAAGGTTGAAATACATCGAAATTATTTGATGCATCCGCAAGGCTCCGTCTTAATAGAAGCAGGCAATACAAAAGTAATATGCACGGCAATGATAGAGGACAAGGTGCCTCCATTTTTGAAAGGAACGGGAAAAGGATGGATATCAGCCGAATATTCAATGATTCCCGGTTCAACAGCCATAAGAAAAGCCCGTGACATAAACAAGGGAAAAATTGACGGCAGGTCGCAGGAAATTCAAAGACTTATAGGAAGAAGCCTGAGGTCTGTGGTTGATTTGGAAGGCTTCGGCGAAAGGACCATGTGGATAGACTGTGATGTTATACAAGCAGACGGAGGCACAAGGACAGCATCCATTACTGGAGCATTTGTTGCAATGGCAGAAGCGTTTCACAAATTAAAACATGAAGGATTAATAGAGGGATTTCCCGTAAAGGCTTTTGTATCAGCTGTCAGCGTAGGAATTCTAAATGACAAACCAATACTTGATTTATGCTATGAAGAAGATTCCGGGGCTGAAGTCGATATGAACATTGTAATGACAGATGAGGGAAAGTTTATAGAGGTTCAGGGCACAGGAGAAGAAACTACATTTTCACATGACCAGCTGATGGAGCTCATAAACCTGGCAGCGAAAGGCTGTCACGACTTGTACCAAATACAAAAAAATACATTGGGAGAAGAAATAAGCAGGGAAATATCAAATGAATAGAAGAATAATTTTATCCACAGGAAATGCACATAAGATTGATGAAATAAAAGGCATATTAAAGAATATGCCCTTTGAATTGATATCAAAAAATGATTTGGGATATGAAGACTTTGATGTAGTTGAGGACGGCAGCACATTAGAGGAAAATGCCCTTAAAAAGGCAGAAGAACTTCACAAGCTCACGAAGGGAATAGTCATCGCCGATGATACAGGCTTATACGTGGATGCACTTAATGGGGAGCCGGGAGTGTACTCTGCAAGATATGCCGGAGAACATGCAGCCTATGCCGACAACAATAAACTTCTCTTAAAAAAGCTAAAGGACGTTTCTCTCGAAAAAAGAACAGCTTATTTTAAAACCGTTATTGCTGTCATTTTAGAGGATGGGAGCAGGCTGACAGCAGAAGGCATCTGTAGAGGTCATATAGCACTTCAGGAAAGAGGCAAAAGGGGTTTCGGATATGATCCTTTGTTTGTACCTGACGGAAAAGATAAAACCTTTTCGGAAATGTCTGAGGAAGAAAAAAATAAAATAAGTCACAGGGCAAATGCATTAATAAACTTAAAGGATAAATTGGAGGCACTCTTTGAAGATATTGGTGATAAGCGATAGTCACAATGTTATTTTAGATTCACAAATTAATGATATAAAAAGGGAAGGACAATTTGATTTATTAATTCACTGCGGAGATAAATACAATGATGCAGAAAAGTTTGCTGGAAAGTTAAATATTGAAGGTGTGTTAAATGTTCCCGGAAACTGTGATTATAATTTCAACATTACAGGTACGAAATTTAATATAGTACAAGATATTGAAGGTAAGAAATTCTTAATTACCCACGGTCATACACATAATGTGAAAATGGAACTAGGCAGGCTGAAGGATTATGCAAAAAAATACAAGGTAGATATTGTCGTATACGGTCATACCCACAAGTCACAAAATGAAATTATCGACAATATTTTATTTTTTAATCCGGGAAGCACAATCTTTCCCAAGGATGGACGGGCAAGCTTTGGGGTTATAGAAATTACAAAGGACCATTTCAACAGTAAAATAGTTGTCTTGGAAAATTAATCCCGGGACATTGCTTCAATTGTTGCCTTCATAGTCTTTTTTGTTGACTTGGAATATCAAAAGTTATATAATAAAACGAACATACGTTTTGAAAGAAGGACCTTATAATGGGTGAATTTAAAATTAAATCCGAATATGTTCCTACCGGCGATCAGCCTGAAGCGATAGAGAAAATCGCCCGGGGTCTGAAAAAAAACTACAAATACCAGACACTTCTTGGAGTTACCGGCTCGGGAAAAACCTTCACTATGGCAAACATAATTGAAAAGGTACAAAAACCAACCCTTGTTTTAGCTCACAATAAAACATTGGCAGCCCAGCTATGCTCTGAATTCAAGGAATTTTTTCCTGATAATGCAGTTGAATACTTTGTAAGCTACTATGATTATTATCAGCCGGAGGCATATGTACCGAGCAGTGATACATATATAGAGAAGGATTCATCAATAAATGATGAAATAGACAAATTGAGACACTCTGCCACAGCGGCACTTTTTGAAAGAAAGGATGTGGTGATTGTTGCCAGCGTTTCTTGCATTTACGGACTTGGAAGCCCTGTGGATTATGAAAATCTTGTTATTTCCCTCAGACCGGGAATGATTAAGGACAGAGATGAAATAATCAGAAAGCTTGTGGAAATTCAATATAAAAGAAATGATATAGCATTTACCAGGGGAACGTTCAGAGTAAGAGGGGACACAGTTGAAATATTCCCTGCTTCATCTTCTGAAAATGCCATAAGAATTGAGTTCTTTGGAGATGAAGTCGACAGGATTACGGAAATCAACACAGTGACAGGAGAGATGCTGGGCAGGAGAAACCATATTTCAATATTTCCTGCTACCCACTATGCCACTACTGAGGAAAATGTGAACAGGGCAGTTGAGAGCATAAAGGTTGAACTCCAGGAAAGATTGAAAAAACTTGAAAGCGAGAATAAGCTGCTTGAAATGCAACGGCTGGAGCAAAGAACCAACTATGATATTGAAATGCTTCAGGAGATGGGCTATTGCAACGGAATTGAAAACTATTCAAGACATATAAACAACCTGCAGCCGGGTGCAAGACCTTATACCCTGCTGGATTATTTTCCAAAGGATTATTTGATGATAATAGACGAGTCTCATATGTCAATTCCTCAGGTCAGGGGTATGTACAACGGGGACAGGTCCAGAAAAACAACACTGGTTGAATACGGCTTCAGACTTCCTTCGGCTCTTGACAACAGGCCGCTGAAGTTTGATGAATTTGAAAATATTATCAATCAGGCAGTATTTTTAAGTGCTACACCGGGTCCCTATGAGATTGAACATTCTCAGAATATTGCGGAGCAGATTATTCGTCCTACGGGACTTATTGATCCGCCCATATATGTAAGACCCGTAGAAAATCAAATAGATGACCTTATAAGTGAAATAAGGAAATCAACCGATAAGAATCAAAGGGTGCTGGTTACAACTCTTACCAAGAAGATGGCTGAAGATTTGACAGACTACTTTAAGAGCACAGGAATAAAGGTAAGATATCTCCATTCCGACGTGGAAACCCTGGAAAGAATGGAGATAATAAGGGACCTCCGCATAGGCGAGTTTGATGTGCTTGTAGGAATAAACCTTTTGAGGGAAGGGCTGGATCTGCCTGAGGTATCCCTGGTGGCAATACTTGATGCAGACAAGGAAGGATTCCTGCGGTCTGAAACATCCCTTATACAGACAGTGGGAAGAGCAGCCAGAAATATTGACGGAAGGGTAATAATGTATGCTGACAGAATGACCGGTTCCATGGAAAGGGCAATAAGGGAAACAGACAGGAGAAGGGAAATACAGGACAGGTTCAATAAAGAACACAACATTACTCCTAAGTCTGTAATCAAGGGAGTCCGTGACGTTATTGAAGCTACCAGGGCAGCAGAGGAAGAGGGCAAATACAAAACAAAGGGCAAGGATATCAGTCTGTTTGAATATATTATAGAATTGGAAAAAGAAATGCGGAAGGCTGCAGAAAACCTGGAGTTTGAAAAAGCAGCCCATTACAGAGATGAAATTCGAGAACTAAAGAAGTATGGAGACATACCGGAATAGATGGA
>JAGOIH010000043.1:0-3153 GCA_017995755.1 Sedimentibacter sp. | reverse complement strand
AATCAGCGAAAGGATAAACAATGGACAAAATAATTATTAGGGGAGCAAAGGAAAACAACCTGAAAAATATCAGCCTTGAACTTCCAAGAGATAAATTTATAGTTTTTACGGGAGTCAGCGGTTCAGGGAAAACTTCCCTTGCCTTTGATACCATATATGCAGAAGGACAGAGACGTTATGTTGAAAGTTTGTCCTCCTATGCAAGAATGTTTTTGGGACAGATGGATAAGCCCGATGTGGAATCAATTGAAGGATTGTCTCCTGCCATTTCCATTGATCAAAAGTCCACAAACAGGAACCCTCGTTCAACTGTGGGCACAATTACAGAGATTTATGATTATTACAGACTTTTGTTTGCAAGAATAGGAGTGCCCCACTGTCCCCAGTGCGGGAAACCAATTACAACACAGACTATAGACCAGATTACAGACAAGGTACTGGAATATGAGGAAAGAACAAAGATTCAGGTTTTGGCCCCAATGGTAAGAGATGCAAAAGGGACTCACAAAAAATTACTGGATGACATAAAAAAAGAAGGTTTCGTAAGAGTGAGAGTTGACGGTGAGCTTTATGAATTAGAAGACGATATAGTTCTGGAAAAAAACAAAAAACATACAATAGAGGTTGTCATTGACAGGCTTGTAATAAAAGACGGAATACAAAAAAGACTTGTGGATTCCGTGGAAACTGCCCTGTCATTGTCCGGGGGGATGGTTCTTATTGACGTTATGGGTCAGGAAGAACTTTTGATGAGCACAAAGTTTGCATGCACAGACTGCGGCATAGGCTTTGGAGAAATTTCTCCCAGGATGTTTTCATTCAATAACCCCATAGGAGCCTGTGAAACATGCAATGGTCTTGGAGTTAAAAGAGAAATCGATGTTGACCTGGTAATTCCCGATTATTCAAAGACAATTGAAGAAAGAGCAATTGCACCCTTCGGGACAGAAGAAGAGGGGTATTATTATCAAGTATTTGCAGGCCTGGCAAAACATCATAAGTTTGACATGTCCAAACCCCTTTCTCAAGCACCACAAGAGTTTATCGATGAACTACTGTACGGAACAAAGGGCAGAGAGGTAAAAGTTAATTTTGTCAGCAAATTTCAAGGACCGAGGGAGTATGTCAGGGAATTTGAAGGAGTTGTAAACAATCTTCAAAGAAGATACAATGAAACAAGGTCCCCTGAAATGAGACAATGGATAGAAGAATATATGTATGAAAGTCCCTGTCCTGCATGTAACGGAGCCAGGCTGAACCCTATAAGTCTTGCAGTAAAAATAGATAATAAAAACATATATGAAGTGACACAGATGTCAGTTGTAAAAAGCCTTCAGTTTTTTGACCAGCTCAACTTGAGCCCTATGAATAGAATTATCGGAGAACAGATAATCAAAGAAATTCGGGACAGACTGCAATTTTTATCGGATGTGGGACTTAATTATCTCACTTTGGCACGAAATGCATCAACACTGTCCGGAGGCGAATCTCAGCGAATAAGATTGGCAACCCAAATAGGTTCAAGCCTTGTGGGTGTTTTATATGTATTGGATGAGCCCAGCATAGGCCTCCACCAAAGAGACAATGCCATGCTTATAAAAACCCTCCGTTCTTTAACGGATTTGGGAAACACGCTTATTGTGGTTGAGCACGACGAAGAAACAATGCAAAGCGCAGATTACATCCTGGACATGGGGCCCGGTGCCGGGATTCACGGCGGAGAAGTTGTGGAGTTCGGACCTATTGATACAATCATGAACAACCCAAATTCAATAACGGGACAATATTTGAGCGGGAAGAAAAAAATCCAGGTTCCTCAAGTAAGAAGAAGGGCAGAGAAGTTTATTGAAATTAAGGGTGCAAGGGAAAACAACCTGAAGAATCTGGATGTGAAAATTCCATTGGGGATAATGTGCTGCATTACGGGAGTTTCAGGTTCCGGCAAAAGCTCCCTTATAAATGAAATATTATCAAAGGGTCTTCACCAGAAATTATTCAAAAATACAAACCGTCCCGGGAAGTTTGATGAAATGCTGGGAATTGAAAACGTAGATAAGATTATTACCATTGACCAGTCTCCCATCGGCAGGACTCCAAGGTCCAATCCTGCCACTTACACAGGAGTATTTGACTATATAAGGGATGTTTATTCAATGACCCTTGAAGCTAAGGAGAGAGGCTATAAAAAGGGTAGATTCAGTTTCAATATAAAGGGCGGAAGATGTGAAGCATGCCATGGCGACGGAATTTTAAAAATTGAAATGCATTTTCTTTCTGATGTGTATGTGCCCTGTGATGTTTGCAAGGGAAAGAGGTACAACAGAGAAACGCTTGAAGTTAAATACAAGGGCAAAAATATTGCGGACGTTTTAGACATGACAATAGATGAAGCCCTGGACTTCTTTGAAAACATTCCGAAAATTCAGAATAAAATAAAAACACTGCAGGATGTGGGACTGGGATATGTGAAGCTGGGCCAGCCTTCACCTGAATTATCAGGAGGCGAGGCACAGCGTGTGAAGCTGGCATATGAGCTGAGCAAAAGAGGAACAGGCAAAACAGTCTATGTCCTGGATGAACCTACTACAGGCCTCCATACAGCGGATATTCACATGCTTACAGATGTATTGGACAGACTTGTGGAAGCAGGAAACTCAGTCATTGTAATCGAACATAATCTGGATGTCATTAAAACTGCAGATTACATTATTGATTTGGGTCCAGAAGGAGGGGACGGGGGCGGCTTAATTGTAGCAGAGGGTACTCCCGAGGAAGTTGCCAAAGTAGACAGGTCTTTTACAGGGCAATACTTGAAAAAAGTGTTGCAATAATTGAAAGCTCCATATTCTTCATTCAGCGATAGTAAAAAAATTTGGACCTTTCATTGACTTTAACAAGAAAATGAGGCTGAGTTAAAAGAAAAACTACACCTTAATAGCTTTCAATTAATGTGTGTTTTTTGCCGTATTAATTTCGGTTATTCGACAAATTACTTGAAATATTGAGCATTTTCTACTTTAAAATCAGGTCAAGTCCTTTTTTTGGTGTAAATTCATTCGGTAAGAATGTAATATAAAATAAATAATTTAAAAACTTTTAAATATTTTAGAAATCTTGCCATTTATCATGCGGTGAAGGATAAAATATACTTTT
>JAGOIH010000190.1 GCA_017995755.1 Sedimentibacter sp. | reverse complement strand
TTTTTCAAATTCTCTTAAAACGTCAACCGGCAATACTCTGTCAGCATCCAAGTTTGCATATACAGGGTCATATCCGCCGTGAGCTGTCTGATATGTTTCTTCGGTTAAATCCATAACTCCGTCTATATCATATTTGCCGTATTTTGATGCATTTGATGATTCAATATGATCGGGATTTCCTTTTGGAACAATTCCTCCTGAAGTAACCAATGCTATCTTAGCTTTTGTAATGTCTTTTACAGCCGGGTTTGGAGCTACTCTGTCAAAGTCAGGCATAGGTAATTCTGTTTCGAATTCCTTGTCGGCTAATTTTGCCAAAAGCATTTTAACTGCTCTTTTTGAGCCTCTATCTTTTTCAAAGAAATTAACTCTTTTGCCGTTTGGCATATATCCTTCTTCTGCGGATGCACCGATTTTTTCTCCCTTTGCAAGTTTAAGTGCAAGTGGAGCCATCTTCTTAACAGCATCTTTCATACCTGCAGCAGAATTTTTTGTAGCTATGATATAAATGGTGTTTTTGAACATATCTGCGCCTGGATTTTCTGCATACATTCCCGTAAGAACAGGAATGTTAAGTTCATCCTTTACTGCCTGTGCGATTGTACCGCAGGCAACTCCGTATCTTCCTGCATTAAATGCCGGTCCTGCAATAAATAAATCAGGTTGGTATTCTTTTACCATTTTAATTACGGTTGATTTGGCTTCATCCATATTCTCGTTGAAATATGAGTCGCCGCATACAATCGTAGCAACAATTTCAGCTTCACCCTTAAATGCTTGCTGGAATGCAAGTCCCGGGCCAACTACACCTTCTCTCACTTCAGCAGGAATGTGAGCCATTTCTTCTCCGCCTACATTAGCAAAGAATTGATTAATATAATGAACAATTTTCAGCATTATTTTCTCCTCCCTTCCTATCTGGCACTGAGTTCATTGAAGCCCATTTCATTTGTAGCACCTGTAATAACCTGAAGTTCTGCTGTTATGCTTCCATCCTTATGTAAGCTTCCGTCAAATCCTCCGGCAATTATATCTGCAACTTCAACGTGACCGATTATTTTTTCCATAGGAGGCAGCTCTATGACTTCATTTGCATTTCCTCCTGAAACAACAGCATTAGCCAATGCGTCTGCATCTGCCAATGACTGTGATGTACCGTCTCTTCCTGCATATTCGTCAGTTATAAGAACTGTTTTAATACCCTTTGATTCAATTTTCTTGCAGTTCATTATCAAGTCTGTATCAGGATTTCCGAAACCTTCCTCGGAAACTACAACACCATCTACTCCTAAGAATTCTGCAAGCTTTGCTGACCAGTTGGATGATCTTTCCTTATCTGCAAGATAAACATTTTCGTTAGATATGATTACACCAACAAAATTTAATGTCTTGCCGTGCTCTGCAAATAAATCAGCAATAACAGGATTGTTCAGATGGTGATATGTAGTATTCTTATCACATGCTGATACGCAGTTACCGCTTACTATAGCGCCATCCATTGTCTCAGTAGGATAAATAAATGTTGTTAATGTCTGTTTTGCATCAATTCCATAAACATAGGTGTCATGCAAAAGTCCTTGGCTTTGAAGCATACATACATATGCTACTCTAGGAAGGCCGGGATACATTTTTAACCCTTCTGTCAAGGTTGGTGTTTCAAATACTTCAACCTGGTCAGGAGTTAATTTTTTTGCAAGCCCGCCAAGGTATGAAGCTACCTTGTATCCTGCAAATCTTAATGCTTTTTCATGCTCGTGCTGCTTTAACCCGTCAATAGGCTCACACACTAAAACTAAATTGCAAAGTTTTGAGAAAGGAGTGTAATCTGCTCCGGGACCGGTCATATCAATAATACCTTCCTGGAAACCGACAATCTTGCCTGTAGTTAAAACTGCTGCACCTTTCAGGACATTTGTTTTGCCTGAGCCTACAGTTTCAACTTTGCTGATCATTCCCGGAAATATTCCGCCGGGTCCTTCAACTTTAACCCTTGGTTCTATAACGTCTTTAACAGGCATTATACGAACACTTTCTCCTGGCTTGGCCAGCTCTACTTCTGCTTTTTTGAAATGTTCATCTTCTAGAATTAATGCTTTTACTTCTTCCTTGTTGACATACAATGTACCATCTTCTACCTTGGATACGTCTGAAAACTGAATATCCTTAATAAAAATATAGCCTAATTCTAATTTCAAAAATTTCACCTCCGTTTAATTTTTTCTATAGTTATATATTTAATGCGCTTTCCAGCACAGTTAAATCAATTAATTTCAAATCATCAGCTATCCTGTCATTTATAAATTTCAACTTATTCTTATTGAACTTATCATATGTAATTATCGCATTTTCAATCGTGTAAATTGAAGAAAAGCTGATATTTTTTTTATCATCACTGACCATTATTGATTTATAAGGTGTTTCGCCCGGTTTCACACCGCCTCCCAAAGGATGAGTCAACAGCTCGTATCCCATATGGAGCCTGTCCCTTACTGCAATCAAAACATCTTTAAATGTTCCGTCAATGTAAACAACATTAAAGTTTTCTTTATATTTGTATAATACCCAATCATTGTTCGTAATAATCACTTTTTTCTCCATGTATAAATATAATTACGGGCAGAAAGCAAAATCAAAAAACATTCTGCCTCCTGCCCTGTTAATTAACCTGAGAGATTCTTCATTTAGAATTGCCCCTTCGGTGCTTGCGCTTTCCAGAGATTTGTCAATCCACGGTCCTTTTGCCTGCGATAGTCATTACAATATGGCTAATCATAACTTATTTCCTTCGGCGCTGTCTGGCAATTAACAGTCTCTCCCGCGAATGTCATCCAAGTATTTAATTACTTATAGTATATAAGACTTCTATAAATAAATCAACAATTATTTCTTAATATTGTTAAATTTATATTAAATTTAGGATAACCCAAAGCA
>JAGOIH010000042.1 GCA_017995755.1 Sedimentibacter sp. | reverse complement strand
ATCTCGAACCAACACCCCAGACATCGCCAACGTCTAGCCTTGAAAGAACATCTTCAAGGTTGTCAGAAGTGATTACAAAGCGTCCTGAATCCAACTTTTTTGCAACTTCCATTGCAAGCTTTGCCAAAGTGTTAGTATTTTAAGGACAGAGAACGTCAACTAAAATTAGGAGGAAAGAATATGAAAAATGAAATTAAAACCGTCCAGTATGTCGCCTTGTATGAACGTCTTTCCAGAGATGACGAGCTACAAGGCGAATCAAACAGCATTACCAATCAAAAAAATCTTCTTGAGGATTATGCAAAGAAAAATGGTTTCTATAATTTTCGCCACTTTACTGATGACGGAGTTAGCGGAACTACCTTTGACCGAGAGGGATTTCAAACCATGATTGCTGAGGTTGAGGCTGGGCGTGTATCAACAGTTATAGTTAAGGACATGAGCCGTTTCGGGCGTGATTATTTAAAAGTTGGTTTTTACACCGAAGTCATGTTTCAAGAAAAAAGCGTACGGTTTATAGCAATTAACAACGGAATAGACAGCTTTAATCAGAGCAACAGCGATTTCACACCATTTCTGAACATCATGAATGAATGGTATGCAAGGGATTCAAGCAGAAAAATTCAAGCTATTTTCAAATCCCGTATGCAGGAGGGCAAGCGTGTTTCGCCCAGCGTTCCATATGGGTATTTGCGTGACCCGAATGATAAGCTGAAACTTATTATTGATGAAGAGCCTGCCGAGATTGTAAGACGTATTTTCCAGATGATTATTGAGGGCAAAGGTGTAAATGCAATTGCACAAACTCTTACTGATGAAAAGGTGCTGATACCGTCCGCATATGCTGAAAAGAACTGCCCCGAAAATCAACACAGCAAGAGTTTTCATGACCCATATTTCTGGACACCAACAACAATCGGGCATATACTTGAAAAGCAAGAATATATGGGACATACTATTCTAGGAAAAACAGTTAGTGTTTCATATAAGTCTAAAAAGAGAAGAAAAGCAAATCCCGATGAACTTATGGTTTTTAAGGATACTCACCCTGCCATTGTTGATGAAGAAACATGGAATAATGCACAACGGTTGAAACGAAAGGTTAAACGTTCCACAACGGATGGAGAGCCACCTCACGCATTGTCAGGATTACTCTATTGTGCAGATTGCGGTCGCCCATTAAATCGTCATATCAACAGGAGAAAAGAAGGTCCGTATTATGATTCTGATTACAGCTTTGTATGTGCATCTTATAGAAATAATTACACTCCATGCACTATGCATTATATAAAAATGAAAGATATTGAGCAAATTGTTTTAACGGCAATTCAAACCGTCAATAAATACGCAGGTATTAATGAAAAGGAATTTCTTGATAAAATACGCAGTATGTCAGATTTACAGTTTAGCCAAACCGAAAAGAAAAATAAAAAGGAGCTATCTAAGGCACAAAAACGCTGTAATGAGCTTGATATTCTTATAAAGAAACTTTATGAGGCTAATGCACTAGGGAAACTTCCAGACGAGCATTTCAACAAGATTTTCGCCGATTATGACACCGAACAAAAACAGTTAAATGCAACAATTACAGAGCTTACGGCAAGTGTTAATTCGGCAAATGATGAAAAAAATAATGCAGATAAATTCTTGAAGATTATTCGTAAATATACTGATGTAACTGAGCTTACAGCATCTATGGCGAATGAATTTATTGAAAAAATTATTGTTCATGAGGCTATAAAAGCAAATGGCACAAAAGGTCGAGGAGAACGCAAGCAAAAAGTTGATATTTATTTCAACTTTGTCGGTCAGCTTTGTAATTGTGAAGTTGCAAGCTGTAATAGGTCAATAGCTAAGCAGAAAACAGAAGTTAAGCTTGCCAGTTAAATAAAACAAAATCACCGTTATGAGAATTATCTCATAGCGGTATTTTTATGCCATTTTACACAGAAAGGAGTGCCGAGAATGAACATTTTTGAAGAAGTCAAGATTAGTTTGCACCTGCCTGATGTCGCTGAGCATTATAGCCTAACCGTTAAGAACAGCATGACGAATTGCATATTTCATGAGGATAGGACACCGAGCATGAAACTTTATGATGACCACTTCCATTGCTTTGGCTGTCAGGAGCATGGTGATGTCATTGCTTTTACTGCAAAGTTATTTTCGCTTTCACCTATTGAAAGTGCCGAAAAACTTGCAAGGGATTTCGGAATAACCCACAGCCGAGAGCCAACCTCAATCAAAGAAAAAATCTCATATTACTCATATGTTCAAAAAGAACAGCGGGCGTTACTCTTATTAACCCGATATTGCGATTTTCTTGAAGAATGCCAAAAGCAATATGCACCAAAATCAATGGACGAGCCAGTGCATCCATTGTTCATAGAAAGCATTAAAAACCTTGAAATGTATAAATATTTCAGGGACTTTTTTATGGATGCAAGTAAAGAAGAACGCAAGGAATTCATTACTGATAGAAAGGAGTTTTTGCATGGAATCGAGCGAAAACTTGTCACCTGCAATTCCAAGCAACAGTCAAGAGAAGTTATCTAAACCAGAATGGCTTGAAGAAAAATCCGTCAACGAGCTGAAATTCTGTAATGAGCTTTTATCGGAACATGAGCTAAGATTTATTGAGGATTGTTTCTATGATATTGACGGAGCTATGCCGATACAGATTGTTGAAAAGATTGTTGCTGAAAAGCTTATCGGTGCAAGTGTCAGTTATGGAATTGCAAACAAAATCAAAAATATCACCAATGCTTTAAAACATCTTTGTTACAGCGAGGAAGTTCCTCAAACCGATGATGAAATTCACGTCAAAAATGGTGTTCTGAAAACGGACGGAGCGTTTTTAAATGAGAGAAAATTCTGTCACAACAGGCTGAATGTTACATTCGCCGTTGACACTTCACCGCCGTTACGATGGATTTCATTTATGAATGAACTGCTTGAGCCTAAAGATGTCAAGACCTTGCAGGAATATATGGGCTACTGTCTTATTAATTCCACAAAGGCACAGACCATGCTATTCCTTGTCGGCAAAGGTGGCGAGGGCAAATCTCGAATAGGTGTTGTGATGAATTATCTTTTCGGCAACGCCTGTTATTGTGAGAGCATTGTTGACTTATCAAAAGATAAATATTTGAGAGGAAACCTTGTGGGAAAGACCGTTCTTGTTGATGATGACATGAGCTTTGAGGGCATTAAGGACACGTCATTTATAAAAAGCCTTGTCACTTCTGAAACAAGCATTTCTGTTCAATGGAAAAACCGTCAGGCAATTCAAGCACAGCTTAGAGTGAGAGCAATGGTTTTCTCCAATAGTCCTCCGACTTCACTTTATGATAAAACTGACGGCTGGCACAGAAGATTAATTGTGCTTTCCACAAAGCCTGCACCTGTAAATCGAATTATTGACAGGGATTTATCTGAAAAGCTTATTTCTGAAATTGACGGAATATTTCTATGGGCATTTGAGGGCTTGCGGAGATTGATTTCAAATAATTATCAATTTACTTTAAGCGATAGAACATCTTCCCTTATGAAAGAAATACGCCGAGAAAGCTGTAATATTTCTGAATTTATTGAGGATAATCAGGCGGTACAGTTTATCCCGAATAATATTACTTGCTCCGTTGATATTTACAACGCATATTGCAACTGGTGCTATGGAAATGGACTTACCCCATTCAAGCAGAAAAGCTTTTACGACTGGCTTTCACAGAATGCCGATAAGTATAATCTTATAGCAACAAACAAGGCTCACAACGGCAGGAATTATGTTCGTGGTTATAGCGGTATCAGAGTGAGCTTTAAAAGCATTATATCGTAGCTGTACAAATTTTTCTTTGTACGTATGTACCGAGTACGGACATACACACATTTTTTTATGAAAGGATTTTTATATGACCGAACTTGAAAAAACTGAAAATAAAATTGCCGAGCTTCAGAAAGAGCGTGATGAGGCTCAGAAAAAAATAAAGCAATATGAGCATCAGGCACAGAAAATTGAACAGCGTAACTCTCAGCTTTATCGCAAAATTAGAACCCACCGCCTTATCGAACGTGGTGCTATTCTTGAGAGCCTTATTCCGAATGCTGAAAGTTATGATAATAAGATAATTCAGCAGTTTCTTTCAACTGTTCTTACCGAAAAAACTGTATCGGATTTCTTTGAAAAAGATTATCAAAGTCTGGGGTAGATTTACTGTCCCTTGGGACAAGGGCGCACTTATATACCACAAAAGTGGTATGTGCGGTTTCTGCGGAAACAAAAAATACGGCTATATCAGCCGAAAGTGCCAAAAACGGCACTTGGAAAGGACGTGACTATCGCAATTTATCATTGCCATATCCAAATAATCAGCAGAGGCAAAGGCAAGTCTGCTGTTGCTGCCGCCGCTTATCGTTCCGGTGAAAAGCTCATCAACGAATATGATGGAAACATTCACGATTATACAAAAAAAGGCGGTGTAATTCACACAGAAATTCTTCTGCCTGAATATGCTCCGCAAAAATATACCAACCGTTCAACACTTTGGAATGAAGTTGAGGAAGTTGAAAAGGCAAAAAATTCTCAGCTTGCAAGAGAAATAGAAATCGCTCTGCCAAATGAATTATCAGTTGAGGAATGCAGGGAGCTTGCACGAAACTTCTGTCAGAAAACTTTTGTCGATAAAGGCATGGTTGCTGATATTTGTATTCACAATCCGTCAAGGCAACAGAAAAATATTCATGCTCACATCATGCTGACAATGCGACCTTTCAATGAGGATGGAACATGGGGTGACAAGCAGAAAAAAGAGTATGTTCTTGATAAGGACGGCAATAAAATTTATGACAAAAAGAAACGGCAGTACAAGTGCAAATCCATTGCCACAACCGACTGGAATAGCAAGGACAAAGCGGAAGAATGGCGTTCAGCTTTGGCTGACTATATTAACGTTTATCTTGATAAAAATAATATTGCCGAGAAAGTTGACCACCGTTCTTATGAAAGGCAGGGCGTTGAACAAATTCCTACAATCCACATGGGCGTATCTGCTACCCAGATGGAACGCAAAGGCATTGATACCGAAAAAGGAAATATCAATCGTCAGATACGACAGGACAATAGGTTGCTTTCATTCCTCAAGAAAAAAATTGCTGAGCTTACTGCATGGCTAAAGGAAAGCAAAAATACTCCGCATGAAGAAAATCTTATTGAAAAAATCCTAAAGTATTGGGATAATGGACAGAAATTTGCTCAGGCTGGCGGTTATTCTATTAGCAATCTGAAAAAGGCGAACAAACTCAAAGATGTTTCATCCGCTGTCGCTTTTTTGCAGGGTAACAATATATCAACTATAGTTCAGCTTTCCGAAAAACTCAATGCAACAAATTTTTCTCTTGACAGCATAAAATCATCTTTACAGCCGAAACAGAAACGAATGAAGGAACTCTCAGAACTTCTTGATAATTATGAAAAATACAAGGCAAATAAAGAAGTTTATCAGGAGTATGCAAGCATCTCAAATCCGAAGAAAAAGGAACGTTTCTATGAATCTCATCGGGCGGAAATTACCCTTTATCAAAGTGCGGAAAGATTTTTCGATATTCACTTATCAGAGAAAAAACTCAAGCCAAAATCATGGCAGTCAGAGCTTGATGAGCTTTCACGTTCAGTTTCAATAGACCGGCAGAAAATTTCACGGCTTGAGGATGATATTGCTGTTATGGATACTATTAAGAGGAATGTTGAGAGGCTGGACAAATATGAAGAAAAACAGCATTCTCATGAGCATCAGCAAATAAATGAAATTCAATAAAACAATTCATGATATGTAAAATGTAGGAGGACATTATGACAGAAACTATAATTAATATTAATGAAAAAGCATCCGTCTTGCCAGGGGTTATTGATAAAAAGATAGGAAGTACAGTTTATGAGATAAATATATTTTTTAATGCTGAAGTTAATACAAAAGTTGAGGATAAAATTTTTCGCTTGATAAAAAGCGAATTAAGCGAGAGCTAGTAATAGGTATAACAAAGCCCTCACTCAAAAATGAGGTATGGCTTAACGGAATAGCTTTTTTGACTGCATACCTAAACAGCTTTGGGTGTGCAGTTTTTTTGCTTTCTGATAAATTGTGCTTTGCTGGTGCAAACTTTTAGCTTAATTGTAATTTCGACAACCCCCTATTTATAAGTGTTTTATCTATTTTAGTAAACAATATAATTTTATATATTTATTAAATATATAAAATTATATTGACAAATAAATAAAAATATATTATTATATATTTATAAAAAATAGGAGGTAATCTTCATGGCAGAAAAAAACGAAACCCCAAATGAGAAGTTTCTACGCATTGCTGAATCACGCACTCAAAAGATAATTGATATGATTCGTCTGCTAGGAAACTGCTCAAATCAATATGTCTATGAATACAGCAAGAAAGATGTTGAAAAAATCTTTTCGGCTATTGAATACGAGCTGAATATGGCTAAGAAAAAATTTGGAGAGACAGGGACTACAACAGATAAATTTTCTTTAAGATAGGGGTGATTCAAATGGCATTTAATGATTTAACTTTTTTTACAAATGAGCCCGACCGAGATCTTTATTCTCGTTTCGGTAATATATTGAGAAACAACACGCAGTTTTTTGATGTGCTTGTTGGCTACTTCCGCACTAGCGGATTTTTCAAGCTATATCCTGCCATGAGCTACACAGAGAAAATTCGTGTGCTCGTTGGATTAAATGTAGATGCTAAAACGGTGGAGATTATTAATATGTCCCACAAAGAAGCAAAGGAAGCCTTTTCATTTTCCGTTGAACAGGAGTTTAATCAAAGTGAAGATACCTCGGAAATTGAAAAGGGTGTCAGCGTTTTCATAGACTGGCTTCGCTCGGGAAAAATTGAAATGCGTATGTATACGGAAGCTCCCATACACGCCAAAGTTTACATTATGAGAAAAGACCCCACCAAAGATCCAGAACACTTTGGAAGTGTGATTACTGGCTCAAGTAATTTCTCCATGGCAGGGCTTATGAACAATCTCGAATTTAATGTGGAACTGAAGGATAGCAGAGATGTACAGTTTGCCTTGGATAAATTTGAGGAGCTTTGGGCAAAGAGTGTTGATATTAAAGATGCCTACATAGAAACCATTGAAGAGAAAACATGGCTTCGGGACGATATTACCCCATACGAACTTTACCTCAAAACCTTATATGAGTATTTCAAAGAAGAAATTAATGCTGACAAGGAAGCGGTGCTTGATGAACTTCTACCCGATGGTTTTATGCGACTGCAATACCAATTAGATGCGGTTGTGGAAGCTGAGAAAAAGCTTGAATCATACGGAGGAGTTTTTATCTCCGATGTTGTCGGTCTTGGCAAAACCTATATTTGTGCAATGCTTGCAAAAAAAGTGAAAAAGAGTAAGAAGCTCTTCATTTGTCCTCCTGTTCTTGTGGATTACTGGCGACAGGTTCTTGAGGATTTTGAAGTATCCGCAAGGGTTGAATCGCTAGGTAAGATAGACAGAATTCTCGAGGAAGGCGTAGACGATTATAAATATGTATTTATTGACGAAGCTCATCGTTTCAGAAATGATGATACTGAAGGCTTTAAGCTGTTGCATCAAATATGCTATGGAAAAAAGGTCGTATTGATATCAGCGACCCCAATTAACAATTATTCGAGCGATATTGAAAATCAAATCTACCTTTTTCAATCCAAACACAACAGCACCATTATTCCCTACACCAAGAATTTAGAAGGCTTTTTTAGAGCACTGCGAGGCAAGCTTTCCAAATTAACAAAAGGTTCTCCTGAGTATAACGATCAGCTTCGAAAAAATTCCGAGATGATTAGAGATACCTTGCTCCGCAATATAATGGTGCGTCGAACTCGTAAAGAAATAATGGAATTTTACGCAGACGACCTCCGCAAGCAAGGACTGTCGTTTCCGAAACTCGGAACGCCCGAAAAGGTGGTTTATTCTTTTGATGCAGAAACAGATGAGGTTTTTATGCATACTATGCAGACAATCAAAAACCTTAAATATGCCAGATATTCCCCCTTGCTTTTTTTAGAAAACCCAACCAATGAGCAAAAAACGCAAATGACAGCGCAAAACAACATGAGTGGCTTTATGAAGTCTATACTGGTGAAACGTTTAGAAAGCAGCTTTTTTGCCTTTAAAAACACACTTTCAAGGTTTATCCAATCTTATGAGATGTTTATTGAGATGTGCAAAACTGGCAATGTTTATATTAGCAAGAAGGTCAATGTATACGATCTTTTAGATAGCGGCGATGACGAAAAGCTGATGAGGCTTGTCGATGATGAGCGTGTGCAACATTTCAAATTTGCCGATTTCCGAGAGGACTTAATGACTGCACTTGAAAAAGACCTCGCTATGTTGAAACGGCTCTCTGAATGCTGGCAGAAAATCACACACGATCCCAAGCTTGAGGAATTCAAAAGAGAGCTTGAAAGAAACGAAATTCTAAATGGAAAAAAGCTCATTATTTTCACTGAATCCAAAGAAACCGCAGGTTATCTAGGCGATGAATTAAAATCAATTTATGGTGATTCTGTAGTGGTATTCAGCGGTGAAAGTAGCTATGCGCTGAAAAAGGAGATTGAAGACAGCTTCAATCCGAAGTATACCTCTAAAGGCAACGATAAATACAATATCCTTATTACAACAGATGTTCTTGCGGAAGGCGTAAACCTGCACCGCTGCGGCGTTTTAATAAACTACGACTTACCATGGAACCCAACAAGGATTATGCAACGAGTGGGGCGTATAAACCGTGTCGGCACAGAGCACAGCAGAATTTATGTGCTTAACTTTTTCCCAACTTCTCAGACTGATAAACACCTGCCGCTGAAAGAAAAAATCATTCAAAAGCTCCAAGCATTTCATGATACTTTGGGCGAGGACTTTAAATATCTAAGCGAGGACGAGCAAGTCTCTTCACATAAGCTATATGCGGATTTGACTGCTGAAATGGATGCTGAAGAAAGCACAAACCCTGAGCTTTACTACCTTGCAGAGATACGAAAAATTCGTGATGAAGAAACGCAGCTTTTCAATAAAATTAAACGACTGCCGAGAAAAGCAAAAACGGGTAAGTATTCTGAACTTACCAAAACTTGTGCGACAGTCACTTTCCTACGCAAAGGTTATTTGAAGATGTTTTTCAAGTCCGAAGACGGTATTACAGAGGGGATTTCCTTTATTGGAGCGATTAACTACCTACAGGCGGCTCGGGAAGAAAAACGTATCGGTGTCGGCGAGTTTTACTACGATCACCTTGAGAATAACAAAACTGCCTTTGACGATAAGTTGACTGAAGAGGACGAGGTCGTTTTTGAAAAAACCGCTATTGCAGGTGGTGATGCTAAAATGATAAAGCTCCTCAAGGCACTTACTAAATGTCAGAAGTTTACCGAACCACAGGAGGAAAACCTGCAAAAAATGCTTGAGCTTTGGCAAAACGGTGAAATATCGGCTATGCTCACAAAAGAAATATTAAGTGATGTAAAGAACATTGACGATCCCGTGCAGGCTTATTTTGAGATATATGACCGCATACCCGAGCGATACTTCGCAGGACGTGGGCAAAAGAAAAAGGAACTAACTGGTGAAAAACAGGTAATCCTTTCGTGTTACCTAAAAAACAGGGGGTATAAATAAATGGATGCTAAAAAACAAATATTAAAGGACACTTTTGAAAGCCGCTTTTCAATGGATAATTTCCTGCGTTTTTCACGTGAATTTTTTGGCGATTTAAAAATATTAAACACGGACAGAGAGAATACCTCTATCCCATCTGAATACTTCTACACAGTGTCATCATATTGGCACCTTGCTACATATACCACAGAGAAAAAAAGCCTTGATATCTTTGCTGTAAAGCTTAAAGCAGGCAGAAATATCGAGCGAGCAAGAAGCATGCAGAGAAGCTTTATTTCTAAACTCCTGTCACGTAGCAACCATGACGGTGCTATTGTTGCGTTCTTTACCGAAAACGACCCCAGATGGCGTTTGTCCTTCATACGACTTGATTATGATTTTGCAGCTGGGCGAGTAAAAATGAACCTAACGCCCGCTAAGCGTTACTCATACCTTGTGGGCGAGAAAGAACCCTGCCATACTGCAATGGAACAACTTTTCCCAATTTTTCGCGATGAGAATTATAAACCGACCCTTGAAAAGATTGAGGAAGCATTTAGCGTTGAGCGTGTCACTAAGGACTTCTTCGAACAATATAAAGAGAAATATTTTGTACTCAAAGAGCATTTGGATGGCAATGATGTGTTTGCTGAAGAGGCACTACGCCATGGTTTTACTAGCGAGCAGTTTGCTAAAAAACTGATGGGACAACTTGCTTTCCTGTATTTCTTGCAAAAAAAAGGATGGCTAGGAGTTAAGGTTTTACCACATGTGCTGACTGAAAAGGCATATAAAAACGCTTTCTATAAGACCAATGCTTCTAAGGAAATCATCCCAAAAATATATAAGCAACTGGGTGCTGACGAATATAAGCTCGTTTATCCTGCTCTTCTTGCCCTGTCCGATAACGAGGCGGATATTGCCGCAGGGTGCTTTAAGACCGATGGTTGGGGAAGCGGAACAAAGACCTTTATTCGTGATTTGTTTACAAGCTGTAAATCAAAGAACTTCTTTGATGAATACTTAGAGCCGCTTTTCTATGAAGCCCTTAATAAGAAACGTGGCGAAAATAGCTATTATAAACGTTTTAACTGCAAAATACCGTTCCTCAACGGTGGACTTTTTGAACCACTGGAAAGCTATGACTGGGAGCACAGTAAATTTGCTATACCCAATAGCTTGTTTTCCAATATAGATACTAAGGGCGACCGCGAAGCAGATGGCATTCTTGACATATTTGACCGCTACAACTTTACTATGAATGAGGATGAGCCGCTGGAACGTGAAGTGGCAGTAGACCCCGAAATGTTGGGGAAAATCTTTGAAAATCTTCTTGATTCAAAGGACAGAAAATCTAAGGGTGCTTTTTACACACCTCGTGAAATCGTCCATTATATGTGTCAAGAGAGCTTAATTAACTATCTTATTGGAAAAACCAACGCACCTTACGATGATATGAAAGTCTTTATTTTAGACGGTGAACTTATGAAGGACGAGGACTACAACCGTAGTGAGGGCAAACGCCGCCTGCCGCAAACGGTCTATGAAAACCTACGTGAAATAGACAAGGCACTTGAAAACATTAAGGTTGCCGATCCAGCAGTTGGTTCAGGTGCGTTCCCCTTGGGTATGCTTTCTGAAATCGTAAAAGCACGGAATAACATCACCTATTATTATGTGTCTTCACTTTCAGACAAAGCGGATAAAGCAAGAATGTTTGAACAACGAGACCCCTATCGTTTGAAATGGGAAACCATTCAAAACTGTATTTTCGCTGTAGATATTGAAGCGTCTGCTGTGGACATCGCTAAGCTACGCCTATGGCTATCGCTAGTGGTTGATGAGGACTTGACACCATCGTTTGACGAAGCTCGCTTTGGCGACAACAAGCAAAAAGATCCACGTCCTTTGCCAAACCTTGATTACAATATCATGTGTGGCAACAGTTTGATTGATGAGTTTGAAGGCGTAAAACTCTTTGATGATACCTTGTTGGATAAAAAGAAATTCAATACAAAAGGCGGTAGCGATGCCATTCAAATGAGCCTTTTTGTAGATAGCATGCAAATTTACTTGGACGATCTGCACAAAGACCAGGAGCGTCTCTTCGGTGAGCAAGACCCCGCCACAAAAAAGGAAATCAAGCGTCGCATTGATAAAACCATCGATGATGTGATACGGGCAAAGCTGTCGCAGGACAACAATTCTGAGGGCTTGCGCAAATATGATGAAATCATTAAACAGAAAACTAAGCCTTATTTTATTTGGAAGTTGGAATTTGCAAAAGTATTCAGAGAAAACGGTGGCTTTGATGTTGTAATTGGTAATCCGCCGTATATTGGTGAAGAGGGGCATAAAGAGCTCTTTCGACAAATTTCTATTACTGCATTTGGAAAAAAACATTATATTGGGAAAATGGATTTGTGGTATTTCTTTACATCTAAAGCAATTGAACTTATAAGAGATAATGGCATAGTAAGTTTTATTGCACCAAATAACTGGATGACTACTGCAGGCGGTAAGAATATGAGAAAGCATATTGCAACAGAAACTATGATAAAGCGTTTTGTAACTTTTAATAATATTATGGTTTTCGAGTCTGCCAGTCAGCAAACGATGATTTTTGTCTTGGAAAAAAGAACGACAACAAATACTTACTTAATTCCTTATAGTGAGTTCACTACTACATTAAATGGCAATAACAATGGGGACATTGGAAATTTTCTAAATGCAAAAAATGTTGGAAATCACTTCAATGCTTCATTCGACCCCAAAAGGCACCTCGAAGGAGCCACGATACAATTCCTTACTGGTGATGCCTCGCAGGTAATTACAAAAATTCAAAAATGCAATGTCACTTATCTAGCGAGCAATGAAATTTTGAATGGTATACACCCTCACCATGCAAGCGTAACTAAGAAAATGTTGCCTATGCTTGATGGTGCATCAGTTGGCGAAGGGATATTTGTATTAGACAACAGCGAGGTAAATGCTTTGAATTTATCAGAGAATGAAAGTAGTTTACTTAAACCTTGCTATGACAGCAAGAGCATTGCAAGATACTATTTTAACCCAAAGATTAATCATCAAATAATTTACACAACATCTGATTTCAAAGATGTCAAGTTGATGGATGCATTCCCTGCTCTTAAAAAGCATTTGGATAAATACAGAAGAGTAATAACTTCTGATAATAAACCTTATGGGCTACATCGTGCAAGGCAACAAGACTTCTTTGATATGCCTAAAATTGTATCACTCCGAAAATGCAAAGCACCAACCTTTATGTATATTGAAACACCGTCTTATGTGATGGCTGAGTATTATCTCATTAAGACTGACAGGGTGAATATGAAATATTTGGTTGGGCTTTTAAACTCAAAGTTAATCGCTTTTTGGATGCTGAAAATGGGCAAAATCCAAGGTAATATTTATCAAGTTGACAAAGAACCATTACTTGGAATTCCGATTTTTATTGCTAACAAAGAAATTGAAAATTCAATCGAATCTCTTGTTGAAAAGGTTGTCAATGAAAAACTAAACGACCCTACCGCTGACACATCGGAACTCGAAGCTAAAATTGACAGTATGGTTTATGAGCTTTATGGCTTGACAGACGAGGAAATAAAAATTGTAGAGGAGAGCGTTAAATAAGAGTAATTCTTATATTTTATATTTTCTTTAATTTATGTCCTTGACAAACCGAGCGAAATGTTTTTGTATTGGCAATTCCAACAGACACAGGTAAACCAACTTCTTTCCATATGGTGGATTTGATTTTTGTTCCAATTGCTTCAAGCTCTTTTTTGGACTTATCGTCAAGCTCCAAAAACGCTT
>JAGOIH010000189.1 GCA_017995755.1 Sedimentibacter sp. | reverse complement strand
AATCCAATTTTAATTGACCCCCCTTAAATTGGTTTAGCAAAGATAGATAAATTAGCTTTTCTTGTAGTTTTTGTTTCAAGGGTTAGCTCTGCAGAGGAGCCTTGTCGAGGGAGCCCGTAGGGCGACCGAGGGAAGGCTCCTCTGCAGGGCCATTTTGTTTTGTTTTTTCTCTCATTGAGCTCCCTTTCAGCTCTATCCTATGTGCGTTGTATATTATCCTATCAACGATGGCGTCACCTATCGTTGCATCATTTATTACTTGTGCCCATTTTTCTATTGGTAATTGACTTACTATGATGGTTGATTTTTTGTTATACCGGTCTTCCAGGATCTGTAGAATGGCCAGTGCCAGCTCTTTGTTTATAGTCTGTAACCCAAAGTCGTCCAATACAAGTAATGGGTATTTTTCTAACCTTGCTAGCAGTTTTAAATATGTGCCATCTACCTTGGATAGTAATATTTGCTCTGTCAACTTATTCATGTTAAAATACATGGCTTTAATCCCTTTGGCACATGCTTCATAGGCCAATGCACATGCCAGATAACTCTTGCCACACCCGGTGCTTCCACTTATTAATATATTCATCCCCATTCTGATGTACATGCAATCAGCCAGATTGGTTAAGGTCTCTTTGGTAAGGTTCCTCTTGGTGCTGCACGTTACATCTTCTAATGTTGATTTGTATCTTAATTTACTCAGTTTTAGATACAACTCCTGGCGCTTGTTTTTCTTGTTGTAGTATTCCTTTTCTGCTAGTTGTGCCAGCATCATGTGACCTTCTGGTTGTTTGTTAATGGGAAGCTTTATGATTGCTTCATACCCTTCTGCCATTCCATGCAGTCCCAGCTCTACGAGCTGATGTAATGTTTGCTCTCTATTCATTGGTTTATTATTTACTTTGATATTGAGGGTTTGTAATATGCCGTATGTTATCATGGACTATAGGTTGTTCATCACTTTGCTCACCCCTGATTATTTTGAGTCGTGACATTCCCTTTTCCAGATATGCACGCACAGATTGATATGTACATTTTAAATCTTTCAGCTCTTTACATGCATTTTCTAATACCTCCTTTCCATACTTTTTCTCGAGTGCTATGACTCCTAATGCACTTTTAAACCCTTGTTGTACATATGGATTTCTTTCCATCATTTTCTCTACTAATTCGCTGGTATTGGCCCCAGTTTGTAAGGCCATTCTCATAATATCTTCTTTTGTGTAACCTGATACTTTTTTGGCTATTCTATGATCTGAAGTCATATGATCTTCTACTGTACTATACTTTGTTGGGATTTTGGATCTACGGTGGATGGCTATTCTTTCCCCTTTATAGAATATCTCAACCTCACTTTCACTGTATTTCATCTTCACTTCTTGTCCTGTATAATCAAAGGGTACGCTGTAATAGGTCTTGTCTTCAGTGAGTTCTACATGATAGTTTTTACCCACTTTGCACGTTCTGCTTTTTTTGATTTCCATCAATTGAGTTACGTCCAAGGGAAGCATTTGAGTCTGTTCATATTCCTCATAAATTTCTTTTCGAGATGGCTTCTGATTGATTTTTCTGGTGTTTAGTTCTTCTAACTCCACCCATATCATTTTATTAAGCTCCTCGATTCCTGTAATTTGACGATCTCGTAACTTTGCATAAATCCGTTGATATATAATTCGTACGGATCTTTCTACATTGGCCTTGTCGCGAGGTTTTGCCACTCGGGTTGCATTTATCTGAAGTTTGTAGTATTCAGAAGCTTCTTGCGCTAATTCGGTTAATTCTGCTTCATACTTATCTGCCTTTTTGACTCCACTTTTTAAATTGTCACTTATGATCGTTTTTGGTTTCTTTCCAATATACAGCAAAGCTCGGCCAAGCCCATTTATATAGCTCTCCTGCCTTTGATTTAATTGAGCCTCGCAGTATATTAGATTGCTGTATGGCAGCACACATACCAACATTTCACATTCTACTTCTTCGCCATCATGAGTAATAATGCGCAACTTTTTACCCGCATAATCTACCTCCATTACTTCTCCGGGGTTTCTAGTTTTAGTATATGTGACCTCATTTTTTCTGCCTATCAGTCCCATTTGATCATAAAATGTACTTCGACCCATTTTGCCTCCTTGTTCAAAATATTCCTCATAAAGCAATTGGATCGTTACATGACTTTTATCCAATTCGCCCACATAGTAATCTTCTTGAGACCTAAATTCATCACAAACCTCTGATCCAGAACGCTTTTTATAAATTATGCCCTCCAATTCATCCTCACTGAGGCTTATGGCTTGCTCTATGGTGTAGCCAGCCTGATGTACCTTTGATCTGTACTCTTTTACTGTGTTTTTGGAGATTTTGAACGACTTGGCTATGCCTTTTATGCTCATTCCGTTAATTAAACATTGGAGGACCTCCTTTACTTTGATCATTTTCCTTGGTTTATTACTCATTATTCGCCAAATTTTATTTGGCAATGTAAACCAATTTTTAACCCGTTTTTGCTTTTAGATACCTCCCAAAGGGGGGGGTCAATTATTTCCGGATTTGGGGGGTCAATTATTTTGGATTTGGGGGGTCAATTAGCGTGGATTATACAGTCCTGAGTTGTTGGTATAACGATACAGCATTTCTCAAGCTAGCCAATAATGATTGTTTGTCATATGTAGGAATAGTAAGTTTTAGTTTGGTTAAATCTGCACTGGTTAAATCTGTTTCTACTTTTCTTACACCGCGAGGTAAATTTCCATTTTTGATATGTAACAAGGGGCCAAAAACAACCATTCTTAAAAATCCCATAAAGTCGTATGCTTCAAAATATTCACCACGTCCGATTTTTAGCAAAACATAATGGATCCAAGTCCAAAAACGGTCTTCAATCCATTGATAATCAGGATAGGGGAATTTTGCTTGGGAATTGCTAATTGCCTTTTCAAGTTGTCCGGTTTTGTCAAGCAATATCTTAGGAG
>JAGOIH010000041.1 GCA_017995755.1 Sedimentibacter sp. | reverse complement strand
TACTATACCAAGATAAAGATTTTGTCAAGGTTTTTCTTGAATTGTTTTGCAGGTTTTTTAATTTTCTTGCATTACAGAGAAATTTATCTCCGATATATAGCAGTTATGGCTGCTAAATTATTTATCATTTCATCTGTTAAATCAGTTTTCTTCATTCTCCAGGTCCAGTTTCCGTTTACAGTTGCCGGTGTATTCATTCTTGCTTCATCACCTAATCCAAGAATATCCTGCATTGTAGTTATTGCCAAACCGGCGGCTGAGCTCCATGCCCCTCTGATAAATCCCCAATTCAATCCCTCTTTTGAATCTAATTTTAAATACTTCTTTGCATAGTCCACATCTTCTATTCCTGCATTTAAAAACCATCCTTCAACAGTTGAGTTGTCATGGGTTCCTGTGTAGACTACGCAGTTCTTGTCGTAATTATGGGGTAAATAGTCACTTTCCTCTCTTGAGTCAAAGGCAAACTGCAATACCTTCATTCCGGGAAAACCTGAATATTTAAGAAGCTTCTTGACATCCTCTGTTAAAAAACCTAAATCTTCAGCGATTATATTTAATTCTCCCAATTCTTCCTTAATACTATTAAAAAAGTCTGTTCCCGGCCCTTTTACCCAATGACCGATTACTGCATCTTCAAAGCCGTATTTAATTTCCCAATAAGCTTCAAATCCCCTGAAATGATCGATTCTTAATACGTCGAAAATCTCAAAGCTATGTTTTATTCTGTTTTTCCACCATCTATAGTTATCTTTCTCCATTTCAGACCAATTGTATATGGGATTTCCCCAAAGCTGGCCCTTACGGGAAAATGCGTCTGGAGGACAGCCTGATACTGTAATCGGCAAAAGATCCTCATCTAAATTAAATAGGCGTGGATTGCTCCATACATCCTGGCTGTCTTCTGCTACATATATGGGCAAATCTCCTATGATTCTAACACCCTTAACATTGGCATATGATTTTAACCTATACCATTGCTTATAGAAGAAATACTGAGTAAATGTCCAAAAATATATCCTGTCAATATTTTCAATTTCAAATTTCTCTACAACTTTTGAATCCTTCCTCCTGTATTCCTCCTGCCATATCAGCCAGGAAACATTTCCATGATGTTTTTTTATTGACATAAAAAGTGCAAATTCTTTCAGCCATTCATTATTATCCCAATAAAACCTGTATAAATCTTCCTTTAAGTCTTCCTTTGCTTTTTCATAAGCCTTTTCCAAGAGGTGCATTTTGTTCCTGTACAGCAGTCCGTAATCAACCCTGGTCACATCACAGCCTAAATCAATGCTGTTGATTTCATCTTTAGTCAGGTATCCCCTCTCAATAAATTCATCCAGTTCTATAAAATACGGGTTGCCTGCATATGAGGAAAAGGACTGGTAGGGAGAATCTCCGTATCCTGTTATTCCCAATGGCAGTACCTGCCAGTATTTTTGTTTTGCATCTGCCAAAAAGTCTACAAAGGAATATGCCTCCTTGCCAAAATCTCCAATTCCATATTCGCCGGGCAATGAGGAAATATGCATCAATATACCACTGGACCTTTTCCTTTCCATACTTTGCTCCTTCACAAATCCCTGTACAGCAGCGTGCACAGGATAAACAATAAAAAAATAACAGATTAATCATATATTTATTTTAATGATTTGTAAAGGTTTTTTGTTTTAACATATTAAACTGTTGATTACCTCTTTTACTGTGGTAATTTTATTTACATCGTTCAGGTTTGCACCGGAAAAGACCAAGCCGTCCCTTCCTTCCACAGAATTTATCAAGCCTTCCGATATGCAGTATGGAATTTCCCTGGGATTGCAGCCCGGCATACATCTATAACATCTTGTAAGAATAACCTTTCCCGCACCTTTGAGAAAATTTGTTTCTATGGCTCTTCCGGGCATTCCTACCGGGCTTTTAATAATTTTTATATTTTCATCATCAGCATTAACATATGTTGACTTGAAATTTTCGTGAGCGTCACATTCTATAGTAGGGACAAACAAGCTTGCTAACTGAAAACCGTCTGCCCCGGCTTCTTCAAGTTCAAGGATATCCTCCCCGGTCCTTATTCCTCCTGCTGCAATCAAGGGTATCTTCACTTTGTATTCTTCCTCAAAGGCCCTTAATAAAGACTTTACTTCCTTAACAATATCTTTTAAAGGCATGCATTTATTTTCCAAAAGTTCATCCATCTTAAAACCAAGGTGCCCTCCTGCCAATGGTCCTTCCACTATTATTGCATCCGGCAGCCTGTCTGACTTCAGATAACTTCTGATAATTATTTTTGCTGCCTTGGCAGAAGATACTATGGGTGCAATCTTCGTATTTGTCCCCTTTGTTAACTTTGGAAGAGCAATTGGAAGCCCTGCACCTGATACGATAATATCTATTTTTTCTTCAACTGCTTTTTTAACATACAATTCATAATTGTTCATAGCTGCCATGAAATTCATGGCAATAATACCCTTTGATTTTTCTCTTGCTTTTTTAATCTCCTTGCCGATTGCCCTTAAATTTGCTTCAACAGGGTTATTTAAAAAATCTGGCTCTCTAAAGCCGATTTGAACACCGGATATGGTTCCTATGCCCCCTTCATTTGCAACTGCTGCCGCTAAATTTGCAAGAGATACGCCTATACCCATGCCTCCCTGAACTATTGGGATTTTTGCAGTCAAGTCTCCTATTTTTAATTCCTTTAATATCATATGTCCACCATTATTTTTATAGTCTATTATTTTGATATTCAAAGTATATATTTAAAACCATTCTATGTCAAGAAAAAAGTATTGCCTTGGCTCTATTAATCTTTAATTTCTGCAACTGATAGAAAATAATAAAAATATTTAGCGAACATTTGCAGGACACGATTATAATTCTTAGCGAATGCAGACTGAAAATCCGTTAAGCAGCTTGCACTGTTTGAGCGAAGCGAGTTTGCAAGCTGTAGGATTTTTAGTCGTAATAAGCTCATAGAATTATTCGTGTCCGAAACCGTGAGCGGATATTTTTATTATTTTCTTTGAAAAAAGTACCGCCTGAGCAGTACTTTTTATTCGTGTCTGAATAATATTTTTTTATTTATTTACATATTCGTCAAAAGCATCCTTGGTAAACTGCTGCTTTTCTTCGATTGCTTCTTGAACCATCATGTCCTTAACCTTCATTAGCCTTGTTTGATTACCTCTTTCGTTTTCATCAAGCTTCATTTGAATGTACTTGATAGTTTCCTCAAGCTGGGGAATCATAACATATTCAAGAGCATTAACTCTTCTTCTGGTCTTTTCGATTTCAGCTGCAAGAAGTTGAACTTCTTTTTCAACAGCTGCCAATTTTAACAGCTCAGGGAAAATATTCGACAAATTTTCGATTGCATTGTCAAGCTCAGCTGAAGTATTGGCAAAACCGTAAGGGTAAATATTTGCAGTGTCATCAGTTGTAGTTTTAAAATCAAACACCGGAACATCTACACTCATTACATTCTTTCTGCCTACCTCTATGGTTACTCCCTGTTTAGGATACATAAGGGCTTCCTCCAAAACCTCCGAGGACATTACAGCACTGGCAATTACAAAATTTGAATAAACATCGCCAATATGTGCTTCTACCTGCTCGCGCAGAGCTTTATTCTCTCTGGCAAGTTCCAGGAACCGCTTCATAAGCTCGTCACGTTTGTCCTTCAGCATTTTGTGACCCTTTACTGCCACTCTTAAACGATTTTTCAAAGAGGTTAATACCATTCTGGTAGGATTAACATTTAATCTTGCCACATAACCACCCCTATGCTATTCTTTTTCCGGATAATATTTCTCAAGATACTCATCCCTTATACGTTTTAATTCTCCCTTAGGAAGAAGTGTCAGCAGATCCCAGCCTATTTCCAGTGTTTCTTCGATGGTTCTGTTTGTTTCATAGCCTTGAGACACATATCTCTTTTCAAATTCGTCTGCAAATTTTGCAAAGAATTTATCAGCATCTGACAGTGCCGCTTCTCCAAGTATGGCCATAAGTTCCTTTGCTTCCTTACCTCTTGCATAGGCTGCAAACAGCTGGTTCAATACGTCGGAGTGGTCCTCCCTGGTTTTGCCCCTGCCAATACCCTTGTCTTTCAAACGTGACAAGGAAGGTAAAACATCTATAGGAGGCTTAATATTCTTTCTGTACAGCTCACGGGAAAGAATAATCTGTCCTTCCGTAATATATCCTGTAAGGTCAGGAATAGGATGTGTTTTATCATCCTCAGGCATTGTAAGAATCGGTATCATTGTAATGGAGCCGGCATGTTCTCTTTTTCTTCCTGCTCTTTCATAAATGGATGCCAAGTCAGTGTACAGATATCCCGGATAACCACGTCTGCCGGGAACTTCCTTACGTGCAGCAGATACTTCACGAAGAGCCTCAGCATAGTTTGTTATATCCGTCAATATTACCAATACATGCATATCTTTGTCAAAAGCAAGGAACTCTGCTGCTGTCAAAGCCATACGCGGTGTTGATATACGCTCGATTGCAGGGTCATCTGCCAGGTTCATGAACAATACGGTTCTGTCGATTGCACCGGTACGTCTGAAGTCAGAAATAAAGAAATCTGCTTCTTCATAAGTTATACCTATTGCAGCAAATACAACAGCGAACTTGGATTCAGTACCCAAAACCTTTGACTGACGTGCAATTTGTGCTGCCAGGTTAGCATGAGGAAGTCCGGAGCCTGAGAATATAGGCAGCTTCTGTCCTCTTACCAATGTGTTCAAACCGTCTATGGCAGAAACACCTGTTTGAATAAATTCATTAGGATAGTCTCTTGCTGAAGGGTTCATGGGAAGACCGTTAATATCCAGTCTCTTTTCAGGTATAATTTCAGGACCGTTGTCTATAGGTCTTCCAAGTCCGTCAAATACACGTCCCAGCATATCTTCTGCAACTGCAAATTCCATTCCTCTTCCAAGGAATTTTACCTTGGAATCAGCCAGGTTGATTCCGGCAGCACTTTCAAACAATTGAACCAGTGCATTGCTCCCGTTGATTTCAAGAACCCTGCAGCTTCTGGTTTCCCCGCTTGGGAGTTCAATTACTCCAAGCTCATCATATGCAACATTTTCAACATCCTTAACAAGCATCAAAGGTCCTGCTACTTCAGATATGGTCCTATATTCTTTAATCATACTACTCAACCTCCTTGCTTGCTGTTAAAGCCGAAATTTCTTTATCAATTTGTTTTTCAATGTTTTCGTAAACTTCCTTTATATCTTTTTCTTCAATATATTTGAATCTTCCTATTCTCTCTATTACAGGAAGCTCTGACAATGCTTTGAAATCTGCTCCTTCGCTTAATGCTTCTACTCCCTTGTGATAGTTTCTCAGTATTAATGACAAGAGTTTATGCTGCTTTTCAAGTGATGAGTAGGTATCAATTTCATGGAATGCATTTTGATGCAGGTAGTCTTCTCTTATTGATCGTGTTGCCTCTAACTTCAATCTGTCATAAACCGACAATGAGTCAACACCAACCAGCTGTACTATTTCATTTAATTCTGATTCTTCCTGCAGAAGCTTCATAACCTCATTACGCATTTCACTCCAGTTCCTTGCCACATTTTCATCAAACCATGGACCTAATCTGTCAACATACAAGGAATAGCTTGTAAGCCAGTTAATTGCCGGGAAGTGTCTGCTGTATGCCAGCTGTGCATCAAGTGCCCAGAACACTTTTACTATACGAAGAGTAGCCTGGGATACAGGCTCTGAAATATCACCGCCGGGAGGTGAAACTGCTCCGATGGCGGACAATGCTCCTTCTCTTCCATCTTTACCCAAGCTTATAACCCTTCCTGCTCTTTCATAGAACTGGGCAAGACGGGATGCCAGGTATGCCGGATAACCTTCCTCACCGGGCATTTCCTCGAGACGGCCGGACATTTCACGAAGTGCTTCCGCCCAGCGTGACGTAGAGTCAGCCATAAGTGCTACGGAATAACCCATGTCTCTGAAATACTCAGCCATTGTGATTCCTGTATAAATTGATGCTTCACGGGCTGCAACAGGCATGTCGGAGGTATTTGCAATAAGAACGGTACGTTTCATAAGTGATTTACCTGTTCTCGGGTCTTTCAACTCAGGGAACTCCATTAAAACGTCTGTCATTTCATTTCCACGCTCTCCGCAGCCTATATATACAACTATTTCAGCATCCGCCCATTTTGCCAGCTGGTGCTGCACAACCGTCTTTCCGCTTCCGAAAGGTCCGGGAACTGCTGCAACGCCGCCCTTTGAAATGGGGAATAATGTGTCTATAACTCTTTGACCTGTTAACAAGGGACTTACTGGAACCAGTTTTTCCTTATATGGACGGCCCTTTCTTACAGGCCATTTTTGCATCATGGTTAAATTAACATGTTCACCGCTGTCTTTTTTAACAACGCATACAGTTTCTTCAACCGTGAAGCTTCCTTCTTTTATTTCAGCAACTTCTCCGGAAACTCCGAAAGGAACCATGATTCTATGCTCAACAACTATAGTTTCCTGAACAGTACCTATTATATCTCCTGCTTCCACCCTGTCTCCGGCTTTTACGGCAGGTACAAAATCCCATTTTTTCTCCCTGTTAAGAGCAGGAATGCTTATTCCTCTTGTAATATTAGGTCCTGCTACTCTTCTTATTTCCTCTAAGGGACGTTGTATTCCATCATATATTGTTTCAATAAGTCCGGGTCCCAGTTCAACAGAAAGCTGCGCTCCCGTGGAAACAACCGGTGCTCCCGGAGCTAAGCCTGATGTCTCTTCATAAACCTGTATGGATGCCATTTCACCGCGCATCTCGATAATTTCTCCTATGAGGCCTTGCTCGCTTACACGGACAACGTCAAACATATCGGCTTCTTTCATACCATCTGCTATAACCAATGGACCGGATATTTTAACTACTCTACCTTGGCTCATTAAACTAATCACCTGCTTTCATTTTTTTTACATTAATCGTTACTAAACAATATGTCTGCACCAACTGCTTTCTCAACTGCCTTCTTAATGTTATTAATCCCTATGCCTAAGGATCCCTGCATTCCCGGTATAGGAATAATTGCCGGCAGACGTTCTTGATTGTACTCGTATATTGATTCTTTTATTTCATTATACAGGCTTTCTGTCACATAAATAATTGCATAATTATCATCAGCAATTTTATGCAGCGTACGCCTTGCTTCATCAGCCTTGCTGCAGTCAAATACATCCAATCCCACAGCTTTGAATCCTTGAACGCTTTGCTTGTCTCCAATAATCCCTATCTTATACATAAGTCTCTCTCAACCTCTCTTTTATAAGTTCCGGCGAGATGCCTGCTGTTTTACCTGCCAAAATTATTCGTGCAGTTTTAATTTCATTATCCTTAGCTATCAGATATCCTGCAAGAGCTTCTATGCCGTAAGGAAAATATTTGGCAGACTTTACATGCTCCATGAGCTTGTTATCCAGAAGCTTTTCCAGCTTTGTAAACTTTCCTGTTTCAGCTAACGCTTCAGTTCCTTCAAGAAATACTTCCTTGAAATCATAAGCCAGGAGAAGCTCTCCGAATTTTTCAAAAGGCTCATCGTAGTTCCTGATAAATATATGCTCATGAACTTTACCGCCCTGTAAGAATACCCTGCTGAAAAAATCCCAGGATTTTTTCATTTTCTTAAGTCTTACAAATGTTTTAATATTATTTGAATCTATCTGCATTTTTACATAATCAATAATATATTCATTATTGGTTTTTTCTGCAGCCTTAAGCATTTCATCAAAACAATACCGGTCAAAAATAATATCTATGAGCTGAGGATCCTTTGTTTTTGGAAATTCTTCAATTACTTCATTCAATGCTTTTCCCATGTTCTCCGTCAAATCAGTAAAACTTCTCTCTTTCAGAGCATGCATTAAAACCTTAAGATCAATGGTTCCCGTATCAACAAGAATATCTGTTTCATTCTTGTTCAAATACTCGTTTTTCATCAATACTTTCAAGTTATGATAATCATATGGATACAAAAATAAATTGAAGTGTTCAGCTTCAGGAGCTATAGATCTAATAAAATCATATGTCTTCTTATGCTCTTCAGCAAGAAGACCTTCGTAATCATTAAAATCAGTTACTTCATTTGAATAACCGTAATAACAATCATCCAGTACTCTTAAGGCATCTTCCATTGTTTTTGCATCTATCATTTTTTCTGCTCTTTCACGGGTAAGCATATGTTTTTCTATGCTTTTTACTCTTGAAGTAGAATATAAATAATCATTTTCCTTAATCTTCGCCAAAGTCATTCCTCCTTTCAGGCAGGAAAATTATTTAAAAAGCGCATTTGCTATACTGCCGGTAAGTTCGTCCTTCATTGAATCCAAAAGGGTTTCAAAAGTGTTGTTTATTTCCACGCTTCCCTTTTTAAGAACGAATCCGCCGCTCGCCTTAACTGTATTTTTGCTCAATACAATTTTTTCTGCCCCTAGTTTTTCATTTACAGCTTTTACTAATCTTTCACCGATATTTTCCCTGTCTTTGGCATTTAAAACTATTGTCCCTTCACAATTGGGAATTTTTATAATCTCCTGGCCTAAAAAACTCAAATATTCATCTTCCGGCATTGCTTTAAGCTTTTCGATTGCAGCACCAAAACTCTTTTTAATCGCTTCCTGCTTTGCTGACAAAAGCATCTTTCTGCCTTGAAGTTCCGCAGCAGATACTCTTCTGTTTTTTAATTCAACCGCATCATTTGCTGCTTTTTCCGCCTCAGTCTTTATTAATGCTTCAGCTTCAGCTTTAGCTTTATTTAATAATTCCTGCTTTGTACTTTCCGCACTCTTCAAAGAGGAATCAGCATTATTTTGTGCATCGCTTAAAATCTTTGAAGTAATATTTTCAATGCTCATTTGATCACATCCTTATTATAAATTTTAACACACTCCTTTAAACCTGAATTCCATTTACCATAAGGAATGATGCAAGAAGTGCCAGAACTGCATATGTTTCAACCATAGCTGCGTATACCATTGCTTTTGCTATTTCTTCAGGTCTCTTTCCAACAAGCTGAACACCGGTAGCTGCAACCTTACCCTGCCAAATAGCTGATATGGTTCCTGTTATACCGGATGGAAGTGATGCTGCCAAAAACATTAATCCCTGAGCAGTTGTCAAAGGAGCTATGCTGCCTCCAAGTACACCTATTTTATTCATTATAATAAATGCTATAAGAAGACCATAAATACCCTGTGTTCCAGGCAGTGCCTGCAGCATCAATGTGGGACCGAACTTCTTTGGATCCTCTGCAATAACTCCGCCTGCAGCCATACCTGCAATAGCAACTCCCCATGCACTTCCTATTCCTGCCATAGATGCATTAGCAGCACCTAAAATAGCTAAAAAACCACCCATTGTAAATTCCATTTTTAAATTTCCTCCTTAATTTTAATATATTTAGTTTTTTTAGTGAAAGGAGCAAATGCATCTCCTCCACCTTCATAAAATTTACCGAAAAATTCTACATATTGAAGCCTTGCCGAGTGAACGAATGAACCAAGACCATTTATGGCAAAATTTAGTGTATGGCCGAATACAAAAACCAATACATACATAATTGCACCTGTTATGCCGCTTCCCATGGAGCCAATCAAACTTAAAACAGATGAAATAACTCCTGTTGCCAGTCCAAGTGCAAGAAGTCTTGAATATGAAAGAACATCTCCCAGGTAGCCTGTTATTCCATACAAGGCAAGCACTCCGCTTGTAAGTTTGCCGATTATATTCGGTTTTGCCCTTCCTTGAGTAAGGACGAGTCCTATTGCTGAAGCTATTGTCACCCATTTACCTATAACAGGCAATACAGAACCCGGAATTATCATATCTCCTGCAAGCCAGAATATAGGTCCTAAGATAAACAAATACCAAAGACCCACATCCATAAGTGCATCCGCAAGGTGGCCATCTCTTATTGACATATAGGCGCTCATTCCCATTCCTACAAATAAGTGGACCAGACCCATAACAAAAGATACTATCAGCACAACCATAGGTTCTTTTAAGGGGTCTACCCATACGTATTTCAAAGGCAGATTAATATTGAAAAGATGTTTTGCTCCTACAACTAAACCATCCCCAAACCAGCTTCCATACATAACTCCCCAAAAAATAGTGGATATTCCGCCCCAGAAAAACACCTTGAGCATTCTGCCAAAAGTACCTTCTATATCAAACTTTTTGAGTATGATGTAGCATCCCAGAGCAAACATAACACCATATCCCACATCTCCCAACATCATACCGAAAAACAAAACGTAAAACGGTGCCATCACTGCCGTCGGATCTATGTTGGATGTTGCAGGCAGGCTGTAGAGCTCTGTTATTGATTCAAAGGGCTCAGCAAAAGCATTGTTTTTCAATAAAATTGGAAAGTTTTCCCCTTCCTCGGGCTTTTTAAAATCATACCAGCACTGATATTGGTCTAAAACCTTTTGAACACTGTCTTTGCATGCTTCAGGCACCCAGCCTTCAACATAAAAGGTTGTATCAGTCTTAAGCATGCTGCTCAGTACTTTATTTTTATCTCTTTCAATTACCAGATGGTCATGATACAGCTGAATTTCTTCTTTGAAGGATACTAATTCCGTTATATCGTTATCCACAGTCTCCTTCTTGGCAGATATTTCTTTTAAGCTGTTTTCATACAGCATTATATTTTCTTCTGCAGTACCCCTTAGGTCCTTGAATGTAACAGGAGAAAAACCATATTGTTTCAGCAATTCCAAAATATCCTCTTTTTCTTCGGTAAGACATATAAATGAGCAATAATACTGATCCTTGTCACTGTCCACCACATCCATATAACATCTTTCCGTTGTTCTAAACAGTTTGGATTTCAGCTCATTAATATCCGCAATACTGGGTACGGCACCGATTATTACGCTGGTGTACTTAGTTTCTGTCATGTCAAGAGGAATCGGATACTTAATCCATGGCTTTAAGCTTAAAATAGCTGCTTCAATTTTGTTTCCCTCAGAACAAAGCTCGCTTAATGACTTGTTTAATCCAAGAACTCTGTTCACGTTTTCAGATACGCTGTCGTTTTTCTCCAATGCCTTTATAAATTCGGCTGAAGAAACAGGTTTTCTTGTATTAAATAAGGGTCTTTTGCTTGTGTCGTACTTTTCAAGGCTGTTCAGTACTTCGGAAACTTGTGAAATTTTCACGTCCAAATTGAAAACTTCATTTTCATTGCCATCCTTTTTTACATAGCTATTCCATTCAGGGTCTGTAAGTTTAAAATCCTGGGAGCTTATTTCAACAACTCCTAAATCCATAATTCTTTTAATAAGCTCTGTTTTTATACTGTCTAAACCTACGATGTTGATTTTGTTCATATTAACTATTGTCACTGGTCTTCACGATCCTTTCCAGTATAATCGAAGCTGCCTTGTCCATGTTTTGGCCTGATTTTGTTAATATTTCGTCACAATCCCTTGCAGCATCGTTAATAATGCCGTCATAAAGAAGTTGTCCCTCGGATTCTGCTTTGCTTAATACTTCAGATCTGTCAGATTCTGCTTTTTTCCTTGCTTCATCCAAGATTTCTTGAGCTTTTGCATTAGCATTGGTAATAACCTGTCTTGCTTGTGCTGCGGCATCCTTTTTAATTGCTTCAGCTTTTTCCTCCGCCTCCTTTATTACCTTAATTACTTCAATTGACACTATACCACCACCTTTATGATAATTTTTAATAAATCTAACACTATTCCATATTGCTTAATAATAAGATAAAAACGATAGTTTGTCAAGTTTTTATCTAAATCGGTAAATACTAAAAGAAGAACATTTTTGCTTTTTTATTACTTAAGTAATTTTTTATAAATCATTGTTTATTATTGTTTTCTCCTTAACAATTATCTATTTACAAAAGTAAAATTTGAGAGTTTTAAACTTGACTTTTATAAAAATAACCTCCTATTAGGAGGTTAAAAATAATGATAAAAATATATTTTCTTGATATAAGTAGGGGTCATTCTACCTGCTTGTAGAAAATTTGGATAGAACATCAAGGGAATCAACCAGTCTCTCCAAGGACTGGGTTTGCAACTATTCCACTGCAAAAATAAGTGTTGCTTCTGCTGCAATTTCCCCATTAACATAAGCAATTGCCGAACCGATTCCAAAGGTTGATTTCAGCTTTGTTATTTCTGTAACCAGCTTCAATGTATCTCCCGGAAGAACCTTTCTTTTGAACTTTGCACTTTGAATCCCGCCAAAATAAACCGTCTTGCTTTTAAATTTTTCTAAGGACAATATGGCAAAGGCTCCTGTCTGCGCCAGTGCTTCAATGATTAAGACCCCCGGCATTACAGGGTTTCCGGGAAAATGACCCTGAAAAAACTGTTCATTCATTGTCAGATTTTTTATTCCTACAGCCATTTTCCCTTCTTCAAGCTCAATAATCTTATCGATTAAAAGCATTGGATACCTGTGGGGAATTATATTTTGAATATCGTTTATATCATAGTTCATAATACTATCCTTTGTATTTTTTTAAAACCAATGTTGCATTATGACCTCCAAATCCAAATGCATTTGACAGTGCATAATCAAATTCTTTTGAAATTCCAACATTAGGCACAAAATTCAACCCCAGTTCCGGGTCAGTCTCCGCATGATTTATGGTGGCAGGAATAAACGAATCTTCTATGGCTTTAACACAGATTATTGCTTCTACAGCTCCTGCCGCTCCAAGCAAATGTCCTGTCATGGATTTTGTGGAGCTTACATAGATATTCTTTGAATCTTCCTTGAAAACATTCTTAATCGCCTGGGTTTCAAATTTATCATTGTACAAGGTGGATGTTCCGTGAGCATTTATATAGGTTATATCCTCTGGCTGGATTCCTGCATCCAAAATAGCATTTATCATTGATTTAGTGGCACCTTCAGAGCTGGGGTCGGGGCTTGTCATATGATAAGCATCGCATGTTGCTCCATATCCGGCAATTTCTCCATATATTCTTGCTCCTCTTTTAAGAGCATGCTCATAATCTTCAAGAACCATTAGGCCGGCACCCTCTCCCATTACAAAACCATGTCTGTCCTTGTCAAAAGGTATGGAAGCTCTGTTTATGTCTGTTGTTGTTGATAATGTGGTAAGAACAGTAAATCCTGCTATGGAGCAGGGAGTTATTGCAGCTTCAGCACCTCCTGCAATCATAACATCGCAGATTCCATCCTGTATTCTTTTGTATGATTCTCCTATTGCATTGGCACCTGTTGCACAAGCAGTCACAGTACTTATATTCACAGCCTTGGCCTGGTATTTTACGGCAATCAGTCCGGATGCCATATTTGAAAGCATCATTGGTATGAAAAATGTTGAAACCTTGCCGGGCCCCTTTGTCAAAAGCTTTTGATGCTCTTCTTCAATTGTATGAATTCCGCCTACGGCACTTCCAACAATACATCCAAATCTGTCAGAATCAATTCCCTCAGTATCAAGACCGGAATCCTTTACTGCAATATCTGCAGCAGCGAGGGCAAACTGGCTATATCTGTCCATTCTTTTGGATTCCTTCTTTTCCATGTATAAAACAGGATCAAAATCCTTCACTTCTGCTGCTAATTTAACGCTGAAGTCCGACGTGTCAAAGGATTCAATAAAATTAATTCCGCATTTTCCCTTTTTTACATTCTCCCAAAAAATATCTCCCGTACCAATGGGGCTTACTACTCCGATTCCTGTTATAACAACTTTTCTTTTCATCTAATCTCCTCTTTATCTAATCAAAAATTAATTTTTTAAGCGGTTTGCAAAACACCTCGCAGTCTCTCAGTCTCAATCAC
>JAGOIH010000188.1 GCA_017995755.1 Sedimentibacter sp. | reverse complement strand
AAAGAACATGGAAAGACCTCCTAAGCCCACGTGGGTACCAACAGCCACCCCCATCTGCATAATATAAACCTGACCCTTAAATCCGGCTTCAATAAGCAGAGCCTTTAAATTCTCCGCTTTATTAATGTCGGATGTATATCCGACGATAATAAAATTAGTCTGCTCGTAATCTACCCGATTTATAAACTCTTGAACGTAATAATTATAAACCTGTTTGCTGCCTCTCTTTTTGGCAACAACAGCGCCTTTTGTATTCTTCATTGACATAATCGGTTTTACATTCAGCAATTTGCCTATTACACCGCTTGCATTCGACAGCCTTCCGCTGCGTATCAGACTATCCAAATCATCTACCGATAAAAAATGCTTTATTCTGTATTTTATTGTTTCACAGTATTCAACAAGCTCTTCAAATGTATATCCTTCTTCAATAAGCATGGCACATTTCATAATAAGCCATCCGCTTCCATGGCTCATGGAAACCGAATCTATTACTTGAAATTCGATATTGGAATCAGGATTTTGTTCAAAAAATAATTCCTTGGCCAGCAAGGCACTTTGGTAAGACCCGCTTGTTCCGCTTGACATGCATATGCAAAGAACCTTTTCATACCCCTGGTCTATTGCTCCCTTAATACATTCAATATATGATTCGGGGCTTGGCATCGAAGTGGTTGGATATGTTTTAAAGGTCATCAGGTTCTTATAAAATTCATCGTTTGAAATATCTATGCGGTCCTTGTATTCCTTTCCTTCAATTGTAACAACCAATGGAGCTAAGCAAATATTGTAACGATTTAATATTTCTTGTGATAAATCACATGTTGAGTCAGCAATTAATTTTGTTTTCATACAAGCTCCTATTCTTATACAGTATTTAGCTACGCTAGTATAAGATTTTAATATAATATCATCCTATTCGACAAAATTCAACAATTTTCTACAACCCTGCATGAACAAGCAGGCCTAAAAATTATTAAGCAATATAATTTCAAAAACATAACCTTGATTTAACTCAGTAATACTTTTAATATAGACGTAAACAAGGATTAGCAGCCTTGTTTTATATTACTTTACGTAATATTAATAATATAAGAACAGGCAACTGAAAAGGGGGTTATGGGGATTGAATAATTATATTAAAGGAATTAAAAATAAGTATGTGATAAACAAGGTTCAAAACACAAGGATTCCTGATTTCAAACCATCCAAAATATCAAGAAGTCTGATTATTTTTTCCGGCAGGGTCCAAAAAGTCGGCTTTAGACTAGAAATATATGAATTGGCAAAACGGCTTAATTTAACCGGAAGTGTAAGCAATATGAAAAATGGGGATGTCAGGCTTGAAATTCAGGGTGAAAAGGAAAAAATTCTTTTTTTGACTGGACATATGAGGTCATTGAAAAGAGCAAAGGTAAGAAATGTTAGATTTCAAGATGAGGTTTTGGTAAACGGTGAATCAAGTTTTATTTATGAACCTTAATGTGCCAGGATGTTCACACTTATATGGATTAAGTCACCGATTAAATAGAGCCAGTCAGATTGTTTATTATCTACACTGGCTTTTATTAATCCTGTAACTTATCTGCCAATCAGAAAAAGAGCAAAATATCAATATTAGTCTTTTCTTTAAAGTCTCACCAAACATTTTTAAGTAAGTTATAAATCACACTTTAAAGCATTATACAATTTCAAAAACAGTGCCTTGATTTAGATCAGTAACATTGGAAGAGCCGTAGACGCCTAAATACAGTTTTGATTGAGTCAGATTTGTTCCCAAGCTTACATAGTAAGCCGATTGGGACCCGAAATTATAATTAGTATCAATAAGGCTGTAATCATACTGCCTGCATTCCGTTCTTACCTTTGTATAGGCTAATGCCCCTCTTACAGGGGATTCTCCTTTCCTGGCAAAATCGATAAATACAATACAGCCTGTCAGATCGGGAATATCATAGCCCATATAGGGCTGAACACCTGTGAGTGCAGTACCTCTGAATTTATCGGGACGTGAATCCATGTGATAGTAGCAAGTCAGCGGCAGCAGGCGCTTAGCTGCAGTACTTATTGCTTCATTATAATAAGCTGTTGTTTTCTCAACCAGCGATGAATTTGACAGGCAGCTGTTTATAATTGGCGTAGGCAAATCACCTTCCCATCCTCTCCAGCCAAGGTTGACAAAACCTTCCTGATCAGAGCTTTGGTTTGCTGCTTGAGTAATTTCTGTCACCGGTATGGGCTTATAGGAAGTAAAAGTAAAAATCGACTCAATCAAATCCTGGCCTACATTCCCCGCATACTTTATATATTGATTATAATACCTTTGAAATGCTATGCCTGGAATATTGCGGACGCCTTTTGCCATTACGGTAAGTGTTCTTTGAACAGCTTCGGGAAGCTCGTTAAATCGTGTAACAACCGGCAGATTGTTTATGGCTGTATCAGTATTTACATCTATTTCAATTATTTTGCCGGCAACCTCCATAATATTCTGCGCTGAATTAAAGGGATCATATCCTGAACCCCCGTCTCCGGTAGTAAGTACCAGCCTTCCTGTTTCAGGTGAAAAGTTTAAGCTGTTGACACCGTTATGGTTCATGAATGGCCTTCTTAAGTTCAGCAAGGTACGCCTTTTTTGAGCTTGACCGTTGGACTGCAGGGACCATTCTTCCACAGTATCTATATGGTCATATTGGGTATCTCTATTTGTCCATCTCAAATTCAATGTTTCAGGGTCGCAGGGATTTGGTTGAAAAGACCCTGAAAGAGCACCTGGGCCTTGTGTTCCTGCTGCTGAATAATGAAGGTAAAAAAGACCGTTAAGATAAAAATTAGGATGAAAGGCCAGACCCAGCAGACCACGTTCATCGTAGCCGCCGTTTTGGCCCAGACGGATAATCCTCTGGCGGATATCCAAAAAAAGCCTTATCTGTCCATTTCTGATATTATAGATTTCTCCAACCTGGCCGGCAATAAATATACTCTCATATGAATCTCCCGGAAGTACTGCTGTTTTTATAACGGT
>JAGOIH010000187.1 GCA_017995755.1 Sedimentibacter sp. | reverse complement strand
TCTAACGGACATGCCTCCTTGCTCCCCGCCCCCTTCTCCCCGCCTTCCGCTTCTTAACCTTATACCCCACTACAAAGTGCCTCTGGTTCCAATGAACTATGCAGGGGAGAGGCACCTCGTCGCGAAGTTGTTCCCATGTGAGACGGTAGCCCCGTGTGCGGAAGCCAATGCTCTCTGCAGCTTCGCTGATGCCAAGCATTGAGACGCCTGATTTTGTTATGAATGATCTTGTACGGAGTGATTGTAAGTTGTAAGACTTCCCATAATATTTAGCTATCATGCGAAGACATGATGGGCCGCAATCCATGGAGTCGAGCTGCTTGTAGACTTCAAATTTCATTATTTTATATGCACTGCCGAGCTGAATAAGATTCATTATTCAATAAGTTTAATGACCATAACAATTATATTGTCAGTTGCTTTAACCTCGGAGTATTTCTTTAGATTTTCAGGAAGATTCTTTACCTTATCGGGATTCATTTTAAACCACCTTTCTACATCTGAAGCCTGAATATAAGCTATTAGTTCATTATTCCTGTTTATATATATACATTTGTTACCAACTCCAAATGGGATAAAATTATTTATATCATCTACCAATCCAATCGTTCTGGTTTCCTTTTCCCATCTGACACGACCGAAACGAGGTATATTTTCATAAGTTGTTTGGACTTCATAATGCTCTTTATCACTTACAACCTCACACACTTTTGTTTCTTTTAACTTTTTGTCATAAAAACATAAATGTCTATAATTCTTCAGACGTAATGTAAAAAACAGGAAACGTGGTGACTCGAATATTTTTCGTATATGAAAATAGTCGAAATGCTTAAAATCTAATCCAACATCTACTGACATAAGATAATATGGAGGTGATAATTCACCCATTTTCAGTAAATACCTTGGATAAAGCTTTTTATCTAGTACAGTATAAATAGTATCAGTATACATTTCAAAAAATCTAATAGAATCAGTATAACAAAAAAACCAACCATCATCATGTTCTCTATAACTGCCATTATGCTTATTCTTATCAAAAAAATTATAATTGGGATATTGATATAATATTCTACCTGAGGTATTGAATCGTTCAAGTTTTACAGGATTAATACCTGAAATGTTTTCAGAATATCCAATATATTGATTTCTCGCGAATGGCCAAAATGATCCAATATTATACTCCTTTCCCTTTATTTCATAATTGCTTCCAGGTTTTTTAAACATTATTTGTAAGGAGCCATCGGTTGAAAAACCCATTATATTGTCTTCATTAAATGAACTAACATACACCAAATTATTTAATTCATCATATCCATTTGTTTGAGTTGATCTATATTCAGATGGTCCCCTTCCAAAAGTTGAAATCTCATATTTAAACGCTCCAGTGACTCTATTAAATACAAGAATTTTCTGATATTCAATAAGAATTAAAATTGAATCTCTTGCAGCAACCAAATATGGATTACTTACCATACATTTATCTGATGATTCAAGCTTTATGTATTCAACGCTATCTGCTATTGAACTAAGTTTTACCTCACCCTTCGATTCATAACTTCCTATAATATCAATAGTTTCAATCCCTTGGATAGGAATAACAACCTTATGACTTTCTTTACAGGAGAGTATTGTTAAAAGTATGATTAATATAATCGCAAATGAATTCCTATTTCTACTGATAATCATTGATTTTAAAATTTCATCATTAAAGGAGGAGCTTCAAATAGAAGCTCCTCCAACATTTACTTATTATTGAGGTCCACACCAGGTTGTATCTTGTTCCCAAATACACAACTGATATTCAGCCTGGTCCCAACACCATTCCGATCCGAAAGATCTAGCTTGATGCGCTGCATCCGCCCATTCATATTTAGCAGGACTACCTCCAGGACAAATACATAAAAAACAATAAAAATAGTCCCCTCCCCTAAGAGTTAATAATTCATCTTGTCTCAAGGTTTTTTCTTTGCTAATTAACAATTTACCTATTTTTTTCATGATTTTTAGTATTAATAAAAATTCAGTTTTTTTACCTGATCTAGTTTCCCAAGTGTCTTCATAATGCTTAATTTTTAATTCTATTTTTGGTCTTTCCTGATTTATCCTTTCACAGGCCGTAACCGGAGTCACGGAAATTCTTTATCTTTGCATAGGCAAAACCCTTTCTGTTTTTAGAAAGGTCGGAGCAGGGGCTGTGGCTCAGAGCGCAGAGCTCAGAGCACAGGGGAAAACCCCTGCTCTTCTCTTTCAGCTATTATGTATTAATAAGAAGTTCAACTTCACTTAATTGCTTAATTTCATTTACATGATATTTCAATTCATCAAGGGTGTACATCTGTGGTAAAATAAAATCATTTACCAGTATGGTTGGAACCCTTTGAATATTTCCAATACGGAATAATTCCTGATTCTGACTAACCATTTCATCAAATCCATGACAGTCTTCGGTTATTTCAAAATCATTAAAAATTGTATGCTTTAAATTTTTATCTGTCCCGTACCATTTGTCAAGAAGCGTTAAAGAATCTTCTTTGTTGTCCGTCTCCATATAGAAGCATAATTGCCTGAGAAGCTTTAATGTTAAATCATCTTTCATATTTGGGAACACCAGTTGGATTTTAAATTGTGATCCCTTTCTTATCAAATCATTGATTTCAAAGAATTTTGATGAACATGCGGAGCAATATGGGCTTAGAAAAGCTGTTATTTCTATGTCACTCTGCAGATCTCCATATGTCAACAATAAATCTGTTTTTGGTAGTACAATTCTGGCTGACTTCTTTAATTCCTGCAAAAAAAGTTCGGGTTCTCTTTTTAACTTTAAAAACTTAATCCTGTAATCATCCCTTTCTGATTTATTAATAATCAGATATTTGTTCAACATAGTCGGAATAAGTATTGTAGAAAAAAATCAGGGCTGCCAGAATAAATAGAGTTGTATTAACTCCAGCAAATGGCGCTGACAAAAGAAATAAAAATTCAAATATTAATACCGACTGCACCAGGAGACAAAGCGGACACCATTTTTTTAT
>JAGOIH010000040.1 GCA_017995755.1 Sedimentibacter sp. | reverse complement strand
CCCTCATGCCTACTGCTCCCACATCATAATAAGGCTCGCCTATGGTGGTCAGCTCTGGCCTAACGAATTTTCCTTCACGGATATTTCCAAATCCCACAATAGATACATCCCCTGGAACGTTTATTCCATTGTCTAAAAAACTGTCAAGTATACCTATTGCTATTTCATCAGAACTGCATACGCAGGCTGTGAAATCCCTTGCTTCATTTATTATGGAAGTCCCAAAATCATATGCCTTGCTGTGCTTGTTTCCTCCGACAACATAAATTTTAGAATAATCTGTTTTGTTATCCTCAACTGCTTTTAAATACCCTTCAACCTTTTCATTTTCTATTGTAGTTCTGTTTTCAAAGTCTGAAAAATATGCAATTTTTCTATGGCCTTCTTCAAATAAATACTTTGTTACATCATATATCGCAGAATAGCAGTCAACAGTGATATGGTTTATATTTTCACGAATATCCCTGGTAAAGAATACACATGGTTTTTTAAGGCTTTTAGCTGATTTAACTATATCTTCATCAAATACATTCCCTACAAGAAACAATCCTTCCGCCTGCTTTCTGTTCAAAAGCTGCAGATATTTTTCCTGTGTTTCCTTGCTTCCGTAGCTGCTGCAAAGAAGAATATCATATCCGTACATCTTCCCGATTTCTTCTATTCCTCTAACCACATCGGCAACATAAGAGTAGGCCAGGTTGTTAACTATAACTCCTATCAAATAGGACCTTCTTGTTACAAGGCTCCTTGCAACATCATTTGGTTTATAACCGGTTTCTTCAATAACCTTTAATACTCTTTTCCTGACTTCCGGGCTGACAGGTTTTGAGTCGTTTATTACTCTTGATACGGTCGATATGGATACTTCTGCAAGCCTGGCAACGTCTTTTATTGTAATCATGTTTTTCCTCCTGTTTTTAACATTGGTAATGTATTCCTCTTTATTTTTATTATATATGTATTCCATTGCAAAGGCAAATATTATTTTCCCGTTTTCCTGATTATATCTTCGTTAAAGGTATGGGGACACACCTCCCTATTTAGGGAAAGTCTCTATTGGCAGGAGGAATGTCCCCAAATTTATAAAATAAAAAACCCGCGTGAGCCGCAAACCCATAATTCACACCCGCACCTTGGCAGGTGGGAGTCCTGTTGCCTGATTCTGGCTTCCCGTCAAAGCGGGCTTGTCATAGGCAGGCAAACTTGAATTCCCTTTTACATTATGTCGGTTGAATTAAAAGATTTCCGAACACCGCAGGCTGTTTATTTAATTATATTATATCAAATTTATGCAATATTTACAACTGATTTTTACATGTAATATAGTATTTAATGATATTTTATCCTGCGATTTAGATAATATTCAACTATATTTTTACAGTAAATTATCCAGTTCATCCTGGCAGATAACTTCTTTTTCAATTAAAAGCCTTGCTATTTTACCGACTTTTTCTTTGTTGTCTTCTATTATTTTAATAACCTGTCCATATATTTCCGAAGTCAGTTTTTTTACTGACTCCTCAACTGTGGTTAAGGGTATTCTCAGTTTATCTGACAACAATTGGTAGTTTATGAATACAGAATCATTCATACCGTATCTTGTAACATAATCAAGAGCCAGTGAGGTTGCTTTTTCTATATCGTTTTGCGCTCCGGCAGTTATATTCTCATTACCGAAAAACACTTCTTCTGATGCTCTTCCTGCCATCAATACTGAAAGATGATTAATTATTTTCTTTTTGCTTGTAACTTCTTCCCGGCAGGGAGAGCTGAGTGTATATCCTCCTGCTCCCTTGCTTGTGGGAATTACAGAAACACGGATAATTTTATTTTCAGGAAGCAGGTACTTTGAAACAAATGCATGTCCCGCTTCATGATATGAAGTGACTGTTTTTTGCCTTCCGTTATCATAATCCTTTTTTTCAACCCCTGCCAAAACTTCCAGATATGCTCTTTTTATATGTTCTTCCCTTATTTTATCCGACCCTTGCCTTATTGCCGACAGGGCCGCTTCATTTATTAAATTTTCAATCATTGCTCCGCTGAAATAAACGGTCAAATCGGCTAATTCATCAATATTTACATCTTCTGCATCTATTTTTTTCAAGTACAGGTTTATTATGTCCTTTCTTGCATTTTTGTCAGGCAGCAATATTTCTATCTGCCTGTCAAACCTTCCCGGTCTTAACAAGGCTTTGTCCAGAGTATCTATTCTGTTTGTGGCTGCAACCACCAGGGTCCCTGAATCATCTGCAAATCCGGACATTTCGGTTAAAAGCGCATTTAAGGTTCTGTCTCCTTCATCGCTTCCTTTCATGCCGCCTGCAGCTCTGGTCTTTCCAATGGCGTCTATCTCATCTATGAATATAACGCTTTTACCTGATTTTTTGGCCTTTTTAAAAAGGTTTCTTATTCTTCCTGCACCAAGGCCGGCATAAACCTGCACAAAATCTGAGCCTGATACGGCATAAAAGGGCACCCCGGCTTCTCCTGCCAACGCTTTTGCCATCAACGTCTTCCCTGTTCCTGGTTCGCCGTAAAGAAGGATTCCCTTTGGCATCCTCACATTAAACCTGCTGTACTTTCCAGGATTTTGTATGAAGTCTACCAGTTCAAGAAGGCTTTCTTTAGCTTCTGAGTTTCCCGCTACATCATCGAAGGTCATGGTTGATGAGCCTGTATATTCTATTTCATTTAAATTGTTGATTTCTTTTTGGGCTGATCTTTTATTCTTAAAAAATATGAAATATATAAAAATCAGTACGCCTATAATTGAAATAATTTGATAAGTTTCCATGCAATCCCCCGGCAGCAATGTAAGTATGTGTACATTTCAGCACATGGACACTTTCTTATGGTCTAATCATAAGGTGTGTCATTCTTCCGCTGAAGATGTGTCCCAAACATTTACTTTTATTAGCCAAATTATAGCACAGGGATATACATTTATATATGCTCAATATATAGGTTGTATTCATTAATTTTCCTTTGTTTCCAGCAAACATATGCACTGGGCGGCAATGCCTTCGCCCCTTCCTTCAAAACCTAAATACTCAGTGGTGGTTGCCTTGATGTTTATATTGGAAATATCAGTTTCCAGGTCACAGGCGATATTATTCCTCATTTCATCAATAAAGGGAGAGAGCTTTGGATTTTGAGCAATTACAACAGCATCAATATTGCCGGCCGCAAATTTATTTTCTCTCATTAATTCATACACTATTCTTAATAAAACACGGCTGTCTGCATCCTTATACCTGTCATCCGTATCCGGAAACAGTCTTCCTATGTCGCCTTTTCCCATGGCTCCCAAAAGACTGTCCATTATTGCATGAATTAAAACATCTGCATCTGAGTGGCCCATAAGACCTTTTTCATAAGGAATGTGAACTCCCCCTATGATCAGCTTTCTGTTTTCTGTTAAAGCATGTACATCGTAACCTATTCCAACTTTCATGCCGACTCCTTTAATAAATGCTGGCAATGATTTCTGCCAGTCTTAAATCCAGGGGTGTTGTTATCTTAATATTCTTGTACAATCCTTCTATTGTTTTTACCTTGTAACCGTAATATTCCGCAATGGATGCGTCATCTGTAAACTGCACATCCTCGGTAACGGCCTTTTCATAGCAATCCCTTATTATTTCATAATCAAAAGCCTGGGGTGTCTGAACAGCCCTTAATGTTTTTCTGTCAAGCGTTTTTACAACCATGCCGTCTTCCGAAACTTCCTTGATGGTGTCCAAAACTTCTATCACAGGCACACATGCCTTGTGAACATATGCATTTTCTATACATGTGCTTATCAGATTATAGGAGACAAAGGGTCTTACACCATCGTGGATTAAGACTATGCCGGAGCTTTCTCCGGCCTTTTTCAAACCTTGATAAACCGATTCAACCCTTGTTTTGCCGCCCTGCACCACATGTGCAACCTTATGGTAACAGGGGGCAATTTCATCCTTTACATAATCCATGTCCTCCTTGTTGACAACAAGGATTATAGTATCTACTTCATTGCTTTTTTCGAATTTGTACAAGGTGGTATCCAAAATTGTTTTTCCTGCAATGTCCATATACTGCTTTGGAATTTCAGACCCCATCCTTTTGCCTTTTCCTCCTGCAACAATTATTGCAGTAACATATTTTTCATTTAGCATATCATCTCGGCCCCCTTCCACTTATGCGGATTAAGGTGTATTCCTAATCCAACAATTTCTTAATATTCAAATCATCCAGTGACAAATCAGGAACGCCCAATACCCTTGAGGGAATAAAATCGCCATGGCAGTCCGACCCTCCGGATATCATCAAATTATTCCTTTTGCAGAAATCAACATAATATTGTGCCTTGTTTCCGTTATAGGGGGAAAAGCACTCAATTCCATCGATTCCAAGGGCCAGCCAGTACTCTAATTCTTCCGGGGGCATAGCTGTATCCCTGTAGTGATAGGATGGATGGGCAAGAAATATTTTCCCTCCGCTTTTCTTAGCTGTATGGATTACTTCCTCAGGGCTTTTAAGCATTGCTTTGAGTCCTGAATTGTAAACATCCTTTAAATGCTCAGGGATATCTTTGTGTATTCCTTTATCAATCATGTAGTTGGCTGACTTCCATCCTCCCCTTTTCCTGTCATATTCATATCTTTCATAATCCTCGGCACTGACATTATCGTATTTGTTTGCAGCATAATTGATATAATCAAAATTCGAGCTTAGTTTGTTTTGATTTGTCCAGTTCAATAACTCAAGGAGCCTTAAGTCGTTTATATCGTAATTATATAAATTTAAATGATATTCTTTTCCTTCATATTCAGCGGTTAATTCTGTTCCCGGAATAAAAATTAAATTATCCCTGTTCCTTAAAATTTCCTGCATGTTTTTGATATTGTCAACACTGTCATGGTCTGTAACAGAAAATATTCCAATTTTATTTTTAATCAGTTCGTTTTTTAACTCTGTCGCGTCCCATGTGCCGTCAGAAGCCATAGTGTGCATATGCATGTCAACCTTCTTCATAATTGCCTTGTATGATACAAAGAAATCTATCATACCTTCCTTTCTTAGTATAGTGAATCTTCGTGTATCCGGGTATAAAACATGGCTTTTACTTCTTCAAAATTTTTGGTTAGAGCCATAATCCACATTAATTTTGTGATTACCGCCTCAATGGTCATGTCATAAGCCTGGAGAACATTATACTTTTGAAGTGCCTTTACTCCTACCTCATATATGCCCATGTCGCTTCCCTCAAACATTACCTGAGTTGCAACAACAACAATTTTACCTTTTTCAATAAGTCCTTCAAGCTTATTTAAAAAATTGTGTTTGTCGAGAAAAGGAAGTCCGCCTGCACCGTAGCTTTCAATTACCACGCCCCGGTATTTTTTCCCTATATAATCAAGCACGTCGGCTTCCATGCCGGGAGCTAATTTTAACAAAAATATATTTGGATAAATGTCCTTGTAAAATTTTACCTCTTTTTCAAGATTGTAATTGCTGATATATTTTGTTATGCGCCTGTCATCTATTATAGCCGCCACCGGAAAATTAATACTTTCAAAAGCACTGTAGCTTTTTGATTTCACCTTTCTGGCCCGTGTTCCTATTATTGCTTTACCGTCAAACACCACATAAACGCCGCTTACACCATCTTCTGAAGCGAACCTGAAGCTGTCCAGAAGATTTTTCTTTGCATCTGTTATTTCAACATTTATTGGTTTCTGTGCCCCTGTTACAACTATTGGTTTGTTTGGATTTTGGATTAAATAAGAAAGGGCTGCAGATGTGTATGCCAGTGTGTCAGTTCCGTGAGATATTACAAAACCGTCATATTTATGATAGTTTTCCTCTATAGCCTCAGTCATCATGACCCAGTGCTCCGGCTGAATATTGGTGCTGTCAATATTTATAAGCTGAATTGTATCTACATGGCAATACTGCCTTATTTCAGGAACAAAACTGATAAGCTCCTCTGAACCTATTTCCGGTGCCAGACCGTTTTTTGTATTTATTGAAGCAATTGTTCCTCCTGTTGCTATCATTAAAAGCTTTTTCATGCCTTCCTCCTCCTTTAAACAGATATTTTCCACTTATCCCGCAGTTCCGCATACAAATTTATTTGTTGGTAAACTCATCATCGCCGTTGATTATCTTTTCCATATCCTCCGGCAAAGGGCATGTTATTATCATTTCTTTGTTTGTTACCGGGTGCTTAAACCTCATTTCATAACAGTGAAGCGCCTGCCTGCCTATAAGTGAGCTTTCTGATCCGTATAAGGTGTCGCCTATAACCGGATGGCCTATATACTTTAAGTGAACTCTTATTTGGTGTGTTCTGCCGGTTACAAGCTTAAGCTTAACCAATATCATATTGTTGAATATTTTCTCTTTTTTGAATTCAGTTATGCATTCCTTGCCTGATGGATGGACTATCCGTATTATATCCTCAGGATTGAGTCTTGTTATGGGGGCATCTATTCTTCCCCGGTCTTCCTTCATATGGCCTTCAACTATGGCATAGTAATATTTTTCAACCTGGTTTGACTTCATCTGGACTGCCATCTGATTGTGGGCGTATGGATTCTTAGCGATTATAACTATGCCGGATGTATTCATATCAAGCCTGTTGACAAATCTTACCTTGCGGTGGATGTTGTTTTCTTTAAAATAATAGGCAAGGCCGTTTGCCAGTGTATTGTTTTGATGGGATCTTGCAGGATGAACAACAACGTAGGGCTGTTTGTCAACAGCAAGCAAATCATCATCCTCATAAATAATTTTTGCGGGGATATCCACTGCAGCGTATTGGTCTTCTTCCTCGTCAAATTCTATGGACAGTTCATCGCCTTCAAAGATGCTTTTACTTAATTTTACTGCTTTTCCATTTAGTAAAATTTTCCCGGTCCGCTCTAATTTTCTTGAGAGTCTTCCGGAAAATTTAAATTTTTCGGTCAATATAGTCTTTACAGTCTTATCATTTTCTTGTATTCTATAATTAAGTATGTTATTAAACATTTATTCACTCCTGTTGGGTTCAAACAATTTCTTTCTTCCTTGCGGCTGAAGAAATTGTGTTCACACGAAGAAACTTGGTTGGAGAAATTGGACCGTGAAATTGGGTTCGCAGGTAAATTCACTAATTTATTTGTTCCTTGCGTCGCATAAATTAGGAATTTTATGCGTTTGACCTACCAGCCATTTTTCAGAGAAAACACTCTGGAAATTGGGTTAGGGCATCTTGTGTACTTATAATAATATAAAAGATTGGTAAAGTAAAGGGGATAAAATGAAGGAGAAAGTAATAAATATTGCTGCTAACGATGACTCTTATACATCTGAAATTAAAAGAAAACTCATTAGAGTTTTAACTGAGAACGGCTATAATTATTACGAAGGTTTCAACGAAGATGCACAATTGAATATCACAGTGGGTGGGGACGGTGCTTTTTTAAGAGGTGTAAGGGCAAGTAATTTTTCACAAATTCCCTTCATAGGGGTAAATACCGGGACCTTGGGCTTTTATCCGGAAATAACGCCTGAAAACCTTGAAAACTTTATAATTAATTACAGGGCAGGAAATTATACCATAAATTCTGTAAATTTAATCGAATGTGAAATAGTGACTGCAAACTTGTCAAACAAGATTTATGCTGTAAATGATATCATATTAAAGAGAAAAGATATGAAAACAATTCATCTCAATGTATTTATCGCATCGCATCACCTTGAAAAAATAAGCGGTGACGGTTTGATCATATCTTCTCCCCTGGGAAGCTCGGCATACAATAAATCAGCAGGCGGAAGTCTGGTGTATCCCTCATTAAAAACACTGCAGATAACACCATTGTCGCCAATATTGTCAAATGCATACAGATGTTTGGAATGCAGCATCATAGTACCTCCTGAATTTGAAATTGCAATTTATCCTGAAAGAAGAGATGATTACTGCCTGGCCATTTTAGCAGACGGGGAAGTTTTCGAATACGATGAAATGGAACATGTGCTTTTTAGAACGTCAAAGAGGATAATAAACAGATTGACAACCGGAACCTTTAACTACTGGAACGTAATAAAAGAAAAGTTCCTGTAGAGGTATGGGGACACACCGAAATAGGTATAGGGACACACCTTAATGAAGGGATAGTCTCTGGGGTAAGCATTAAGGAATGTCCCTAAATTTTTATATTTTAAGAGTGAACTTACTCCCTGCATTTACTGTGCTTTCTGCCGTTAGTGAATACTTGTGCTTGTCGGCAATCCATTTGGCAATGCTTAGTCCAAGTCCTGTCCCGCCTTCCCTGTGCCTTGCCTTGTCCGCCCTGTAAAATCTGTCAAATATTCTATCCAGATCTTTTTCGCTGATGCCTATTCCTGTATCTTCAACAATTAAAAACTTTTTATTTTTATCAGTTTTTAAGCTTACTTTAACCCTGCCTTTATCTGTGTACTTAACTGCATTATCAATTAAAATTACAGCTAACCTACGCATCTTGTCATAATCTGCCTTGATTATAATATTATCTTCAATATCCGTAATAAGTTCAATGTTCTTTTTTGAAGCAATAACTTCCATTGTCTGACACACATTTTCCACTACTTCAGAAAAAGAAAATTCAGATATATCCAGTTTTTCTTCATTGTTATCAGCCTTTGCAAGAATTAACAGTTGATCAATCAGCTTAGCCATTACTCTTGTTTCAGAATATGCATTGTCAAGCCAGATTTCATTTTCTTCGACTGTTCCATCTTCATCGCTTAAAACCGCATCTAAATTTGTTTGTATTACTGTAAGAGGAGTTCTAAGTTCATGGGACGCATCTGCCACAAACTCTCTCTGCCTTACCCATGTTTCCCTGACAGGTGCCAGTGCCTTGCCTGTGAGAATATAGCTTAATGCCAGCAAAACAACGGTGCCGCAAATTCCTATAACAGTCAGAACGTTTCTTAAGAATGTCCACAGTATTTCTTCATTTACTGTATTTTGATAAACCTGAACTATGCTATGGCCGGTAATATCATTAAAATATCTGGTATAAATTCTGTAGTTGAATCTGCCTATCCTTTTTGTCGTATAAGAATCTTCTTTTTCTTCAATTGCCTCCTGCGCCAGGGGCTTTATATAATCAGCTATTTCCGTATCACCTTCATCGGATAAAACAGGCGTTAAATTCTGGTTATAAACAATATAACAGGCATCCAGCCTTTTAGTATCTGAGGGATTGTTTATATACCTTCTGAATAACCCTCCGTTAAAGAAGTAATCCGCATAGGCTGTATTTTTATAGTTGTAAATTCTCAGTGCTTCTGCCCTCATTAGCTCTTTGTTGCCGTCTTCAAATATAATTTTTGTAAATTTGTATATTCCCGCAGAAACAAAAAACATAAAAAGAATAAGTATGATACCCATGTATGCGGTCAGTTTCAAATGAAGTTTCCTAAACATTTATTTCTCCTTAAGCATATAGCCCACGCCTCTTACGGTTTCTATTTTAACATTTGTATCCTCAAGTCTTTTTCTTAAATGGTGAACATATATTTCAATATTGCTTTCAAGTATATCCGCTTCAAGTCCCCATATGCGGTCGATAATCTGTTCTCTTGTAAAAACCTGACGGGGTTTTCTTATGAACATTTCCATAAGCATGGCTTCTTTAAGAGGTATTTTATATTCAGTATCTCCCACATACAAGAGATAGTTTTTGACGTCGTATTTAATATCTTCAAATTCAAATACTTCACCTGCGAATTCCGTGCTTTTTCTCCGGGCTAAAGCTTTGACCCTGGCAATCAATTCCTTTGTGGCAAAAGGTTTAACCAGGTAATCATCAGCCCCTGTTTCAAGGCCGAAAACCCGGTCATCCACCGTATCCTTTGCAGTAAGCATGATTACAGGTGTTTTTACGCCTTCCTTCCTGATTGTTTTCAGTATTTGAATGCCGTCAATTCCCGGCAGCATAATATCTAAAACTATCACGTCATAAATATCCTTGCCGGCAAGAATCAGTCCTTCTTCACCGTCATTTGCAATGTCAACGTCAATTTTTTGCTTATTAAACAGAAAATTCAGCGCTTGTGTAATTTTTACCTCATCTTCAACTATTAGTATCCTCAAGTGCAATACCCCCATTATACATTGTAATTTACTATTTCACAGGTACCTTCATTTTGAGCCTGTTAATTTTTCCATGTATGATCATACTATACCAAAAACCTTAAAATTATATTAATATTAAGTACATAATATAAACTGAAGTCAGGTTTTGTCAAGCACTTACAATATGCCGGCCAATAAAAAAGAAGCCTTTCATATTAATTTATGAAAGACTTCATATATCAGCAATATATTAGCATTTAGAATATTTAGCCTCTAAATCTATCTAAACTGCTATAGAAAGAATTCGGGGATTACATCATTCCCATTCCGCCGCCGCCCATTGGAGGCATTGCCGGTTCTTCCTTAGGCTCATCTGCTACAGCTGCTTCCGTTGTCAATAGCATTGCAGCTACGCTTGCTGCGTTTTGAAGGGCTGACCTTACTACCTTTGTAGGGTCTACTATACCTGATTCAACCATATTTACATATTTTTCAGTCATTGCGTCAAAACCGACACCCTTATTGCTGTGTTTGATTTTTTCAACGACTACTGAGCCTTCAAGACCTGCATTGATTACAATTTGTCTAAGTGGTTCTTCCAATGCCTTTTCAATAATCTTAGCTCCTGTTTTTGCGTCTCCTTCCAGTCCTTCTGCTACTCCGGCAACTGCACCTATTGTATTTAAAAGTGCAACTCCTCCGCCTGGTACCAGACCTTCCTCAACGGCTGCTCTTGTAGCATTTAAAGCATCTTCAATTCTTAATTTCTTTTCTTTCATTTCGGTTTCTGTAGCTGCTCCAACATTGATAACTGCTACTCCGCCTGTCAATTTAGCCAGTCTTTCCATGAGCTTTTCTTTGTCGAATTCAGATGTTGATTCTTCATGCTGTGCTCTTATCTGTTTAGCTCTTTCATCTATGTCTTCTTTAGCGCCTGCGCCGTTTACTATTACTGTATTTTCCTTGTCTATTTTAACTGTTCCTGCATTACCCAGCATTTCTAAGGTAGTTTCTTTTAGATCAAGTCCTAACTCTTCTGATATTACCTGACCGCCTGTAAGAATGGCGATGTCTCTTAACATTTCTTTTCTTCTGTCTCCGAATCCCGGCGCCTTTACTGCAACACAGTTAAATGTTCCTCTCAATTTATTAACCACCAGTGTTGCCAGTGCTTCACCTTCTACATCTTCTGCTATAATCAGGAGTGATTTGCCTGTTTGAACTATTTGCTCCAGAATCGGAAGTACTTCCTGAATATTGGTTATTTTCTTGTCTGTTATTAAAATATACGGATTATCTAAAACAGCTTCCATTTTTTCCGTATTAGTTACCATGTATGCTGATAAGTATCCTCTGTCAAACTGCATTCCTTCAACAACAGTCAGCTCTGTTCCCATTGTCTTGGATTCTTCAACAGTTATAACACCGTCTTTGCCCACATCATCCATTGCCTGTGATATTAATTGTCCTATTTCTTCATCTCCTGCGGATATGGATGCTATTTGTGCTATTTCTTCTGATGTTTCAACTTTCTTGCTTATACTTTTAAGCTCATCCACAGCTTTTGAAACTGCTTTTTCAATACCCTTTTTAAGTATCATGGGGTTTGCGCCTGCTGCAACATTTTTAAGTCCTTCTCTTATAATTGCCTGAGCCAGCAGAGTTGCTGTAGTAGTTCCGTCACCGGCTACGTCATTTGTCTTTGTTGCAACTTCTTTTACCAATTGTGCCCCCATGTTTTCATAAGGGTCGGACAATTCGATTTCTCTTGCTATTGTAACTCCGTCATTGGTTATTTGCGGCGAACCGAAAGATTTGTGCAACACTACATTCCTTCCCTTAGGTCCTAAAGTAACCTTTACAGTATCTGCCAAAGCATTAACGCCTCTTTCCATTGAGCGGCGTGCATCTTCATCAAATTTAATTATTTTTGCCATAATATCTCTCCTTTTTTTATTCAATAACTGCTAATACATCAGCTAATTTAATTATTATTACTTCTTCACCGTCAATTTTAACTTCGGTTCCTGAAAATTTAGAGAAAATAACCTTATCTCCAACCTTGATTTCATCCTTTTTCTTTTCATCGTTTGTAATCCCTGCACCAACTGCTAGAACTTCAGCAACCTGGGGTTTTTCCTTTGCGGAGCCCGGCAGCACTATGCCGCTTTTGGTTTTTTCTTCGGCTTCAGTCATTTTTATAACTACTCTTTCGCCTAATGGTTTTATTGTCATATTAATTCCTCCTATTATAAATGTTATTATCTGCGATTTTTGTTAGCACTCGCCCTCGAAGAGTGCTAACACCTAGTCTTTATATTACTCATTTATCTTAATGTTTTCAACCCCTGTTTATTTTGATTTTTGCCTGAATATATATTTATTATTCACTTTTTCCTTCATTTCCTTTATTTTGCTTTAAGTTGCTCTGTTTTTCATTTATAAAAAATATTAGTGCTACTGTCATTTGTGACAGCACCCCTGTCCGGTGTCGCGTCCCTTTCCTTTGAACCTTAATTAAATATTTTTAAATAAGAGATGTTTTTTATATTGATATGTAGTATAATTAATGAATAGTACAATGCATAGGAGGAAAAAGTATGGCTCTTGTAACATCTCAGGAAATGTTTAAGAAAGCATATGAAGGCAATTATGCTGTAGGCGCCTTCAATGTAAACAACATGGAAATTATTCAAGGAATAGTGGATGCAGCAAAACAGGAAAATGCGCCGCTTATACTTCAAGTTTCAGCAGGTGCGAGAAAATATGCAAATCCTATTTATTTGAGAAAGCTTGTGGAAGCAGCAATTGAAGACACAGGACTAGATATCTGTCTTCACCTGGACCACGGTGAAGATTTTGAAATTTGCAAACAGTGTGTTGATGATGGTTTTTCATCTGTTATGATTGACGGCTCTAAATATCCTTTAGAAGAAAATATAGCCCTGACTAAAAGAGTTGTGGAGTATGCCCACTCAAAGGGAGTTGTTGTTGAAGGGGAACTTGGCAAACTGGCAGGAGTAGAAGATGCAGTTAAAGTAAAAACTAAGGATGCTACATATACGGACCCGAATGAAGCTGTGGAATTCGTGGAAAGAACAGGAGTCGACTCGCTGGCGATTGCAATCGGAACGAGCCATGGCGCTTATAAATTCAAGGGAGATCCAAGCCTGGATTTTGAAAGATTAGAAATTATAACAAACCTTCTGCCTGGTTTTCCGTTAGTATTGCACGGTTCATCCTCTGTGCCCAAGGATTTTGTGGATTTATGCAACAAATACGGAGGACAAATCCCGGGAGCTGCAGGAGTGCCTGAGGAAATGCTGAGACGGGCTGCTCAAATGGGGGTATGCAAAATAAATATAGATACAGACTTGAGACTGGCTCTTACTGCATGTATCAGGCAATACTTCTTTGAACATCCTTCTGAATTCGACCCGAGAAAATACTTAGGACCCGGAAGAACGGCAATTAAAGATATGGTTGCTCATAAAATGAGAAATGTTTTAGGATGCAGCAATAAAAGATAAACTAAGGCTGAGCTTCTGCTCAGCCTTATACTATTGACAAACTATATTTATGAGATTCTTCAGGCTGCGCCTTCAGAATGACATCATAGGAATATGCTTTATTATTTTGGCTCTTTGTCAATAGTTGGGGTTAGAAAATCCTAACATTGAATAAAGGTACAAAAAATGATTTTGAAATGGGCGTTTAAGCGAACTTTTAGCTTAGCCGCTCATTTTGTGTATTCAATGGTATTTTGAAACATGTCAAGTACACCCGCATGCGGGTGTACTTGACATGTTTCGGAGCTTTTGCCGGCTGTCTAACTCATTACATGCAGTATCCTGTTTCTGAATCTTTCGAAATTCCTGACACCGTATGCGTTCCTTTTAAGAACTTTAATTTTGTTGTTTACCCCTTCCGTATAACCATTTGTATATGGACAGGTAAAAGAGTTTA
>JAGOIH010000002.1 GCA_017995755.1 Sedimentibacter sp. | reverse complement strand
ATATTGACAGCATCCTTTGGGATGGGGCATAAGAGCGTTTCTAATGCCTTAAAGGAACAAATTGAAGAAGAATATAAAAATGCAAAAGTAGATATTGAAGATTTTTTGGAAATAGTAAATCCAAAAGCGAAGGCTGTCAGTTCAAAAGTTTACTCTGAACTGACAGAAAGCTATCCATTAGTTTATAATAAACTATATGATATAAAAGCAAATTATAAAAATAATATAATAGATAATGTTATCAGCAATTTATTTTATAAAAAATTATATGAATATTTGGAAATTGAAAAACCTAAGGTTATTATCAGCACATTTCCATTATGTTCAAGTATTGTTGCAAAAATAAAGGAAGAATATAACTATGATGTTAATTTGATTACAGTAATCACTGATGTTGTTGACAGCTGGGAGTGGATTTATGAAGGCACAAATATGTATTTAGTACCTACTTATGAAATAAAAAACAAGTTAATAGGCAAGGGAGTAGATAAAAAAATAATACTTGTTACAGGTATCCCTGTTAAAAAGAAATTTATGAATAACAGCATATTTTCTGCCTGCAAAAAAGATACTATTTTGATTGTTCTAAGCGGAATTGATGATATTTCAAAAGATTTACTTGATGAACTTAATGAATATAATGACTATAAGATAAAGATTGTTACAGGCAGAAACAAAAAACTGCACAAGAAATTATCTGATTTACGCTATTCCAATATAGAAATCTATGGGTTTGTTAACAATTTAAATGAAATGATGGATGAATCGGTTTATATTGTGACAAAACCGGGAGGAGTAACAATATTTGAAGCCATTAATAAGGAACTTCCTTTGATAGTATTGAATTCGAACATTGGTCAGGAAAAAGGAAATATTGAATTTATAAAACATAATAAAATTGGTATTGTCATCGAAGATCTTGATAATCTTCCATTAATATTAAACTGTAATATTAATAATCCTGATATTAATAAATACTACAAAAAAAATATTATAAGAATAAAGAAGTCTTTGAATTACAACCCATTTGCTTATAGACGCGGTTATTCATAAGGTGATGTAAGATAAAATAAGAGAAGAAAATTGCTATAAGCTGACGGATACTATTGAAAACACCTGCAGCCTGCATATTGATTTTGTATGCTGCAGGTGTTTTTATTGATAAATTGATATATCTATGCTTGACAAACTTATTCTACAAATGTAGAATAAAGTAAGAATAGCTCTACAAACGCAGAACCAAATAACTCATTAGCATTTAAATTAACTGATATTATTGAAAATACAGGAGATATTATAAAGTAATTGGGTTTATTTACATTTATTCATAACATTGGAGGATATTTGAAAAGGCATATATATGAAAAAAATAGTTATAATACCGGCATACAATGAGCAAAATAATATTATTAATGTTGTTAATGATCTTAAGTTAAATGCACCATACTTTGACTATGTGATTATTAATGATGGTTCAACGGATGACACTATTTCTTTATGCCTTAAAAATAATCTAAATGTATTGAACCTGCCTGTTAACTTAGGCATAGGCGCATGTGTTCAGACAGGGTACATATATGCATTGGAAAATGGCTATGATATAGGAGTGCAATTTGACGGAGACGGGCAGCATGAAGCAAAATATCTTGAAGGAATGTATAAGGAAATGATTGAAACAGGAAGCGACATGGTTATAGGTTCAAGGTATTTAGATAAAAACGGTTTCCAATCCACGGCGCTCAGAAGAATTGGCATAAGGATTTTGTCAAAATTGATTAAAATACTGCATAAGCAGGAAATAAGGGATGTTACCTCAGGATTTAGAATGGTAAATAAAAGACTTATGACAGCTTTCAGCGAATATTATCCCTATGACTATCCGGAACCTGAAACTATTGCTTTTTGCATGCGAAAGAAGTTTAAAGTTACTGAAGTACCGGTAACCATGCAGGCAAGAGCAAATGGCAGCTCATCTATTGACCGCATACAGTCAATATACTACATGTTTAAGGTTAGTTTTTCTATAATTGTTGACTATTTCAAAAGTTTATAAGCAAAGAAAAGAGGTGTGTTATGAATTTATTGACAAAAATATGGATTATTGCATTATCTATAGGCATCATCATTTATCTGTTTGAAAAAATACGCAAGCAAAAATACATTGTAAAATTTTCAATACCTTGGTTTTTTACATTTATAACTATTATTTTATTGGCAATTTTTCCTAGTTTGATTGATAAAATTGCTTTTATCTTAGGTATCAAGGAACCGATGAATGCAATATTTTTTATTGCCATAGGAATTCTTGTTAACAATATTATAAAATTATCATTTTCTATGTCTGAATCCAAAAAGCAATCTATCAGAATGGCACAGGAAATTGCCCTGCTTAAAAAAGGCGTAATTGGAGTAAATGATGAAATTTCTGGTGGCTATAAATTGCTGCAGGAAATTATGTTTTTAGAAAATAAGGAAAACGTGGATAATAACAATGACGAAAACAACAAATAGAGCTATTGGATACATACTTTGGACTATATATTCCAATATATTGATTTATTCTTCATTTTATTACAATTGGAAGCAGAAGCTCATTCAAAGGGATTATTTAATTTGGGCATTAATTATTGCCGCTGCATTTTTATCAATATTATGGATGAAAATAAATAAAACAATATTTTTTCAAAGGTTAAGATTTAAACCATCTATTGCTTTTATTCTAACGGTATTAACGGGTTTATTTGTCAGCTTTATGTATTTTGGAAAGTCATTTCTGTATGAAGCATCAGGTTATTGGATGAATGTTGATAATATAGGATATTTTTTATTGATTAGTTTATTTGTTATTATATATGTGGTATTTTCCATGATAATCTTTACCATAATAAAAAAGGATTTGGTAAATGCTGAAAGTAAAGCGGATTATAAATACCATTACATTACATTATTTGTGATTCAGACAGCGATTCTATGGATTTACTTTTATGCATTAAATCCCGGTAACATGTCATATGATACCTATAATCAGGTTAGTCAGCTTAAAGGTATAATCCCCTTTAATACCTGGCATCCTATAGGACATACATTGTTCATAGGACTGCTTTTAGAAATTTGGAACAATTATGCGGTTATTACAATCTTTCAAATTCTTTTTTATTCAGGAGTAACGTCTGCCTTTTATAAATTTCTTTTGGATAAGAGTATTAGATGGCAGATAATTTATTTATCTGCAATAATTATCACTGCCCTTCCTTCTGTGGGAATAAATGTTGTAACTCAATGGAAGGATATACCCTTCACGGTAGGTCTTGTTTGGGGAACGCTGATAATATTCAAAATGTTCTTTGATGATAATTATTTTGGGAAATTAATAAATGCTGTGGAGTTTGCCTTCTGCATGCTGATTATATCCTTGTTTCGTTTCAACGGGATTTTAGTATTTATTGTTATGCTTATATATACTCTTGTATTTGTGCTTAAAAGCACCACCAGTATTCAAAAAAGAAATTATTTCATAACAACAGCGTTTATTTTCGCTGTATTTATTACGGTAAATATTATAGTTCCAAAACAATTGGATGCAGTTCCTAATCCTCCCGGCATGAAGCTAAGGTCTATATACCAAGGCTACAGTGCAATTTATGTTTATGGAGGAGAAGATGACCTAAATAAAAAAAGCCGAAAATTAATTGAAACAGTATGTACTCCGGACCAGATGCATGAGTATTACAATCCATATTTAGCAGATATAACTTCAACCAATACACCTGAGTTCTTAAATAATCTTTCAAAAATAAGGACAAATGATGCAATAAAAATGTACATTGAGGGATTTGCAGCTCATCCCGGCGTCATACTTGGAGATAAATTTAATCTTACAGTAACTATGTGGTCTGTTGCATATGACAGGTACAGCTATAACAATGCCTATACAACGGTAATACAAAAGGAAATGATTGATGAGTTCGGTGTTCAAAGAAAAGAAAACAAATTTACTGATATTATAAGCGAATATGCAAGATATACCATGTATGGAAATTATTTATCCAATACATTGATTTGGCGTACAGGTTTTTATCTTTCATTGGAAAGCATTTTGTTTTTGTATTTGCTGCTTAAAAAGGACAGACGAATAAGCCTGTTTATCCCTGTAATGTGCAATGCAATCATAGTATTTTTAACTATGCCTGCTCAGGATTACAGATATCTTTGGTTTATTTTTCTGCTGTTTCCATTTTTGGCATTAGCATGTTCAATAGATTCAAATGAAATAAGGAGAATAATTTGAAAAATTTTATAGCATACATACTTTTTACGGTGTTTGGGCTTTTCTTGATGAAACTATCCGGGCAGCCTATAGAGTTTGGAATAAATGAAGGTGCTTTTTTCTTTAATATAAGTACGAAAATGCTAATGGCATTATTATTTTACGCTGCCAGCTTCCTCTTATGGACCGGTATTGTTGTAAAAAATGATTTAAGCTTCATTGTGCCCTTTTCTTCTGCAATTGTTAATGTTCTTTCAGTACTTATAGGAGCACTTATTTTTCATGAACATTTAAATACATATAAAGCCATAGGTATAGCAATGGCAATAATCGGCGTTATTCTGATGAATTACAAATAAAAGCAAGTAAAAAGTTTAAAGTATATTGGTCCAAATCATAAAAGCACCCCATCGCCGGCAAATTCAGGAGGGTAGTTAATATTTGCCTTTAGAATCTGCAACTATATTATTTACAATTTGAATTATATCTTCGGTATATGACAATAAAGGCTCCGGCAAATTATCTATTATATTTTTTGCTGAATCGGACAAAGCATTATTTGATAAAAGACCAAATAATATGTAATCAGCAGATATAGATAAATTTTTGCATATTTTGTAAAGAGTGTCTACAGACATACCTTTTTTTCCGTTTTCGATTTCAGCTAAGAATTGAGGAGAGATATTAGCCTTTTCAGCAAATTCTTCTCTTGTCAAATTCATATTCTCTCTATGTCGTCTTAGCCTTTTACCTATTTGTATCATAATATTTAAATCCAATTTTATCACCCCATTATATAATAAGTTATTGCTAAACCATAATTGAATAGGCTATAATTATAATAATACGCTATGAGCGTAAATTATAATTCTGAGGTGGTAAGGTGAAATATTTAGGAAGAACATGTTGTTTTATTGACTATGATTACAATATATCAGAACAAAGTATAGATCAAAAAACTGAATTTTGGTACAAGCTTAAAGAAAAAATCAGCAGTTTAATAAAAGATTATCGCGTAAATTATTTTATCAGCGGGGTAGGACTTGGGTTTGAACAATCGGTTATTGAAATTATTCTTGAATTAAAAGAAGAAGAATACTCACAATTAACAATAGAAGCAGTATTGCCCTACGAATCTTTATCTATAGAGTGGAATGAACTCCAAAGGGACAAATATTATTCAATCATGCAAAAAATTGATAAAGAAACACTAATGCAATATCAATATACAAAAGACTGTATAAGAAAGAAAAATATCTATATTATCAATAAATCAGACTTCATAATAATACTATGCAAAACTACATGTGAAATCAATGATTTAATACGATATGCTAAATCTAAAAAAAAGACTTTATTTATAATAGAGCCTGATACATTAAATATTACACCGCCATTAAGAATTTGCAGATAATTGCTGAAAATCTAAAGCTTTTATTCTTTCTTTTTTAAATCCTTTTAGTATTTCATCTAATATTGCAAATTTGCTTAAGCCGTACTATAACAATATAATTAAAAGAGCTGTCAAAACACCTAAATTATATTTTTTGGATACAGGACTTGCTGCATATCTTAAAAAATGGAATTCGCCGGATGAAATAGTGAAGATGGTAAATCTTCAGAGAATAAATTATATAAATATGAAAGGGAAAACTAAGTTTAATGTTTCTGAAATAATCCTTGACAAACTCATTCTACGATTGTAGAATAAGTTTAATAATATTATTTGAATTTTTTGAGAGGATTGAGTTGGAAATGGATACTATTAAGAGAATTCCCGACAGTGAATTGGAAATAATGATGATAATTTGGGAAGCAAATGAGCCGGTATCATCAACATATATAATTGAAAAGTTAAAAGGGGAGAAGGATTGGGCCCACACAACTGTTTTAAATTTTTTAGCCAGATTGGTGGATAGGGGATTTTTAGAAACATCAAAACAGGGAAGGTTTAATTATTATACTTCTATTATAAGTGAAAAGGATTACTTGCAGAAGGAAAGCAAGACCTTTCTTGAAAAAATGCACAAAAATTCCTTGAAAAGTCTTGTAGCGGCACTATATGACGGAGATGCCATAAGCAAGGAAGATTTGGAAGAGTTAAGTAATTTTGTAGATGAGGTTTCAAAATCATGAAATGGTTTTATGAATTATTATCATTAAGTTTAAGCGTAACTCCTATAATTCTATTATTGTTATGTCTTAACCCCATACTTAAGAAAAGATATTCCGCAAAGTGGCGGTATACTTTGTGGATAGCTGTTTCTATATGTTTGCTAATGCCCTTTTCCTATATAAAGAATTTTCTTCTACCCTTGAAAGTTACTGAGACTGTGTCAAGTGAGCTAATACTTTCAATTCCTGTTGTTGTTAATCAACTCCCAAAAATAAACCCCATTAATTTACATCATGCAAACGATAGCTTCGGAAAGGTTTTGCTTATAATATATTTTGTCGGAGTCATATTATACTTGGCTTATGTAATATTATCTTATATTGGATTTCGTCGTGATATATTCAGATGGAGCAAAACAGCAACAAATAATGAAATTCAAACAATTCTCAGAGAAGAGAAAAAAAGACTTGATATAAAACGAAAAGTACCTCTACTCATATGTAAAAAAGCATCAAGCCCCATGCTTGTAGGACTTATAAGGCCAAGATTAGTGCTGCCTTCAGAAACATACAGGTCTGAAGAATTAAGAATGATACTGATACACGAATTGGTACATTATAAAAGGAATGATATTTTAATTAAGACCATATTAATCGCTGCTTCTCTTGTTCATTGGTTTAACCCTGCAGTGCACTTAATGGTAAAACAAGCAAACAAAGATATGGAGCAGTCTTGTGATGATTATGTATTGAACGGTTGTGATGTTAAGGAGAAAAAATTCTACTGCAACATTATCCTCAAAATGGCTTTATTAAATAACAATGAAACGTTACATGTTTTTTCCACCAATATTGTCAGCAGCAAAAAAAATCTTGAGTCCCGAATCAAAGGCATTTTTGACAGCTCAAGGAAAAAGAGAGGTATTATAACACTTATTGCAGTAATATTATTTGTTATTATATCCGGCACAATATTCAATGTCACCGGTGCAGCAGAGCCGGAAAAAATATCTCTTGAAAATGAATTTTCGGACAAACAAAATGATGTTATAAATGAAAATAATGCTGGAAATGAAAATCAAGTAAAAGCTCAAATTGAAGAAAATGAATTTGAAATATACAATAAATTTGAAAACTCAGAACCGGAAACCCTGCCGGCAACAGATAATATACAACAAGATAACACACAGCAAATAGAAATTAATCAAGAAGGTTCAATAAAAACAGATGAAGAAGCTATGGTTGAAAATGACATGTCGGAAATTGTTATTGTTGATTTAAATCAGTTGGAGGGCCAGCTTAAGGAAAGAGAAACTGTTGAATAGTAACTTATGTGTTTAAGGAGGAACAATAATGAAAAGAAAGATATTTTTGTTTTTAGTTATATTGATGATAACTGCAGCATTAATGCCTGCAAATAAGGCAGAGGCAGCAAGCAGTGTAAGAGTTTCTCTGCCGGCATTTAAAGTAAACTTAAATGGAGTAAATATAGAAAACAATTATAATCAGTATCCTCTTATTGTTTATAATGACATTACATATTTTCCTATGACTTATTTTGACAGCAGATTTATGGGACTTGAAACTGCGTGGGACGGCAGTACAGGGCTAAAAATAATTAAAACCGGAGCTAATTGGAGTTACCAAAAGCAAGAATCATCAATAAAAAACAGCAGCATTTACAATGCTCAAATAGCTCCATTCAAAATTGCGGTTAATGGAAAGACAATAGATAATAGCAAAGAACAGTATCCCTTGCTTTTATTCAGAAATATAACATATTTCCCGTTGACTTGGAGGTTTGCTGTAGAAGAATTTGGCTGGGAATATACTTTTGATCAAAACAAGGGCTTGGTTATAAAATCAACGGACAGCACTCCATCAGCAGTTCAAGTGACATTGCCGATTGTAACCCTTGAAACCGGCCAAAAAGGGGCTTTTACCATGGCCGGGAATTATTTTTATTACGAAGGTACTAATGGAATCATTTATCAAGCTCCGGTAAATTACCCTGCGAATACGAAAGAGGTATATAAACTCCCTGGGTCAGAACATGGATTTGCATATGATTTTACAGCTCTTAGAACTGAAAATGGCAAGGCGCTTTTAAGTTACCACACAGGCGGAGCAACTATGGGGTCGGATCATCTTATATGGCTTAAAGATGACGGTACCTATGAAGTTCTTGATAGCGGCTATTCCCTTATGAAAATGTATGATGATTACACTGTGCGAGTTGAGCAAAGATTTTCATTTAATGTAGATAATTTGCAGATAAAAAAGACCGGTGAAAAAGATTATACAAACATAGGTAATCCAGACTATTCTTATGGCATGTACATTCATGAGACTGGGTCAGGTAACAATAAGTCACGGGGCGGGAGTCCAAGTAAAGACTTGTATTTAATAAATGATGAAATATATGTATTGGGGTATTACGGCTATTATTTGGAAGAAAATAATGCTGCAACAACAGGTATTTACAGAGTTAACATAAATAGCAATGAACAAGTCAGGTTGTGTGATAATGAAGTAACAAGTTTCAAAATTCTTGATGATACAATATATTTTGCCGACCAGAGTAATCTTATTTATAAAGTTTCGCTTGCCGGCGGCAAGGCAGAGCTTTTGGTAGATGAAGCGGTAAATTCATATGAAGTATTGGAAGGAAAACTATATTACTCATTGCAGGAAAACAATCAGCTTTATATCTATGGTAATGTAGAATCAGTAAATCCCGGAGGCATTCTAAAAAGTTTAGAAGTTCAAAACGGCTACATGGTTGCCATATTTGATAAACTTAGCGAATCTCAATATAAATTGATGATTTTTAATGAAGAAGGAAAAGTATTATATAAATCCATTGAAAATGTATTATTAGTGCGAATTGATAATGGTAAGGTTGTTTTCGTAAAAGATAATTGATGGAATTATTTAAGTAAATTAAAGAGGACGCGGGCAGTCATGTGTTTATGACATTCCCCCCGTCCCCTTGTCATTTATAGCGGGCTTATAACCTGTGTGACTGTACCGAAATCGTATCCTCCTTGTCTTAATTGCGTTATCATATTCTGCAGTCCGTTAAGAGTATCCGGAGCTGATTGGTGAAGCAGGATAATTGCTCCTGGCTCCGCATTATTTACAACTCTTGCTATTACTGCATCAGCCCCTGGATTTTGCCAGTCTAAAGAGTCAATGGTCCACATGATTGTTACATAGCCCAGTGAAGCCAATTGGTTTAGCATTGCCTGCGTGTATTCGCCGTATGGAGGCCTGAACAAATACGGGTCTTGACCTGTGATATTTCTTATAAGAGCTTCTGTCCTAATAATTTGGTTTGTGACTTCCTGCAATGTTATAAGGGGCATATGAGGGTGGGTAAAGCTGTGATTTCCTATTTCATGACCTTCAGCTGCTATAGCTCTTGCTAATTCAGGATAGTTTATCAACCAGATTCCAGATAGGAAAAATGTTGCCTTTATATTATTGTTTCTTAATATTTCCAGCAATTCATATGTTTGATTATCGCCGTAAGTTGCATCGAATGTTAAAGATACCATCCTCCTATTTGGATTTCCCCTGTATATGGCAACTGCATTTTCCGGTATTGTAATTGTTATGACCATTCCGGGAAAAAGCCTGCGAGGGTCTAATCCTGGATTAGCATTTAAAATCAATTGAGTTGTTGTACCAAATCTTGCAGCGATTTTATAGATGGTATCTAAAGGCAGCACAGTATACCTGATTATACCGGGCACTACAGGCTGAAACGGATTAACGGCTTCTGACGGCAATACAATTTTCATTCCCGGAAAAATCAATGAAGGGTCAGGAATGTGGTTTAGCTCTAAAATTCTTTGAATGCTTACCTTGAACAAAAGAGAAATAATATATAAAGTATCACCGGGCTGCACAGTATAGATAAGGCTTCCGGGTGGTGTTTCCTGGTATTCCTCTTCAACAGGTATTAATATAACAGAGCCGGGATAAATCAAGTTGGGATTTGTAATGTTGTTTGTGTCTATAATTCCTTGTATTGTACTGCCATACATACGAGCTATACTATAGAGTGTATCTCCGGGTTGTACTGTGTATATTATATATGTCATATTATAATGGTCCTCCTATTCTTTATTCATATAATATTCCATAACTCAAACAAAGTGATAATTATAAATTAACTTCAACATCCCCGTCTACTTGTCATATGGCACCCCGTCTCCTTGTCATACGTCTCCCTGACATACAAATTATGTTGAAATAATTCGGATATGTAATATAATATGTATTAAATTGCAGAAAAATCGAAAGTTTCTACCAGGAGGATTAGTATGAGTAATTTTACATTACTATTTAGTTTTACATTGCCCACAAAGATAGTATACGGACCGGGATGCATAGTTTCTTTAATTGATGAACTACAATTAAACAATGGAAATAAACCTGTTGTCATTACTGATAAAGGTGTGAAAAATGCAGGAATACTGGTTAAAATAACTTCTTTGCTGGAACAGAACAATATAAGCTTCATTGTTTACGATGGTGTTGAGCCAAATCCAAAAGATGTGAATGTTGAAGAAGGGGCAAAAATTGCAAGAGAAATCGGTGCAGATTCTATTATTGCCATTGGTGGGGGAAGCCCTATAGACTGTGCTAAATCTGTTGGAGTGCTCTTAGCCCACGATGGAGATAAAATTAAAAAGTACGAAGGGAAAACAGCAGCTACAAAGCCCTTGCCATTGTTGATTACTATTCCCACCACATCCGGTACAGGCAGCGAACTGACATTTTCATCTGTTATAACAGATACAGAAAACCATTATAAGATGACAGTCAAAAGTCAATATACTGCAGCAAAGGTAGCAATCTGCGATCCCGAGCTCACCTTGTCCCTGCCAGCGCACATCACTGCTTCCACAGGCATGGATGCCCTCACCCATGCAATTGAAGCCTATACTGCAGCATGTGCAGAGCCCATTAGCGATGCCATGGCATTGTATGCCACAGAATTAATCTACAATAACCTTGTCAAAGCTTTCAATCATGGAGACAATATTGAGGCAAGAAGTGGTATGCTTTTAGGCAGCATGCTTGCAGGAATAGCATTCAGCCATTCCGATGTGGCTTCGGTTCATTGTATAGCAGAATCATTGGGAGGGGTTTATGACCTTCCTCACGGAGTCTGCAATGCTGTATTTCTTCCTCATGTTATGGAGTATAACATGGAATACTGCCTTGAACGATATGCAAGAATTGCAAAAGCTATGGGACTGAATTTTGAAAATGAAAAGGAGGGGGCAAAAAAAGCAGTTGAGGCAGTAAAAAAATTAGCTCTTGATGTTAAACTGCCCTTGTTTTCAAGTTTAAATGTAAATACTGATGATTTTGAAAAGTTAGCTGAAATGTCAGTTAAAAACATTTCAACTGAAAGCAACCCGAGACCTATGACAAAAGAAGATTATTTAACAGTTATAGAGAATGCTTACAGGAACAAATAGTTATTTGGGGACATTCCTCCTTCTAGCAGAGACTTTACTTAGATAGAGAGGTGTGTCCCCATACTTTAATAAACAAGGCCGGATTGTCTACCGTACTATATAAACATTAACAGGCTTACTGCCATTACAGCCATACCGGCTATGAGTCCGCCTATTGAAAGGTGATGCTCCCCATATTTTTGTGCTGATGGAAGGAGTTCATCCAATGATATATATACCATTATACCTGCCACCATACCGAAAACTATGCCAAATAGCAGATTGTTTAAAAAAGGCAACAGCACTAAATAACCTATAATAGCCCCGACAGGCTCTGCAAGTCCCGAAAGAAAAGAATATTTAAAAGCCTTTTTTCTGTCTCCTGTAGCATAATAGACAGGGGCAGAAATTGATATTCCTTCAGGTATATTATGTATTGCTATAGCTACGGTTATGGGTATAGCAATCGTAGGCTCCTGAAGAGCTGAAATAAATGTGGCAATGCCTTCCGGAAAGTTGTGAATACCGACAGCTAATGCTGTAAACATGCCTGTTCTCACAAGATTATAATTTTCAGGGTGGACATTTGATTCATTTAATTCTTCAATATTGTGTAAATGGTGGGGGTTTTCTTCATTTGGCACAAGCTTGTCTATAATAGCTATAAGAAGCATTCCGCTGAAAAATGATGCAACTGTAGCCCAGGACCCTGCCTTCATACCAAGCTCTGCAACTAAACTAGCTTGTGCTTTAGAGAATATATCAATCATTGATACATAAATCATTACACCTGCTGAAAAACCAAGGCTTATTGCCAGAAATTTCGTATTTGTTTTCTTTGAAAAAAATGCAATAGCACTTCCTATACCCGTGCTTAATCCTGCTATCAGCGTTAATCCAAATGCAAATAAGATTTTATTGTCCATTTATGCCTCCTTAAACTAGAATATACCCACTTGTATCCATATTTAAACTGACAACCAGCTAAATAAGATGGGAAATTAACGAATTCTATTGCTTGCTAAATAATAAATTGGTATAATAAATTTTAAGGGGATTAATATTGAATAAAAAAGAAGGATGCAGTAATGAAAAAATTTATAAATGAATGGGTTGTACCCACAATTATTGCTGTAGTAATTGTGTTTTTTTTAAACAGATTTATTTTCATATTGGTAACTGTTCCTACCGGTTCCATGGAAACAACAATTATGTCCGGAGACAGACTATATGTTAACAAGCTTTTCAGTGTAAAGGATGCAAAAAGAGGAGATATTCTTGTATTCAATTCAGATGAACTGGAGATAAGGCTTGTAAAAAGGCTTATCGGGCTGCCGGGAGAAACTGTGGACATAAATGGAAGCGGGGAAGTGTTTATAAACGGAGAAAAACTCCATGAGCCATATATCAGCAAGGCAAAAGGGGAAGCACGAACATTTAAGATTCCTGAAGGAACATATTTTTTCCTGGGCGATAACAGACCCATATCTGTAGATGCAAGGTATTGGAGCAATCCATATATTTCAGAAGATGAAATTATAGGAAAGGCTGTTTTCAGATTTTTCCCATTCAACCGTATTGGAAAATTGGAATAAGCTCTATTGAACAGTGGAAACTCAGGGACAGTGGGTACATACCCAAACTGTCCCATTTTTGATGTCAGGCAGCAGGGATGTTAGGTTGTGTACTCATCTAATTATGCAGCTTAATGGACCAAATGGGTACAGTGAACCGGCGTTTTTACCTTGTTTAAAGTCCTATTTGTGATAGGTTTCGCCTGCGTTTATTTTAAATGCTCTGTAAATCTGCTCCAATAAAATAACTTTAAAAAGCTGGTGGGGGAAGGTCATTTTGGAAAATGAAAGCTTATAATCTGCACGGTTTATTACTTCTTCAGACAAGCCGTTGCTTCCTCCAATAATAAAGGCAATGTGAGATACACCTTCAAGGCTCAAGGTGTTTAATTTTTTAGCAAATTCTTCAGACCTTAGCTGGATGCCCTTTATGTCCAAAACAATCACAAAGGAATTCTTAGGAATCCTGCTGAGCATTTTTTGTCCTTCCTTTAGTTTTACCTGTTCTATTTCTGCAGGAGAAAAGTTTTCATCTGCTTTTTCATCAGGCACAACTTCTTCAATAAGCCTGCAGTATTTTGAAAGGCGCTTGGCATATTCATTAATTGCTTCTGTAAAATACTTTTCTTTTATTTTACCTGCGGAAATTATAGTTATTTTCATAAGGTTCCTCAAATCTATCAATTAATCATATTTATTATTTATTACAATATAATAGTATACCATTATTTTTTTAAATTTACCAGACTGTTAAAGTTAACAGCAAACGTTTACATAATTTTATTGCATTTTATTTTTAGCTGTGTTATAATTCTCATACTTTCAATAAAATTTATATCAAATAATTTATCTGCGGGGTAGATATTATGATTAAAATAAAACGAATAGTATTGATTGCAATCGGTATAATCATGCTGGGAACTCATGCCTTTGGGCTGGGTTTTATCCCTGAAACTGATATAAAAAACAACATGGAAAAAACTTACGGTATAAATGCTTTAATGCCTGAAGATGCAGGATATTCAGAATATGTTAATATATTGGATAAAAGTATCAAAAAATTTCCTGACAATATAATCAAGGAAATCACCGATTATTATCTGAGCAAGGGTATTGTAACCAATGTAGTTTCATATAGAACAGAAACTGAGAAAGAAGTCCTATCAGAATCTATGAAGGATGACAAAACAGTCAATATTTACATAAAGACACTGGAAAGCAGCCTGTATACTGATTCCTTTTATGCAACAGAGCAAGAAGTGTTACATAAGTTTAGCCATTTTATAAGTGAATATATTTTTAAAGTAAATAATCTTGATAAATTAAAAGAAGAATTCATAAAACTAAATGCAGGTTATGAACACGTTTTCTGGAGCCGGGATTACAGTTTTGAGGATGAAATAGCACATATAATCTGGTATGCAGAAGCTAATCCCTCAATTCTCCGCAATATAAGCAGCAGGGACAGTGATGTAATTCATGGGAAAATCAAGCTGCTTGCAGCAGAATTTGATAAGGTTTTTAATTCTGTATCTGCAAACTCAAAACTCTGGCTTGATGCATTGCCGCAAATACCACAGGACTGGGCAAAGGACACAATTGCGGATATGAAAGAAAAATCGCTTATTCCGGAAGAATTTAACGGTCTGTATGAATCGTATATCAGCAGGAAAGATTTTTATAAACTGATTTTAAACATGCTTCATGTGAAATTTGGTGAGAATCATTTAAACAATTACTTTAACATAACTGATTATGAAGAGCATTTGGCCTTGGACCCTGTTAAGGGAGAAGTATATGTAGCTGACGGAATGAATTATACTTCTTATTATGAATTTCTCATAAACAGCAGCAATACCTTGTATGAGGCTTATCAAATGGGAATTTTAAGCATAGATTCCCTAAATGAGATGGAAGGTCATATGTCAAGACTTGAAGTTGCAAAACTTTTAACATATATAGCAAATCTGCTTGATGTTAATATTTCTGACTATAAAACTGTGAACTATATTGACATTGATAAGGTTTCAGAAAATGATAAACCTTTTATATATATTGCAGCAGGCAAAGGATTTATAAAGGGAGATGGTTTGAGCTTTAAACCCTTTGAATATTGCACATATCAGGAAGCCTACATAATTATTAACAGATTGTATAACAGCCTGTAGAAATCGAGGTAATATCATGTTTGACTTAAGAAGTATTGTTATTGGCATTGTTTTGATGCTGAAAAAATATTCCTGCATAAGTCTTACCATTTATGAAGAAGGTAATGAAGAGGATTATATAAACGGAATAACGGCACTTCCCTTATTAGGGCTTGCCATTGGTTTTGGTGCATTTATCATTGCTTCCTTCAGATACATATCTGACGATTTTTTTATAAGCTCATTAATTCTTCTATATTACTGCCTTATAACAAAAACAGCCACTATAAAGGATGTATACAGAACTTTAAATTATTATATAAAGCCTTCAGATGATACAGGGCAAATATCAGGCATTATGGGAACGGTGCTGATTTGTTTGATGTATTACTCACTCTTCCGGATTGTACCCGTTACTTCTTTGATAATTATGCCTGCCGCTGGGTTTTCAAATTTAATAATATTAAGCAAGATTATAAAAAGAAATTTGGATAATACTTCCATAATGAAACACTGCGGCAAATATCAAATTATATCTGCCTTTTCAGTATCTTTTCTCTTTGCCGCCCTATTTAACTACAAGCTTGTAATTTCACTATCACTTACCTTTATGCTTTCAGGATTTCTTGTCAGTATACTGGATAAAAGGGTAAAAAGTCTACCATCGTCAATAGAAGGTTTTATAATAGAAATATCACAATTGATGTTTTTGGTTATTACGTATATGTTAAGGCTATAATTTGACAAAATATTTTTATGGTAGTATAATCAAAAAAATTGATTCTTTGCGGGTTTCAATGAGAAACTCGTTTTTATTGTCACCGTGGGCAAAAAAGGAGGTTTAAAATGGAAGGTAAAAATAGAATTTTCAGCGGTATGCAGCCATCAGGCTCATTGACTCTTGGGAATTATTTGGGAGCTTTAAAAAACTGGGTGGCTCTGCAAAATAAATATGACTGCTATTATTGCGTGGTTGACATGCATGCCATAACAGTTCCAAAGGAGCCTCAGGATTTAAGGAAAAGCACCTATGAGGTTCTTGCAAATTACATAGCTGCAGGCTTGGATACAGACCAGGTAACCTTGTTTATTCAGTCTCATGTGTCTGCACATGCAGAACTATCATGGATATTGAACTGCTTTTCATACTATGGTGAGCTTGGCAGGATGACTCAGTTCAAAGATAAATCTAAAAAGCAGGATTTCAATGCCATAACTGCAGGACTTTTCACCTACCCCGTATTAATGGCTGCCGACATACTTCTATATCAGACTGACCTGGTTCCTGTAGGGGAAGACCAAAGGCAGCATTTGGAAATAACAAGAGACATTGCACAAAGGTTTAATAATCGTTTCGGCGAGACTTTTACAATTCCTGAACCTTACATATCAACAGATGTTGCAAAAATCATGAGCTTGCAGGAACCTGAAAGCAAAATGTCAAAATCCGACTCAAATGAAAATGCATATGTTCTGCTAACCGATAAACCTGATGATATAAGGAGAAAGTTCAAACGTTCAGTCACTGATTCAATAGGTATTGTCAATTATTCGGATGAACAGCCCGGGGTAAAAAATCTGATTAATATTTACTCTAAAATAACAAATGTTAAGCCTGAAACCGCAGCTTTGAATTATGAAGGCAAGGGCTATGCAAAGTTAAAAGAAGATGTTGCAGAGGTTGTTGTTGAAGAACTTAAACCTATACAGGAAAGAATAGATTATTTATTGAAGAACAAGGATTATCTTGAAGAGATATACAGCATCGGTGCGCAAAAGGCAGAGGTTGCAGCCCGCAAGACCTTGAGAAAGGTTCAAAAGAAAGTTGGATTCTTGCCAAGATAGAATAATATAATTTGGAGGAAAAATGCTGGTTATAAAGAATGGTTATATAAAAACCATGGATGGAGAAGATATTGAAAAAGGTCAAATTATTATAGAAAACGGAAAAATCAAAGCAGTAGGAAGAAATCTGGATATACCTGAAGATGCTGAAATATTTGATGCCGAAGGGCTGCTGGTAACACCGGGATTAGTTGAAGCGCACTGCCACCTTGGTATGTTTGAAGAAGGAATAGGTTTTGAAGGTGATGATGGCAATGAATCAGTGGAACCAATCACACCTCACTTAAGAGCGATTGACGGAATAAATCCCATGGACCAGGGATTTCAGGATGCAAGAGAGGGTGGAGTAACAACAGCTGTTACGGGACCGGGCAGTGCAAATGTAATCGGCGGGACTTTTGCAGCAATCAAAACCTACGGCAAGAGAATTGATGATATGGTTATTAAGGAGCCCGTTGCCATGAAGGTAGCTTTTGGAGAAAACCCCAAAAGAGTATATGATGAGCAGCATAAATCTCCGATTACCAGGATGGCTGTTGCTGCACTTCTGAGGGAAACACTTTTTGAAGCTAAAAAATATATGGAAGATTTGGAAGCTTCCAAGGAAGATCCTGACCAAAAACCGGATTTTGACATTAAACTTCATTCAATGATGCCGGTACTAAAAAAGGAAATACCATTAAAGGCACATGTTCATAGGGCTGACGATGTTTTTACCGCACTTAGAATTGCCAAAGAATTTGACTTAGACATTACTTTGGAACACTGTACAGAAGGACATCTCATTGTGGAAGAATTAAAGGCTGCAGGCAAACCATGTTTGATAGGACCAACTTTCGGCCCGAGAATAAAGGTTGAAATGAGAAATAAAAGCTTTGAAACTCCAAAAATCCTGACAGATGCAGGAATCAAGACTGCCATAATTACAGATGCAAATGTCATCCCTATACAGCACCTCACAATGTGTGCCGGTATGGCAGTTAAGGCAGGTCTTTCAGAAAATGAAGCATGGAAAGCTATTACAATCAATCCTGCAGAGATAACAGGAATTGACCACAGAGTGGGAAGCATAAAGCCCGGAAAGGATGCTGACTTAGCAATCTTTAAAGGAAATCCCCTGCTTGATATAAATTATGAAACGGTAATGACAATTATTGACGGGAAAGTGGTTTATCGCTGTCCACACACTTGTGGGGAAACACACCTCTTATAGAGGAATAATCTTTGTGGGCGGGGAATGACCCCGAAAAATAAATAAGTGATAGAAGGGGACAAAAATCCCCTTTTTAAAATGCTCATTTCCACATAAAAAAAACTGTAATGCGTATATAAAAAATCTTGCATTATGCAAGTAAAAAGAATACACTAAGCGGCACATAAAAAAACTGTAATGCGTATAAAAAAATCTTGCATTATGCATGTAAAAAGAATAAACTAAGCGATGGAAATAGAATGGAGGGGGGACACATCTCTAATTGAGAATAAGTCTTTGGAGTAAGCCATAAGAGAAATGTCCCCGTAATATTATGAAGAAAAAAATTATAAATATAGCAGTGATTGCGCATGTTGACGCAGGAAAGTCTACATTAGTGGATGCTTTTTTGCAGCAGAGCGGTGTTTTCAGAGAAAATCAGGCAGTAATAGAACAGGTAATGGATTCAAATGCCCTGGAGAGAGAAAGAGGAATAACCATATATTCCAAAAACTGTTCAGTGATGCATAATGGTATAAAAATAAATATTGTAGATACACCGGGACATGCTGATTTTTCATCCGAGGTTGAAAGAATAATGAAGACTGTGGATACGGTTATTCTATTGGTAGATTCCATTGAAGGACCTATGCCCCAGACTCGTTTTGTGCTGCATAAATCTCTTGAAATAGGACTGAGGCCTATTTTATTAATTAATAAAATAGACAAAAAGAACCACAGGGCACAAGAGGTTGTTGATATGGTCTTTGATTTATTTGTTGAACTTAATGCAAATGATGAGCAGCTTGATTTTCCCATCCTATACGGCATTGCAAAACAAGGAATAGTCCAATATGAATTGGATGAGGAAAGCGACAGTATAATTCCCTTGTTTGATACAATTATTAAACATGTTCAGCCTTATCCCGACAGGGACGAAGAAAATTTACAGATGCAGGTATCAACTCTTGCCTATGATGATTATATAGGGAGGCTGGGCATAGGAAGAATTACTGCAGGAACAATCAGGGAAGGACAGATGGTTTCTGTGGCAAAGCATGACGGCAGTGTTGAGAAGCAAAGGATATCCAATATTTTTATATATGAAGGTTTAAGACGCACCCTGGTAAACGAAGCATTCAGCGGAGATATAGTAGTAGTTTCCGGTATTTCCAACATATCCATAGGAGACACCATTTGCAGCGAAAATAATGTAATTCCGATGGAAACAATAAAAATAGAAGAGCCGACAATGTCCATGAATTTTTTAATCAATACTTCGCCCTTTGCAGGCTTGTCAGGAAAATATGTTACAACAAGACATTTAAAGTCAAGGCTTGAAAAGGAACTTGAGGTTAATGTAGGACTTAGGGTTGAAGCTTTGGAAGGTGCCCTTGACGGCTATAAGGTGTCCGGAAGAGGTGAACTTCACCTGTCCATTCTCCTGGAGAACATGAGAAGGGAAGGCTATGAGGTTTCCGTATCAAGACCCGAAGTAATTCTTAAGAGGATAGATGGCCTTGTTATGGAACCGGTTGAAAGAGTTGTCGTACATGTTCCGGAAATTTATTCAGGGTCTGTAATATCAAAGCTTAACTTACGAAAGGGCATGATGGTTTCAATGATGCCTGACGGAAATTATGTGAAAATCGAGTATATGGTTCCTACCAGAGGACTATTGGGTTACCGGACGGAATTGATAAATGATTCCAGAGGCGAGGGAACAATGGTAAGAATATTTGACCATTATGAAAAATTTAAAGGTGAAATACCGCAAAGAACCAACGGTGTTTTAATATCCAACGACCAGGGGGAAGCAATTGCATATTCATTGGATAACCTGGAAAGCAGAGGAATCCTGTTTATTAACCCCGGTGAAAATGTATATGAAGGGATGATTATAGGCATGAATTCCCGTGGAGAAGATATTACCGTTAATCCGTGCAAAGCGAAAAGACAATCCAATATCCGCTCATCAGCATCTGATGATGCCATAAAATTATCACCTCCGAGAATAATGACTTTGGAAGCAGCGCTTGAGTTTATAAATGATGATGAGCTGGTGGAAATTACACCGGATGCCATAAGACTTAGAAAAAGGTATCTGACTGAAATGGAACGAAGAAAACAGGGAAATAAGAAGCCCTAACCCCATTTATCAGGGTGTTTTTTCTGATAAATGGCTGGTAGGTCTTTCACAACAATTATGATTTACCCAATTTCTTTGACCAAAGGGAATAAGAAATTGATGGTAATTCAAACGCAATGAGTTCACAATTTGCATGAGTGAAACGAATAAGCAAATTGGTGAACGATACTGTGCTTCCCAATGTATGCGACCGGAGGGAGCAGATACATTGATGAATGAGACTGCGAGAAGCCCTAACCATTTATTGAATAATATAAATAGCCTATTGAGCCGATATAATATACGTACTGTGCATAAAATTGTCATAGGCTCATAGGCTTGCTTTTTATTTACGATTATGTTAATTTTTGAAATATAGATTATAAAAATCAACATCGTCAAGAACCAGATGTGTATGAGTTAACAGTAACGAGATATAAATTACTGATACAAACCTTAACGTATCATCATTGTAAAAACTGAATTATTATGATACAATTAAATAAATAATTGGTGGAGGGTGCTATGAAGGCAAAGGAATGTTTGCTGTTGATGCAAAAAATTTTGCAGCTGGTAGATGAAGGCGTTCATGTACTTGATAAGGACGGCAATACAATCATATATAATGAATCCATGTCTGCTTTGGAAAAAATGAAATCCTGTGACGTTATGAAGAAACCGTTTACTGAGGTTTTTAAAGAATTGAACAGCGAAAACAGCACTCTTCTCAAAGCCTTGCATTCAAAAATAATAACAAAGAATTTAAAACAAACATATTTAAACAAGGACGGAAAAGAAATTACCACAATTAATACAACTATACCTGTCATTATGGATGACGAGGTTATAGCTGCAGTGGAAGTTGCTAAAAACATAACCAAAATTGAGGAAATGTCCAATACAATATTAAAGCTTCATGATGAAATAGAAAAACCGGATAAGATAAAAAATAAGAAAGTAAAAAAATACAATTTTGAAAATATAGTTGGACAAAGTGATAATTTCTTGGATGTTATAGACAGGGCAAAAAAATCTTCCAAAAATACTGCATCAGTCTTTATTTACGGTGAGACCGGAACAGGCAAGGAGCTGATTGCTCAAAGCATACATTATGCAAGCTCAAGAAAGGACAAGCCTTTCAAAGCTCAAAATTGCGCCGCTCTTCCGGAATCATTGCTGGAAGGACTGCTGTTTGGCACATCAAAGGGAGGGTTCACCGGAGCAGTTGACCGTGCCGGTTTATTTGAACAGGCAAATGGAGGAACACTTCTTTTGGATGAAATAAATTCAATGCCATATGAGCTCCAGCCCAAGCTTTTAAGAGTGCTTCAGGAAAACTATATAAGACGCGTGGGCGGGTCAGATGATATTCCCATCGATGTAAGAATTATAACCACATGCAATGAGCCTCCCGAAAAAATATTAAGGGAAGGCAAGCTGAGGAAGGACTTATTTTACAGGCTAAATGTTATTCCATTAAATGTACCGCCTTTAAGGGAAAGAATCAATGATATCATTCTGCTTGCCAAAATGTTTACGGACAAACACAATATAAGGTTTAACAAACATGTGACGGATTTTTCTGATGAAGTGTATGACTACCTCTTATCATACGATTATCCGGGTAATGCAAGAGAACTTGAGAATATGATTATGTCAGCTGTAAGCATGTGTGAGGATGATGAACATATTTTGGACATAGGACACTTTTCCATTGTGCACTCAAAGGATCATAAAATTAATAATTATGACAGAGTCGAAAGTTTAGGCATGGATAAGTATTTAAGCGACATAGAAAAAAAGATTATCGAAAAAGCACTTTTAGACAACGACAATAACATTACACGTGCATCAAGTGCATTAAGAATAAAACGTCAAACTTTACAGCATAAAATCAAGAAGTATAATATAAATTTTTAAAAAAAAGCAAAAATATTTGCAGCTTAATGCAAAATAATTTGCTTTTTTTATATTTTTTGTAAAATATAAGCCTAAATTCTTGATTTGAATAAAATTGCATTTTTTGAGAAAAAATAACTTAAAGGTTGAAATTTAAAGGGTTTGCTATATTAAAAACGTGCTATAGAAATTCATGTGAAATCATTGGCATAATACTTGCTTAGTATATAAGCAAGTAAAAAATTATTAGGAGGTTTTAACAAATGCAAAATGTAAAAGTAATTATTTGGGGACTTGGAGCCATGGGAAGCGGCATGGCAAAGATGCTTTTAAACAAAAAAGGTGTTGACATAGTTGGTGCAGTTGGAAGAGGCGCTAAAATCGGTAAAAGCATGTATGAATTAATAGGAGTTGAAAGAGGAGACAGGCCTGAAGTACTTGTTGGAGCACAGGAAGATGTTATAAAAGAAAAAGCAGCTGACGTAGTTTTATGCTGTACAGACTCATATACAAAAGTTGCATTCGAAAGATTAAAATTCTGTCTGGAGAAAAAAATAAATGTAGTTTCCAGTGCAGAAGAAATGTCTTTCCCAATGGCTCAATCTCCTGAAGAAGCTAAACAATTAGACGAAATAGCTAAGAAAAACGGCGTTTCAATTATTGGGACAGGCATTAACCCTGGTTTAATAATGGACTTGTTGGTTGTAGTTATGACAGGATGCTGTGAATCAGTTGACCATATAGTTTCAAGAAGAGTTAACAGCTTATCTCCGTTCGGACCAACTGTTATGCATGAACAAGGTATCGGTATAACTGTTGATGAATTTAAAAAGGGTGTTGAAACAGGAACATTGGCCGGTCACGTGGGATTTGAAGAATCAATAGGAATGATAGCTTCAGCTATTGGCTGGAAGGTTGATAAAGTAACTACATCCATGGATCCTATAGTAACTGATGTTGACAGAAAATCTCAATATGGATTTGCTAAAGCCGGCAATGTAGCAGGTGTTGCAATGAAGGGTTTTGGATATATTGACGGGGAATTGAAAATTGAAATGGATCATCCGCAACAAATTGAACCTGAGCAAGTTGGTGTTCAAACAGGTGATTATGTAATAATTAAAGGAACTCCAAACATCAATATGGTTAACTCACCGGAAGTTCCCGGAGGAATTGGCACAATAGCCATGTGTGTTAACACTATTCCTCATATAATCAATGCTAAGCCGGGATTACATACAATGCTTACTATTCCTGTGCCAAGAGCAATAATGGGAGATATGAGAGATCTTATAGACCCTGAATGCAAAATAGTAAAATAAGAAGCCCTAACCCTATTTTTTCAAGCGTAAGCGCAGAAAAAACAGAGGTAGGTCTTTCGCAACGAATTCCTAATTTATGCGACGCAAGGAGCAAATAAATTAGTGAATGAGACTGTGAGAAACCCTGAATAGGCAATTTCTATAATAAAAATATTTTAAGGAGTGTAACAATGGTTAAAAAAGGTGAATGGGTTTTAATACACAGAAATGTTTTAGAGCCGTCGGAAAGAGCTCCCCAGGTTCCTGACGATACAAAAAAGGTACCCTTGGAGTTATGGACTAAAGGATTTTTGCAGGAAGATGCAAATATTGGAGATGAGGTAACAGTTTTAACAAGAACCAAAAGAATTGAAAAGGGTACATTGTTAGAAGCAAATCCCTATTACAAGCATGATTTCGGTAAATTCGTTCCTGAATTGTTGACAATCAGCGATCAAGTAAAAGAAATCTTATTTGGAGGTGCTGATAATGAATAAAGATATGACTTATGCAGGCGTAATGGCAAGAAGACCGGAAATAATGAAAAATTCAGCAGGTCTTGATTTTTCAAAATTTGAAAGCGGCTCAATTGCTTTTGATTATGAAAGAATGATGAAGGAAGCAGGATTCACTATTGAAGAAATCCAAAAAATTCAGTCTGAACACGGAGTGGGCAATACTCCTATAATTGAACTTAAAAATTTAACAGCTCTGGCAAGAAAAGTTGCTCCTGAAGGAAAAGGAGCAAGGATATTTATAAAAGACGAAGCATCAAATGCATCAGGAAGCTTTAAAGCAAGAAGAGCATCTACAGCAGTATATCAGGCTAAGAAGCTTGGCTACAAAGGTGTTGTAACGGCAACAAGCGGAAACTACGGTGCAGCAGTTGCATCACAGGCAGCAATGTATGGATTAAAATGCATAGTCGTTCAGGAATGCTATGACTCAAGAGGAGTAGGTCAGCCTGAAATAGTTGAAAAGGCCAGGAAGTGCGAAGCATTGGGAGCCGAAGTTGTTCAATTGTCAGTAGGTCCTGAACTATTCTACATATTCCTTTCGATTCTGGAAGAGACAGGATACTTCAATGCCTCTCTTTATACTCCATATGCAATTGCCGGCGTAGAAACACTGGGTTATGAGATTGCAATGCAGTTCAGAGAAAAATTCGGCAAGGATCCTGATGTTGTAATAGCAACAAATGCAGGAGGCGGAAATCTTACAGGAACAGCAAGAGGACTTAGAAAAGCAGGCGCTCAGTCTAAAATAGTAGCAGCCAGCGTTGATTTGTCCGGACTTCATATGGCAGCAGACACACAGTTTAACAAAAAGTCATTTACAACAGGACATACGGGATTTGGAATGCCATACTCAACTTGGCCGGACCGCTCAGATGTTCCCCGGTCGGCAGCAAGACCATTAAGATATATTGAAAGATACTTAACAGTTCATCAGGGAGAAGTTTTCTATATAACAGAAGCTTTGGCATCCCTTGAAGGACTGGAAAAGGGTCCTGCAGGAAATACTGCTCTTACAGCAGCATTTGCTTTGGCCCAGGAATTAGATCAGGATCAGATGATAGTTGTTCAGGAAACCGAGTATACGGGAGCAGGCAAGCATATTCAGCCTCAGCTTTCCTTTGCAAGAGAAAACAGAATTGAAATTAAATTTGGAGATCCAAAGGATGAAGTTCCCGGACAGAACATAATTTTACCGTCACATCCTTCATTGATTAAAGCAAACGATGCAGATGTAATTTCTATGAGAAAATCATTGATCAGGAATGCTTTGAATAATTACAAGGTAACACCAACAGAAGCTGACATAGAATTCCTGGCTGTAGAAACTAATTCGGATGTGGAATTTGTAAAGGAAACAATCGCATCATTGTAAAATATATAATAAATACAGGCGTATAGGACATAACGTCATGACATGAAATTTCGAATGTTAGTCAAATACGCCTATTTCAAATTTAAAGATAACAGGAGGATACTTATGAAAAGAGCTGATGATTACCAGCAAAGAAGAGCTCACTTAGAAGGACTTTCAGACGAAGAATTATACGAAAGATTTTGGAAATTAGCAAATGAAATTGTTGACCCTCTTTTGGAATTAGGAAGAAAAAACACAACTCCATCCGTTGAAAGAAGCATACTGCTTCGAATGGGATTCTCAAGCATTGAAGTTAAGCCTATTGTAGAAGGAGTTATGAACAAAGGTTTGATGGGAAAAGGCGCAGGAAATGTTGTGTGGAGACTTTCAAAAAAATTAGGCTGCTCAGTGCGTGAGGCAGGATTGCTGCTTGCAGACGGTAAACACTGGGACGACGTAGACACATTATTTTAAGGAGGGATGAGAATGAAACTTGAACCTGGCAAAAAGTTAGATGTAAAAGAATTATTGAAAGACTTGGATAAATATGAACCAAGACGCCGTGGATGGCATTGGAGAGAAGGAAGAAACGAAAAGAGAAAAATAGGTGATTTTGAATATCACGAAACATCAGAGAGCCTAAAAAATTCAATTCCTCTTCCCGGAAGCAGGGGCTTTGGATATATTGACCCTCAGCCTGACTGTGTAATAACTACTGAAATTGCTTCAGGAAGATTTGAAGATGATATTAGAAGAATGCGTATGGCTGCCTGGCATGGAGCTGACCATCTGATGGTTATAAGAACTGCAGGCCAGTCACATATTGACTCACTGCTTGAAGGTACAAACCAGGGTATCGGAGGTATCATGGTTACAAGAAAACAAGTGAGAGCATCGAGAAAAGCCTGTGATTTAATTGAAGATGAAATAGGCCGTCCAATTAACTTCCACTCATATATTTCAGGAGTTGCAGGTCCCGACATAGCAGTTATGTTTGCCGAAGAGGGAGTAAACGGAGCTCACCAGGACCCTCAGTACAATGTATTGTACAGAAACGTAAACATGGTAAGAAGCTTTGTTGATGCCTGTGAAGCCAAGAAAGTAATGGCTTGGGCAGATATGCTTCAAATAGACGGTGCCCACAATGCAAATGCCACAGCAATGAAAGCATGGAAGGTTATGCCGGAATTAATGGTGCAGCATGCTATCAATACAGCATTTTCTGTAAAAATAGGTATAAAACCTGAAAATATAGCCTTGTCAACAGTACCTCCAACAGCACCTCCTGCACCCTGCATGAGATTAGACCTGCCCTATGCAGTAGCTCTTCGTGATTTGTTTAAGGGTTATAAGATGAGAGCTCAGCAAAATACAAAGTACATGGAATCAGACACTCGTGAAGCGGCTGTAACTCACACTTTGAACATGGTTATATCAAGACTTACAAGCGCCGACATTCAATCTACCATAACCCCTGACGAAGGAAGAAATGTGCCCTGGCACTATAACAACATTGCAGGAACAATGACTGCAAAACAGGCTCTGACAGGTATGGACGGCTTCAGAGAAATGGTTAAGCTTGACAGGGATGGTCCATTAGGAGACAAAGTCCGCGAACTGAAGGAAAGAGCAATACTTTTCATGGAAGAAATGATTGAAGTAGGCGGATACTTCAAGGCAGTTGAAGAAGGATTCTTCATCGACAGCGGTGAATACCCTGAAAGAAACGGAGACGGAATACCCCGTCAAATAGAAGGCGGAATCGGATACGGCTTTATATACGAAAGAGATGAGGATTATTTTGCACCTGTATCCGTGCATTACGGCTATAACAATATTCCGGCTGAATTTGAAAAGGCAAGTGATGCCATAGGCGGAGATACATTTGAGGACCGGTCTAAAATTCAGTATATTGACGAGCTGGATGAGCATGACAATGTAAATGTAAGACTTAATGAAGTTGAAAAATACTATGATACGAATTTAGTAAAACCGGAAGTTGAATGGAGAGCTGACGGTACGGTTCTGTTGACAATATTCCTGTCTTTGGATGAGAGAACGGCAGAATTTGCTGCAATTAAATGCGGTGAAAAGATGGGTCTGGAAGATGTGACGGTTGTTCATAAACAATCCATACATCCATCCGAAGGAACTTACTGTGAGGTAAAGGGCAAGGTAAACTTTGACATCGATATTAACGAACTGGTAATTCCTGAAAAACCCGATATTTTGTCCGAGGCAGAAATAAGGGAAGACATTCAAAATAAACCTATGTTTGTTGTTGCTGCAACAGTTGGAGAGGATGAGCACTCAGTTGGATTAAAAGAAACACTGGATATAAAACACGGTGGAATTGAAGGATTCGGTATAAAATATGAATACCTGGGAACTTCATGCCCTGTTGAAAAGCTGGTGGATGCAGCAATAGAAACTAATGCTGATGCCATTTTATTAAGCACAATAATCACTCATGATGATGTTCATATTAAAAACATGAAAAAAGTTCATGATTTAGCAATAGAAAAGGGTATCAGGGATAAAGTGATGATTATATGCGGAGGCACTCAGGTTACAAATGAAACAGCCATGGAAGCAGGACTTGATGCAGGTTTCGGCAGAGGAACCCACGGGATAGATGTTGCTAGCTTCCTGGTAAAGAGAAGAAGGGAAAAGAACGCATAATGAAAGTGAATGTATTGGTAGCCGAAATCGGTAGCACCACTACAGTAGTTAATGCATTCAATGGAATAGGTACCGGTAACCCTGCCTTTGCAGGGCAGGGGCAGGCACCTACAACCGTATTGGAAGGTGACGTAACAATCGGGCTTAAGGGCGCTATTGAGGACTTAAAAAAAAACCTGCAGGCGGATACATTGACATGGGATGATATGTTAGCTACAAGCAGTGCTGCAGGCGGTTTGAAAATGACCGTTCACGGACTTGTATACGATATGACCGTTCGGGCAGCCAAGGAAGCTGCCTTGGGCGCCGGAGGAATCATCAAGATGATTACTTCAGGCAGGCTCAGAAAAACAGATTTGAAAAAGATAAAGGAAATTGCTCCTAATATTATCCTTGTTGCAGGCGGCGTTGATTACGGAGAAAGAGATACGGCTCTTTACAACATGGAAATGATTTTATCCATGGGATTGAAAATACCGGTAATTTATGCAGGGAATATCGAAAACCAGGAAGAAGTCCGCTTGATGTGCGAAGAAGCTGACAACCGGCTTTATATTGTTGAAAATGTATATCCAAAAATTGACACCTTGGTTGTGGAGCCTACAAGAAAAATAATTCAGGACGCCTTTGAGGAGCATATTATCCATGCACCCGGTATGACCAAGGTAAGAGAATGGGTAAAAGGTCCTATAATTCCTACTCCCGGTGCAGTAATGGAGGCAGCCAGGGTATTAAAGGAAGAAATAGGAGACCTGATAGTATTTGATGTGGGCGGAGCAACAACAGACCTTCATTCGGTAACAGAAGGTTCAAGCGAAATCAATTCAATATTGATCAGTCCTGAACCTGAAGCAAAACGGACTGTTGAGGGAGACCTGGGTGTGTATGTTAATGTCAGCCACATAGTTGAAAAAATAGGCATGGATAATTTGAAAAAGGAATTTCCCGATGCAGAGGAGCTTTTAATAAATTACAAGCCCATACCTATAACTCACAGGGAAAAACTCTTCGTGGAAAGACTTACCAAGGAGGCGGTTCTCACATCACTGGAAAGACACGCGGGCAAACTAAGGTATTTTTATACTGCATCAGGTAAAAAAACCGTAGCTGAAGGAAAGGATTTGACCGCAATTAAGTACATCATAGGAACCGGAGGCACGTTGACAAGATTATCCGGCAACAGGAGGATTTTGGAAACAGTTAAAACATATGCCAAGGAGCATGAATTGTATCCTGCGGAAACCGCAAAGGTTTTAATTGATGAAGACTATATATTGTCATCGCTTGGAGTATTGTCAAAAAGTTACCTGAATGACGCTTTGTACCTCATTAAAAAAAGTTTAAGAATGTAGGTGATTATATGTATCCAAGATTAGCAATTGATCTAAAAAAGGTAAAAAACAATCTTGATAAGATAACCCAAATGGTGAAAGGCTCCGGAAGCTCTCTGATGATTGTTACAAAGGGATACTCTGCAGATATGGAAATATACAAACTATTAGACGAGTCAAATATTGATTATCTGGCAGATTCACGTATTCAAAATCTTAAAAAATATGAAGGAACCAAAAAAGGAAGAGTTTTATTGAGGCTGCCCATGAATTCCGAAACTGATGAAGTAGTGAAATATGCAGATGTTTCTCTTAATTCGGAATTAAAAACTATAAAAAACTTAAATGAATCAGCAAAAGTTCAGGATAAGATTCATAAAATTCTTTTAATGATTGATTTGGGAGACTTAAGAGAAGGAATATTCTTCAAAAATGAAGATGAAATAAACTATACTGTGGAAGAAATCTTAAAGCTTGAAAACATTGAAATTTTCGGACTGGGCGTAAACCTTACCTGTTACGGGGCAGTAATACCCAAAAAAGACAATCTTTCGGTTCTTGTTGATATAGCACGGAAAATTGAAAAGAAATACGATATAAAGCTGCAAATGATATCTGGAGGAAATTCAAGCTCTATTTATTTAATAGGAAAAGATGAACTGCCGGAAGGAATCAATAATTTAAGAGTGGGCGAAGCATTTCTTTTGGGCGGTGAAACTGCTTACGGTCAGAAGCTTGAAGGTTTTTACGACGATGCTTTCACATTGGAAGCAGAAATAATTGAATTAAAGGAAAAACAATCAGTCCCCATCGGGGAAACAGGCGTGGATGCTTTTGGGAACAAACCTGTTTACGAGGACAGAGGAATAATTAGAAGAGCCATAATAGCAGTGGGAAGGCAGGATGTTGATCCGGATGCCCTTAGTCCTATGGATGAAAAAATAGATATACTGGGAGCAAGCTCAGACCATTTGATTCTTGACGTGTCAAAGTCGGACAATGAATACCATGTAGGGGGCATAGTCAATTTCAAACTCAGCTACTCAAGCCTGCTCAGGGCAACGACAAGCGGCTACGTAGAAAGAGTTTACAGGTAAAGGGAACAACAAAAGAGACCGACCCGGTAAGGGTCACATAGGACAACAAATATTGGGGGCATACATGCTCCCTTTTTGTTATTCCGGTTGAATTGAATAAGGTTTACCGCTATATCAAAGCAGATTTCTAAATGTTCTATACCCTGCTTTTCAAATACCCAATTTCATATTTACAGAAACATTTTTCTGTGCCATAATATTAATATCATTGAAATTGGAGTTAAAATGAAGAATATAAAAAGGATGGGGATTTTTTTACTATTATTTGCCTGCACTTTAGTTTTGCTGTTAAAAGAGCCTTTCGTGGGAATTGCCGACAACAGCGATTACTACAGGGTAATTCAGCCCTTGGGATTTCAGCCTGAAATAAGCAACAGATATTTTTATGCATATAATTTTTATACAGTTAATGATATGTCAAGTGAGGATATAAATGGCTCCCTGTCAAATATTATCAGCCCCAAGGTTGAAAATGACAATGAATATTTTTCAACCCAGTTTATTTTCATTAAAATTTCAATGGTTATAAATTATTTATTAAAAATAATTCTGGGAAAATCGCCGGAAATATTCAATATAAAGGTTTTGGGCATTTTGTATGGGGGAATTTATTCTTACGGACTGTATTTATTTCTTACAAACCTGAAATTTAAACGCAGGTCCATATATATCCTGTTTTTGATTATTTCCCTTGTAATTCTTTGCGATATGGGATATCTTTTATACTTTAATTCCTTTTTCGGCGAAGCTGTAATAATTTCTTCTTTAATGATGACATTAGGCGCTCTTTATGCGTTTATAAGGACAGAAGAAAGCGGTAAAAGCATTTATTATGGTATTTTGTTTTATGTTTTCGCCCTGGCATTAACCGGAGCCAAGGTTGCAAATACTCCAATAGGAATACTTATAGGTTTATTCTCACTTACACTTTTTATTATAAAAAAAGACCGGCTTAACAGGACTTTAATTACAGCGGGCTCTATATTGATTATTTGTTTTTCGGTTTTTTATTATGCCAATGCACCCCTGTGGATGAGCCAGGTTAACAATTATCAAAGTATTTTTTACGGTATTACAAAAGATTCAAAGGAACCGGAAAAGGATTTGGAGAAGCTTTCGATACCTTTAAAATATCTGCCTCTGACAAACACCCACGGTTTTTTGGACCATGGTGACTTTGATATTTACAACGATGAGTTTCAAAGGGAAGTATATGATAATGCATCCTTTGTGGATATATTAAAATTTTATCTGTTAAACCCCTCTAGATTTATGGAAAAACTTAAGCTGTCTGCTGACAGCTCGGTAATAATAAGACCTTCATATTTAGGAAACTATTCAAAGGAGGATATGCCGGAAAGGCTTGAATTTACACAAAGGTTTTCTTTGTGGTCCAATATCAGGAAAAATACTCTGGGCTATGCCTTTAATATAATAGCTGTTTTTTCAGTATTATTCTTTATTATAAATATATACGAAATTATTAACAGCATAAACCGCCGGGACAATGAAAAGATTGTTTTGTCTTTTGCGGCCCTTTTGCTGTTTTTAACAACAATCAGCCAGTTTGTCCTGCCTGTTATAGGAAACGGTGAAGCTGATTTGCAAAAGCATATGCTCTTATTCAACCTTTGCTTTGACTTAATGGTGCTTGCAGGGTTAAACTGGCTAATAAACAATTATAGCTTAAAAATGGTTTTAAAGATAGTCTTGACAGCTTCGGTTTTGTTAACAGCAACAATACTTATTCAGCCGGCAAACGAAAAAGTGGAGGAAACAGGGCCATTAAGAACAGGACAATATGTTTATTTTGGAACCTATAAGAATGAACCCCTCAAGTGGGTTGTGCTTAATAGCGACGAAAACGGCTTTCTTTTATGGTGTGATAAGCCGGTTGAATATATGGAGTTTGATAACAGGGATGAAACATCTACGGAAAATGTTTACGGCTCCAACGACTGGATAGAGTCGGATATAAGAAAATGGCTTAATTCTGAATTCAAGAATAATTTTAAGGAAGAAGAGAAACTTTTTATAAATGATGTCAGACTTAAAAATATATTGAGCTATATTAATATTGACCAAAGCACAGGAGGCAATAAGCCTTTTTATTGGAATTCAATTACATCATATGTCAGTCAGAACTATAATACTGATGCTTATTACAATTATTCCGCAGAAGGAGTTTTTCTTCTTGATGCGTATCAGCTGGAGAAGTTCGTTTATGAAAATAATATTGATATAAAAAAGGGCGGGAGATACTGGCTTAGAACGCCCTACTACAGTTCCGCAAGCATGGTAAGGATAGTTGACAGGGACGGATTTGTCTATCACAAGGATGCAAATGTTAAGGCAGGTGTGATTCCTGCAGTCTACATAGATGATAATATAAGAGTTATGCATGGTGACGGAACTTATTCAAGTCCGGTTACCATAGAATAGGGAGGAAGCTATGAAAAAGGTAAGCTTATTGATACCGGCATATAATGAGGAGGACACAATACCCTTGTTATATGATGAATTAAACAAGGTACTGGAAACAATTCCCGGCTATGAATTCGAGATACTTTTTGTAAATGACGGCAGCAGCGATAACACATTAAATATTCTCAGAAATATGCAGCAAAGAGACACAAGGATAAACTACATAAGCTTTTCAAGAAATTTCGGTAAAGAAACTGCAATGGCAGCAGGATTTGATTATGTAACCGGTGATGCAGCAGTTATAATGGATGCTGATTTGCAGGATCCGCCGGAGCTTATCGGGGAAATGATCAAATATTGGGAAGAAGGCTATGATGATGTATTTGCAAAAAGAAGAAACAGGGAAGGGGAAACCTGGCTAAAAAAATTTACTTCCGCAGCCTTTTACAAGCTTCTTCAGAAAATGACAAAAATACCTATTCAAGAAGATACAGGTGATTTCAGGCTCTTGGACAGAAGAGCAATTGAATCCTTAAAAAAACTCCGGGAAAAACAAAGATATACCAAGGGAATGTTCAGCTGGATAGGCTTTAACAAAAAGGAAATATTATTTGACAGAAAACCAAGGGCAGCAGGGAAGACCAAGTGGAATTACCTGAAGCTCTTCAATCTGGCATTGGAGGGAGTTACATCATTTACCACATCTCCTTTGAGAATATCTGCAATAATAGGCATTCTGGTATCAATTTTCAGCATGATATACATGGTTATTGTTCTTATTAAGAGCTTAATCTGGAAAGACCCGGTTCAAGGATATCCTTCAATGATGGTTACAATTTTATTTTTGGGGGGTGTTCAGCTGGTGAGCCTGGGTATTATAGGAGAATATGTGGGAAGAATTTTCAATGAAACAAAATATCGGCCTCTTTATATAATAGATGAGCACAACAACGAAAAAATTGCAGATGGCGGAAGATTGTAATGAAGAATATAGTTTCAAAGGAATTGGCTGCTTATTTCATAGCGGGGGTGCTTACAACACTTGTAAATTTCATTGTTTATTATGCAATGCTTTTTATGGGCATAGATTACAAAGTATCCAATACTGCTGCCTTTATTATTTCGGTTATTTTTGCATTCATAGTAAACAAAAAATACGTATTTTTAAGTGACAAATCATATATTAAAGAGTTTATAAAATTTTCTCTTGGAAGAGTATTTACCTATGTCCTTGACATAGGAACAATGATAGTCCTGATAGAAGTGTTTTCTGTCAGCGAATATATGGCAAAATTGTGGACAAACATACTTGTAATGGTGAGCAATTATTTCATAAGCAAGTTCTGGACATTTAAATGATTCACTAAAATCCCTGGCTGACCTATGGTGCCTCTTTCAATGCTGCATTTCTTCGATTGTTTTGACAATGCTGTGAGTTATAGGCTGCCATTCAATTTTCTTAAACTTAAACAGTGCAACTATTGAAATAGGCACATAGGTAATAATAAATACGGGGAATGTAAATATATATTTTAATTTTTTCATAGATGATGTATTTATATTCTTCCATTCGGTAACAGTAGTTATAAGCCCCATTAAAAACAGTACTATGTAGGAATTTAACATTGACAAAAATATTGCACCTATCGTTTCTCCCATAAGTTCAGGATAAGTTTCTATATTTAACAAACCTATAAAAAAAACAGTCAGATTTACACCTACGCTAGTCAATGTAAGGAATAATGCAGGCATTATTGTAACAAACATGTCGTAGCAGCAAAAGCTTCTTTTTTTAAATATGGTTATTATCAGGTCTCTGCCATATTTGGCAAATACCTGATAAAACCCCTTAGCCCATCTTAATCTTTGGTTCCATGATTGTTTAAAGAGATAAGGCTGCTCGTCATAAAGAACAGCTTTTCCACAATAGCCGATTTTTACCCCCTGGAGGGCATTGTCAATTGTAAATTCAATATCCTCTGTAAGCAGGTGGTGTTTCCAGCCCTTGTTTTTTCGGATTATATCATCGCTTACCATAAAACCTGTTCCTGATATTGCACACCCGGTATTTAGAATCATTCTTGAATTGTTAAGATATTTGGCTTCTCTTAAAAACCACAGGGAATATCCGGCAGTCAGCCAGTTTGTATCATAGTTCTTGGAATTTCTATAGCTGGTGACTATTTTATATCCGTTGTCAAACACCTTGTTCATTTCACTTATATAGTTTTCATCCAGCAGATTATCTGCATCGAAAACAAAGTATGCATCATAGCAGGTTTTTTTGTATATTATATTTTTAAATGCATAATCAAGAGCATATCCCTTTCCCACAAACTGCTTGTTGAATCTTTCAAATACTATCGCACCTGCACTCCTTGCAACTTCTGCCGTATTGTCCGTGCAGTTGTCTGCTGCAACATATATATCCAGGAGCTCACCGGGATAGTTCTGCCGTTTAATACTCTTTATCAACTGTACAATAACAGCACTTTCATTTCTTGCAGCAATAACGACCGCATATCTATGATTTTTTGAAGCTTTTAAATTTTTACCTTTTTTAAACAATGCTACAAACAAGTAGAATATTTGATAGGAATAAAAACCTGTAAATATTATTAATATAATTATATTGAATAAACTTATAAACGATAACATTGATACCTCCATTAGCTGTCAGTGTGAATATAAGCATTTACATAAAAGAAATCAATTAAGAATTTCTTAATTATATATTTAAATTTCATGATATTATTATTATCACATCAAGCTTTTTTATGCTTATATCGTCTGCCTTAATTTTCCTTAAATTTGAGCTGTGAAATTTTAAAGAGGCTTGAATTTAATGAATTGACACTTTTGTTTTAATCAATTATACTATATACAAATAAATTGAAGTGGGAGTGTTAAACAAAAATGGACGATGACGGTATAAGTCAGGTCGCGGTGTTAATAATTGTTTTATTGACATCTGCATATTTTTCAGCAGCAGAAACTGCTTTTCTTAATTACAACAAGTCAAGAATGAGAAACATGGAAGCAAATAATAAAAAAGCAGCACTGGTTTTGAATCTGGAAGATAATTATGACAATCTTATGTCAACTATATTGTTTTTTAGAAGTGTTTTAAATGTTACAGCTGCATCTTTGATTATTTTTATTTTTTCCAAATTGTTTATTAACAAGGGAATTCTAATTTCAACAGTTATTGCAATTTTTATTATTATGACAGCAGGGGAGCTTATTCCAAGAGGTTTGGCAAATATGGCTCCGGATAAAACAGCAATGTCTTGTGCGCCTTCAATGAGATTATTCATGAGGATATGTTCACCTTTTAATTTTATTCTTGCCACGCTGAAGAAATTGATTTACAGAGTTTTTAAAGCTGAAGAACAGCCTTCTGTTTATGAAGATGATTTGAGAACCGTATTGGATGAAGTAGAAAATGAAGGGGTAATTGATAAAAGCGAAAGTGATTTGATTCGTTCTGCAATTGAGTTTAATGAAACAGTAGCTGAGGATATCTATACTCCAAGAATTGACATTGTGGGAATAGAAGAAAATGAAAGTTTAGAGTCAATAAAGGAAAAGTTCATATTAAGCGGATATTCAAGGCTGCCGGTTTTTTCGGGAGGCATGGACAATATAATCGGAGTACTCCATGAAAAGGATTATTACCAGGCTTTACACAGGAAAGAAAAAGATATTAATAAAATGGTTTCAAAAACCATCTACGTTACACCAAATAAAAAGATATCCGAGCTTTTGAAAGAACTGCAGATCTCCAAAGCCCATATGGCCATTGTCATAGATGAATACGGCGGAACTGAAGGACTGATTACAATGGAGGATATTATTGAAGAGCTGGTGGGCGAAATTTGGGATGAGCATGACGAAGTAATTGAATGGTTTAAGAAAATCGGAGAAGACAAATACCTGGTGTCATGCAATGCAGATATTGATGACATGCTTGACCTCTTTGGGATTGAGGTTGACGATGAGCTTGATATTACTACTGTTAACGGATTTGTAACAATGTTGTTTGAAGGAATTCCCGAAGAGGGCGGAAGGATTGTTTACAAGGACTTGGATATAACCGTCACAAAGGCAGAAGCAAAAAGGGTAATCGAAATACAGGTTGAAAGGATAAAAACAGGAAGGATCCTCACGGTATAAATATATATGAATTAAAAATACGAGACAGACATATTAATTAATATGTCTGTTTAATATTGTAAGGAGTGAATATGTGAGTAAACTCTGGTTTAGCTTGATTTCCCTAGGGCTTTTATTTTCTTTTATAAATAAAAGTCCGGAAACAGTAACAAATGTCCTTTTTTTTGAAACAGAAAAATCAGTTGAAGTTATTTTAAATTTAATTCCGGTTATGGCCTTTTGGACAGGGTTAATGCGGATAGTAGAAAAAACAAACATTTTAAACAAGCTGTCAACATCATTAAAGCCCATGGTAAGATACTTGTTCAAGGATGTCCAGCATGATGTAAAAGCTGTAAACGCAATTTTAATGACCTTGGCTGCAAACATGTTAGGTATAGGAAATTCTGCCACTGCCTTTGGGATTAAGGCTATGCAGGAAATGCAGAAGTCCAATGCAAATAAGAAAACAGCCACAAACGCCATGTGCATGTTTTTAATAATAAACGTTTCATCAATTCAGCTGATACCTTTAAACATTATAAAATTAAGAGCTGCATCAGGATCCTCGGCTCCTTCTGAAATTATGGTTCCAACCTTGATTGTAACTGCATTTTCAACCATGATAGCTCTTATATTTGCCAAGTATTATGAAAGGAAAGAGCTATGAATATTTCAGATTTAATACTTCCCTTGTTGATTGCTGCAATATTGTTCTATGCAGTTTCAAAGGGTGTAGATGTATATTCAGCCTTTGTCGAGGGAGCAATAGACGGAGCAAGGTCAGCACTAAAAATATTTCCATATATTTTAGCAATTATATTTGCAATAAATTTATTTATTCAATCGGGAGCTGAAGCTTTTATTGTGGGAATACTTGAGCCTATAACCTCATTTGCGGGCTTCCCCGCAGAATTGTTATCCCTGTCTATAGTCAAGCCTTTGTCAGGAGGAGGTTCACTGGGGGTATTTCAGACAATTTTAGATAATTACGGGGCTGATTCTTATATAGGCCGGTGTGCATCGGTTATTATGGGGTCATCGGAAACAATCTTCTATACAACGGCAGTTTATTTCGGCTCCGTGGGTATTTCCGATTACAGATATACAATAAAGACGGGACTTTTGTCTCATGCAGCCACAATTTTTGCCGCATTGGCTGTGTGCAGATTAATGTTTTGAGCCCTTTGGCCTTATTGAACTCTCATAAAACAAGTCCTGCCAAAATGCAAAAATTCCTGCCAGTAAAAACACATCGCCAACACTTATGGTTTTAGGGAAAGGATAGGGAGGATGCAGGGTGAATATATCACACAGAAACTTTAGTCTGGTTTCTTCCGTAAGAAGGGAATGAACCAGGTCTTTTCCTGAAAGCAGAAAATTTTTTTTTGCTTCAACATCAGTAAGAAGTTCAGATACATACACAGGCATCTTAAAATCATTTGCCAAAATAGCTGCAAAGTTAAATAAAGTACCGAAAAAAACAAGCATCATGAAAGACTTTTTTATATTGAGCAATGAAACATAAAGGAGTCCAAAATAAATGATCCAGTTAAGTGATAAAATCCTCAGCAGACTTACATTTGCAAATATTCTAAATAAAAATTCAGCAGCAATTTTAATGAATGCTGCTAATATCAAAACTTTATAGCCTCTTATTCTTACTTTGTACCGGTTAAAGTTAAATTTTCTTTTTTTGATTTTTAGAAATATTATTGCAGTTACAATTGACAGGAGGGAAAAAAATACAATTTCAAAATACATCTTATACCCTCTCTTCAGCTAATTTAAAAAATGCTTTTTTAAGTGCAATTATAGAGTCATCCACAATATCCGGGTTAAACTGGGTACCTCCGTTATCTTTAATTTCCTGAAGTGCTGATTCAAGACTTAAGGCTCCTCTGTAAGGCCTGTCAGTTGTCATTGCATCAAAGGAATCGGCAACGGTTAGTATTGATGTTTCCAAAGGTATGTCATCGTGGCTCAAGCCGTCGGGATAGCCCTTGCCGTCATTTCTTTCATGATGATGCCTTATAATATCTGAAATATTTGTTAAATAACTTAAATCTGCTATTATTGTTGCTCCTATTTCCGGATGGGATTTAATTTTATCAAACTCTTCTTTCTCCAATTTTCCGTTCTTATTGAGAATGTTCTTATCTATACCGATTTTACCTATATCATGAAGAAGGGCTGCACTTTTTATTAAATCAATTTTACCTTGGGGCAGTCCCATTTGATTTGCAATAGCTACGGCATATGCACTTACACGCATGGAGTGGCCGCTTGTGTAGGGGTCGCTGGCTTCAATTGCCCTCACAAGAACATTCAATGTGTCAAAATAATTTTTCCGCATGTCCAGATAAAGCTTAAATGTGTATCTGGCAAACATAAGAGGAATGAAGAACAGCAGAATTCCTGTTGTTCCAAAATTATCGTAGGAAAATGCAACTACAATTCCCAGCAAACCAACCAGGCTGATATTAATAAATCCTAAAAGATAGTTTTTCCAAATGTAAGAAATTTTTTCGTTTAAGAGAATTGACATTAAACTCGCCATAAAAACTGAATTAAGAGTTAAATAAACAAACAGGCATACAACAGCAGCAATAGGATTAAAAAAATAAAATCCGAAATTTAAAATTCTATTCAAATATAAATATGTTAATCCCGCTGCACCAGCATTGATAATGTACTGACTTACATTAAAAACAGTTTTATATATAGGATTGTTAAACATATGAACTCTGCCCTTCCCATCTACATAGGGGCATCTGAATATCATTCCGAAGGCTGCAATCAAGGACGCTGTTAATGGGTTTGTAAGCAGTATTGCAGAAAAGGTGAGTGCAAAACTCACAGATACAGCACCTACCTTAGGCAATGGAATCAGAAATGTTTCTGCTAAAGCAGATAAAACTGAAAAAACAATAAGCAAGGTATAATCGCTTATTGTATAGTTTTTAAATAAATAAATCAAAAGCATTAATGAAGTTAATGCAAGAAAAATAATATATGCATAAAGTTTAATATTCCGTTTTTTACTTTGCTTAATATTATTCATTTTTTATCCTTTAATATGAAGGGCTGACTTCATTTACTATTTTTTGATTATAACCAACTATAGCCTGCGCCTGCTGCTAATACCATTGCTACTAATGTAGCTATTATAGGAAATAACTTTTTCATTTGAAACCTCCGCTGAGAATCTCTGCTCAGTTCGCTAATAGAACAGGAAGGTTCCGCTACGCTATTTGATATTTAAGTCAGCCCTATCATTCTTTTATCAATAAACAGATTTTTCTGTTAATTGCATTTAATGTTGCCTTTATTACAGAATCAATTTTATTGTTATCAACAACGGAAGCCCCTACCAGAATGTTTTCCTTGCCGTTATTAATTTGATTAATAGCTACAACAAGTGCTTCGCCTCCGATGATTCTTACGTTTTGAATATCTTCAACAATGAAACAATCAAAACCGATGGCTTGCTTGATTGCGTCTAAAGCTGATCTTGCAGCCACTATCAAGGATTGTTTCTCTGATTTTATTCCTTCAGAAACTCCTAAAAATTCCTTGTTGTCCCAGGACAGTTTTGTTTTAATTGAGATTCTGTCGCAAGTTGTTTCGATTGTATTTCCTTCATACAGGAGTCTGAAGTCTGAATTGAAGGATATATCCTTGTCAATTTGCGCTACGCTGATTATTTTATAATCAACGTCTGTGTTAAACTTAGAAAGCAGAGCAGTTCGTATATCTCTCGCTATTTGTTTGGATTGCCTGCTGCTGTCGGATAATACATGTATTTCGCTTATTTCGTTGTTAGAATTCATTATAACCTTAGATGATATTACAGACTTGATGCTATTTAAAAAATACTCCATTTCTCCGAAATTCATATTTATCCTCCAAGTATTATTAAATTGATTATAATACAATAATATTAAAATTTCAACATTTAATTAGCAAATTATATAAAATTTTCTCATTTTCTTCATAATTTTTACAAAAAAAATACACTATTCCATATTTGACGGGAAAGTGTATTAATTACTGTAAATGTTTAATTAGCCAACATGACGAACGGAAATTTCTTTGCGCCTGCTGAACCGGCACAAGAAAAATACATATATATATTTATAGTTCATTGAAGTATGTAATTATACCTGTATAAACAGCCCACGCTGTTTTTTCCTGATAATCGCCGGAAATCAATTTTCTTTCTTCATTATTGTTTGATAGGAATCCGCATTCTATTAAAATTACCGGAAGACTTGTGTCATCCATTATTTTTATGCCCTTTTTTATTTGTGGTACACGGCTGTTATTTTTGTCCAGAATATTCTTCATGCTTTCCTGTATTGCATCGGCAGCTAATTTTGTTGAAATTTCATTGCTTTTTTGATAAAAAACATGAGCTCCGCTGTATTGTTTCTGAGGAAAGGAATTCAAATGTATTGATATTACCAAATCCGCATTGGAACTGTTTATCAGTTCAACTCTGTTTTTTAAATCTTCATTTTTTTTGGCTCTGATAGTGCCGGAAAGCTCTGTATACAAGCCGCTGTCGTCATATCTTGTCATTTCAACTTCAAATCCGCTGCCTTCCAAAAAACTCATAAGCTTTTTTGATATGGCTAAATTTATAGGGGCTTCTGCGACTTTCATATCACCGCTGGCACCCTGGTCTACTCCTCCATGTCCCGGGTCTATTAGAATTTTGATTTTTTCTATCTTTTCTTCGCCTGCAGCATCAATAGTTTCTGCAGTCCTGGTTAGGTTTAAGAAAATACTCACCAGCATTATAATTATTATTGCAGCGGCAAATACCATATTAATCTTTTTTAAAATATTTTCCATAATATTACCTCTCATAATTTATCTCATATTTAAATTTATGAAGGGTAATAATTAATATTACAAAAAAGAGAGACACGTCTTATAATGTCACCCTATGCTTATTCAAATTCTTTTGACAAAGGTATCATAAGCAGGGACACAGCTTATGCCGGCTGCCCCTGTAGGATAAAAAACAGGAAGGCAAGCAGTGTCCCGGTTAGTTTCTTTTCCAAATTACGGGTGAAAACAGAATAATAACCGGCAATATTTCCAGCCTTCCGATTATCATATCTGCTATAAATGTAATCTTGCTTAAAACCGAAAAGTCTGCAAAATTTCCCATAGGACCAACAATCCCAAAACCAGGTCCTATATTGCTTATGGTAGCTATAACAGCTGAAAATGATGTAATAAAATCAAAATTATCCAAGGAAACAATAATAACTGATAGTATTATAATCAACACATATGCAAAGAAGAATATCATAATGCTTTTTAAAGTGTCATCATCTAAAGACTTGCCGTCAACTTTAATAGTTTGTACAGACTTAGGATGAATTGTGTGCTTGATTTCATAATAAAAAGCTTTAAAAAGCACTAAAATTCTAACGGATTTAACACCGCCGGCTGTTGATCCGGCACAGGCACCAAAAAACATTAAGGCTAAGAGCACCGATTTTGAAAACATTGGCCACAAATTGAAATCCGTCGTTGCATAGCCTGTAGTTGTAACCAGGGTGGAAACCGTGAAGGCAGAATATCTTAACGCTTCAAAAAAGTCATAGTTGAACCTGGGAATTACATTAATTACAATAAGCGCTATTGCTAAACCTGTGTAAAAGCAGTAGAGCCTGAATTCTTCGTTCTTGAAAATCTGTTTGAATTCTTTTTTGATAAGAAGATAGTAAAGAGTGAAATTTACCCCGAATAAAAACATACCTATTGTGATTATCCAGTCAATCCAAGGGTTATTATAGGCTCCCACACTTAAAGCATCCATGGAGAAGCCTCCGGTTCCTGCAGTTCCAAAAGCATAAATGAATGAATTGAACACAGGCATTCCGGCAGCTATTAAGAGTATAATAACAATTACAGTCATAACTGCATAAATTATATATAAAATTTTAGATGATTCTCCTATTTTAGGAACCAATTTTCCCGGTGAGGGACCTGGGCTTTCAGCACGCATTAAAAATACCGGACGTCCACCGATTGATGGAAACAAAGCCATAGTAAATACCAATACACCCATACCGCCTATCCAGTGGGTAAAACTTCTCCAAAACAAAAGTCCTCTTGGAATGATTTCAACATCCCTTATAATGCTTGAACCTGTTGTAGTAAATCCGGAAACAGTTTCAAACAGGGCATCAATATAGGATGGTATGGAGCCGCTTAAATAAAAAGGCAGAGCACCAAAAATGGACATTACAAGCCAGCTGAGTGCAACTGCTGCATAACCCTCTCTTTTTCGCATTTCTGCACTGTCGATTTCAAATCTTGAAAGGATAAATCCTGTTACAGCCGTGGCTGCAATGGTTATAACAAAAGCCTTGATTTCATAAGAGTTGTCAATTATTGATATCAACAATGAAGGAACCATTAATACAGCTTCCCAAAATAATACTATTCCAAGTACTTTAAGTACTGACTTTACTTTCACAAAATGCCTCCGGTTCATTGAGATTAATAAATGTTATGCCAATATTTCCTTAAGGTCGGCTATAAACCCGGTCTTGGTAACCACTATAACCTTGTCGTGCTCTTTAATTACATCATTTCCATTAGGAATGATAATTTTTTTATTACGTAAAATTGCAGCTATTAACACATCATTTTTCAGGTTTAAATCCTGCAATTTAACATCTGTTAAATCAGAAGAATTTTTTACAGTAAATTCAGCGACTTCAGCCTTATTATCAAGTACTCTGTACAGTTTTTCAACAGCTGTTCCCCTTGTATTATTGAGTGCTCTTATATATCTCAATATATTGGTGGCAGTAATAAACTTTGGGCTTATTATGCTGTCAAGTCCTAGTTTTTTCACTATTGGAAAATAATTTTGTCTGTTTATTTTTAAAATTACCTTAGGCACACCGCATTGGTGAGCATACAAGGAACTTATTAAATTTTCTTCGTCCCTGTCGGTTAATGCAACAATAACATCAGCTGCTTCAATATTTTCATTATCCAATACTTCCTGGTCAGTACCATCCCCGTGGATTATCAAAGCATCTGTAAGAATGTCATTTAATACTAAGCACCTATCCTTGTTTAGCTCAATTATTTTTACATTTAAACCCATTTCCTCCAGAATCCATGTTAAGTATATAGCTGTCCTGCTTCCTCCAATAATAGTTACATTTTTAGCCTTGTGTGAGCTTCTGCCCAAGTACTTGAAAAATCTCGAGATGCTTATTCTTTCGCCGATTACCTGTATTATATCATTTGGTAAGAATGAAAAGCTGCCGTTAGGTATAAAAACTTCTTCATCTCTCATTACCGTACAAAACAATACTCTTGAAGGCAAATGCCTGTTAAGATCCATAAGCTTTTGATTTATTATGGGATCTGTTCCCAAAACTCTGAACTCAACCAGTTCAATCTGGTTATTGGCAAATGTTTCAACATCTGCAGCAGAGGGGAACTGAACCATTTGAGCAATTTCAGCTGCTGCTTCCATTTCCGGATTAATAACCATATCTAATTCAAGTTCTTCCCTTAACATTTTAAATTCATCAGAATAATCAGTGTTCCTTACCCGGGCAACAGTATGCTTTGCTCCTAATTTCTTCCCGATAACGCAGCAAATCATATTTAGTTCATCGCTGTCAGTCACAGCTAGTATAATATCAGTTTCACCTACGCCTGCACTTCTTAATATCTCTGCACTTGCACCATTGCCTTTGATACACATAATATCAAGAGTTTCATCTGCATGAGTCAGCACGTTGGCATCATTGTCCACCAAAGTTATATCGTGATCTTCAGTTGATAATTGCTGAGCCAATGTGTAGCCGACTTTTCCTCCGCCCACAATTATAATTTTCATTTTCTCCTCCAAAATTTAATAAGTTTATCAATATATAAATTAAAAAAGACAACCAAATTATTGGCTATCCACCCTGATAGTTTACTCTCACATAAGGACATCATATCCAAAAGGACTTAGATGGCTTACTCCGCAAATACCGTTTTCACTAATATCGCTATGACCGCAAGAAAAATTTTATTTTCTTTAAAACATTATATGGTTTTATTTATAGGATGTCAAATAATTTTGTATTAAATTATAGTAAAAATATAAGAGCCGTTAATATTATACCAACATTCCAGAGAGATACAACATTATGTTTGCAATCAACATAATATCGTAAAATTGACACAGTTAAATTTTTATTATATAATAAAAACGCTTAAATTTAATAATTATTCGGATGCATAGTATTTCGAATACCCAAACATACTTGACAGGAGGCATCATGAGAATTAAGGAACACCCGATACTAAAGTTCAATAAAAACAAGAAAATAAAGTTTGTTTTTAACGGTCAGGAAATGGAAGGCTATGAGGGAGAAACAATCGCTGCCGCCTTGCATGCTGCCGGTGTGAAGGTTCTCGGGAAAAGTTTATTTTTGCACAGACCGAGAGGCTTTTACTGTGCAATAGGGAATTGCTCTTCCTGCTTAATGACAGTAAACGGGGTTGCAAACGTAAAAACCTGTGTTACTGATCTGGAAGAAGGAATGATGGTTGAAACCCAGGAAGGCAAGGGAGTGATTGTATGAAACATGCAGAAATTGTTATTGCAGGCGGTGGTCCCGCAGGTCTTTGTGCCGGCATAAGCGCAGCCAAAAGCGGCGCCAGGGTTATGATTATTGATAAAAATAAAAATTTAGGAGGCCAGCTTGTAAAACAAACACATATGTTTTTTGGCTCAGAAAAACAATATGCATCTACAAGGGGAATTGACATCCCCGAAATATTGATAAAGGAGCTTGACAAATATAAAGAAAAAGTCGAAATAAAAACTAACTCAACAGTAACAGGGATGTATGAAGATGGAATGATAACAGTTTTAGAGAAGGAAGTTAATTATTATAAAATAAAACCTAAAGCTGTAATTGTTGCTACAGGAGCCTATGAAAAACACTTAAGCTTTCCCAATAATGATTTGCCGGGAATTTACGGAGCCGGAGCTGTTCAGACCCTGATGAATGTTTACGGTGTAAAGCCTGGAGACAGGGTGTTGATGGCAGGAGCCGGCAATATAGGGCTAATTGTAAGCTACCAGCTGATGCAGGCAGGAGTTGAAGTAAAAGCAATACTTGATGCAGCCCCAAAAATAGGAGGCTACCTGGTACATGCCTCCAAAATTAGAAGAATGGGTGTACCAATACTTACTTCTCATACCGTAAAAGAAGCAATAGGAAAAGAATTTTTGGAAAAAGCAGTGGTGTGCAAGGTTGATGAAAAATTCAACCCTATAGAAGGTACTGAAATAACCTTTGATGTTGATGTAATCTGCATATCTGTAGGTCTTGCACCGCTGAATGAGCTTCTTGCAATGAGGGGCTGTGAAATGAAGTATATACCTCAATTAAGCGGCCTTGTTCCCGTGAGAAATGAAAACTATGAAACAACAGTTGAAAATATATTTACTGCAGGAGATGCTTCAGGAGTTGAAGAAGCAAGTGCTGCCATGGTTGAAGGGTTTTTGGCAGGACTATGCGCTGCAGCAAAAATTGGATATAAACCTGATGATTTTACAGACAGAAAAAATGATTATTTGAAACAACTTGAAAATTTGCGCTCAGGACCTGCCGGGAAGCATATTTTAGCAGGCATTAAAGAGATAGGAGGCAAATAATGTTTGAAAAAACCGGAATACCAAGCATGGAAATGATAATGGAAAAGTTTCCTTCAATAGAAAGAATCAATAAGGGTGCAGTTGCAGTAATTGAGTGCTACAAAGAAATCCCCTGCAATCCCTGCGAGACCGCCTGCAAATTTGACGCAATAAAAGTAGGTGAAGATATAAACAACATACCCAGGCTAAACTCTGGAAACTGCACGGGCTGTGGAATTTGCCTGAGCAAATGCCCGGGGTTGGCAATCATGATAGTGGACGGTTCTAAATCAGAAACTACAGTCGAAGTTAAAATACCATATGAGTTCTTGCCTCTTCCAAAGGAAGGTCAAATAGTAAAAGGTCTTGACAGGGAAGGGAAATATATAACAGATGTAAAGGTATTAAAAGTATTAAACCCCAAATCCTTTGACAGAACACCGGTTATTACGATTGAAGCGGACAGGAAGTTTTTGTATGAAATCAGAAATATCATGTTGGAGGTCTAACATGGATGAAAATACTATAATCTGCAGATGCTCAGATGTTACATTAAAGGAAATAAGAGAGCTGATAAATGATGGCTATGTTACATTTGATGAAATAAAGAGAATAACCCGTGCAGGCATGGGACCATGCCAGGGTAAGACCTGCGGCTATCTGATAATGAGAGAAATCGCAAATGCTACAGGTCAAAATTTAAAGGATATTAAATTTCAAACCAACAGGCCTCCTGTGGTCGGAGTAAAACTGGGTCTTATCGCCAAGGAGGGAAAAAATGAAAAGTAAAGCGGAAGTTGTAATAATCGGAGGCGGAATATCCGGCTGTGCCATTGCATATAACTTAGCCCAAAAAGGAGTTAAGGATGTTGTAGTACTGGAAAAGGAATATATTTGCAGCGGGTCCACGGGCAGGTGCGGTGCCGGTGTTAGAATGCAGTGGGGAACAGAAATGAACTGCAGAATTGCCAAGAAAAGCATCGAATTTTACGAACATGCAAATGAAATTCTGGAGTATGAAAGAGATGTGGAATTTAAACAAAAAGGCTATCTTTTAGTTGCAGATACAGACCATGAAGTGGACCAGTTCAGGAAGAATATTGAGGTTCAGCATTCATGCTGCATCCCATCCACAATGCTTTCATTGGAAGAAGCAAGGGAAATAGTCCCTTACCTGAATACGGATATATTGAAGGGAGCGGCCTATTGCAGCAAGGATGGCTTTTTAAATCCATTTCATACGACCGATGCTTTTTACAGGGCTGCAAAAAGACTGGGAGCAGAATTTAATACTTTTACTGAAGCAATAGGAATCAAGGTTGAAAAAGGAGAGGTAAAAGGTGTTCAAACCAACAAAGGTTTTATTTCAACAAACATTGTTGTGAATGCCGCCAACGGCTACGGCAAAGGCATCTGCGACATGGTGGGTCTTGATATACCCACATATTCAGAAAGGCACCAGATTCTTGTGACAGAGCCTGTTGAACCTATGCAGGACCCCATGGTTATGTCTTTCGGAATGAATTTTTACATCCAGCAGTCACCGGAAGGCACTTTTATAATGGGCAGGGGCGATGAAAATGAGCCCAGGGATTTAAGAGTTACATCCAGCTGGCAGTTTATTGAGGAAATGGCGAAGACAATAGACCTGGTCCTGCCCCCAATATCAAAATTGAGGGTAATCAGACAATGGGCAGGTCTTTACAATATGACGCCTGACAAGCAGCCGATTTATGATGAAGCGGAAAATGTAAAAGGATTTTACATTGCTTTGGGATACAGCGGACATGGTTTTATGTTTGGGCCTATTACAGGTGTTGCAATATCTGAAATGATATTGAAGGAAAAACCTACAATAGATGTAAGCATGCTTAATTTAAACCGCTTTAAAACAGGCAAGCTTCTTTTGGAGCCATCGGTGGTTTAAAGGTATGGGGACACACCTCCATGCGGGGTAAGCCTCTGGAGTGAGACCATGAAGGAATGTCCCCAAATCGGTTGCTTTTTGTGTTAGATAGAGTATAATGCAAATAGGAATGTCATTCTGAAGGCAGTCCTTATGCGCAGATGACAAAAAAACAGTTAATTTTACGGGAGGCTGAAATGAGAGAAAAATATTTAAACAAGCTGGTTGACATATTGAAGAAGGAAAAAATTGATGCCATATTAATTGCTCCCTCTGAAGAAATGGAATTCATAATGGGACACAATACTCATCTTTGCGAAAGGTTTCAAGCATTGATTATTAAAAATGACGGCAGCTACTTTTATATTTGCAATCTTCTGACACAGGATGAAATCCAAAGTGTGTTAGGTCCGGATATCAAGGTTTACGGCTGGTTTGACGGAGATAAATTTACTGACACGGTTAATAAGGCATTCCAGGAGCAGGGACTGATAGGAAAGACTGTTGCCGTGAATTCTACTGAAAGAGCATTCATAATTCTTCAGATAATGGAAGCAATGGATGTTAAATTTATAAACGGCAAGCCTTTTTTGGAAGACATGAGGATTATAAAGGATGAAGAAGAGCTTGAAAACCTAAGAATGGCTGCCCGTATTACGGATGAGTCCTATGATGAGCTGCTTAAGTTTATAAGGCCGGGAATTAAGGAAGCTGATATTGCAGAAAAGATGAAGGAAATATTCAAGGAAAAAGGTGCCGATGAAGGTTTTACCATGGTTTGCTCAGGACCTAATTCATCTTACCCCCACTACAATGATGATCAAAGGGTAATTCAGGAAAAGGACATCATAATACTTGACTGGGGATGCAAATACAAAAATATGTGCGCCGATATGTCAAGAACCATATTTGTAGGCGGGATAACAGAGGAAGAAAGAAAGGTTTATGAAATAGTGAGAGCCAGCCAGGAAGCCGGAGAAAAAGCAGCCGTGAAAGGAGCATACATACCGGATGTGGATAAGGCTTCAAGAGATATAATCCAAAAGTCAGGATACGGCAGATACTTTTTTACAAGACTAGGGCACGGAATAGGATATTCAGTACATGAGGCACCGGACATTAAGGCAGGCAATGAAAGGAACCTGGAAAAAGGCATGGTGTTCAGCATTGAACCCGGCATTTATATTGCAGGAAAATTTGGAATGCGCATCGAAAATATTGTTGCTGTTACCGAAGATGGAAATGAAGTGTTAAATAAGGCAACAAAAGAAATAATGATAGTTTAAATGAAGGGGGACACGCCTCCATGGCAGGGAAACTGTTGGAGCCGGACCATGAAGGAATGTCCCCGTACTTGTTAATTATAAAGGAGAGCAAATGGATTTCAAAGAACAAGCTTTAGAGCTTCATAAAAATAATGTTGTGATAGACGCTCACTTAGATCTGGCAGGGGAAATTTACAACAGATACCTGGCAGGGGAAAAGGATGTAATAAAAAATCATTACCTGGACAGCTTTAAAAAGGGCGGGTTTAACTTAATTGTATCTTCTTTGTATATAGACGAAATATTTCTGCCTGAAATGGCTCTCAGGACTGCTTTAGGACAAATGAGGGCATTGATTGAGGATGTGGAATCTTTAGATGGTGAAGTAATATTGGTAAAAAGCCGGGACGACTTGAATAAGGCGGTAAAAGAGAACAAAATCGGAATAGTTATTTCCTTCGAAGGCTTGGAGCCAATAGGCAATGACATTGGTCTTTTAAAAATTTTTTACGAACTTGGCGTAAGGGCTGCAGGACTGGTATGGAGCAGGAGAAATTATGTGGCCGACGGATGCAGCTTTAGCCCTGTTGAGGAAGGTCAAAGAGGGGGCCTTACAAGATTCGGCGTTAATGTTGTAAGAAAAATGGAAGAGATGAATATGCTTATTGATGTGAGCCATTTAAATGATGAAGGCTTTTGGGACGTGGTAAAGTTTACAAACAAACCTTTTATTGCTTCTCATTCCAATTCCAGAGCTGCTCACGGAATGATGAGAAATCTCCAGGATGATCAGATAAAAGCTATAAGGGACAGAAATGGCGTCATAGGAATAAATGCATATACAAATATTTTAGGAGTAAGAGAAGGGGAGAATTCCATAAGCAGGCTGGCAGATCATATTGAATATATGGTAAATCTTGCAGGACCCAGGCATGTTGGCTATGGCTTTGACCTATGTAACGGCTTTTACAACAGCGCATTAAAATATAAATTTGAGCCCCGTAACAGTGACGGTTTAAGTTCTCATTCGGAGGCGGTAAAACTGACAGAAGAGCTTTTAAGAAGAGGAATTTCACAGGAAGACTGCAAGCTTATAATTGGCGGTAATTTCCTAAGAGTTTATAGTGATATTTTAATCTAGGGGGAAAACAATTATGACTGATTCAAACAGGCAAAGAATTTGGTATTTTATTCAGGAATGGGTTTTTCCTGTTATAATTGCCTTAATTATTGTTTTACTGCTTAATAAATTTGTATTCATCCTGGTAACAGTACCTACAGATTCAATGGAAGATACCATAATAGCCGGTGACAGGCTGTATGTAAATGAACTGTTTGATATAAATAATGCAAAAAGAGGGGACATACTGGTATTCAAGTCTGATGAACTGGAGGATAAAAGACTGGTGAAGAGGCTGATAGGATTACCGGGAGAAACTGTTGAAATAAAAAGGGACGGAAGTATTTTTGTCGACGGAAAAAAGATTGAAGAGCCCTATGCATTAGAGTCCCATGGAGAAGAAAAAGTATTTACAGTACCCTTGAATTCATACTTTTTTTTGGGGGACAACAGGCCTATATCCTATGATGCCAGGTACTGGAATGAACCTTACATAGGTGAAGATAAAGTAATAGGCAAGGTTGAATTCAGATTTTTCCCTTTTAACAGAATCGGTGAAGTTGAATAACTGACTGCAGGAGGGACACTACTAAAGGGAGAAGCCAATAATGGTATGGGGACACACCATTATTTATCTTGATAGTCTTTGAGTGTAAATTGAATGTCCCCGATTAAGATAAAGGAAGGTCTCACAGGAGGATTATATGAAGAGAGTTTTAGAAGGATTAAAACCGGAAAAGGTGTTTTATTATTTTGAGGAAATATCAAAAATACCCCGTTGTTCAGGACATGAAAAGCAGATTTCAGATTATCTATACAATTTTGCCAGGTCAAAAAACCTGGAAGCAATCCAGGATGAGTATTTAAATGTAATTATTAAAAAGCCCGCTTCAAGGGGATATGAAAATGCACCTGCAGTAATGCTTCAGGGACATATGGACATGGTTTGTGAAAAAAATGAGGGGGTTGACCACGATTTTTCCAAGGACCCTATAAAATTAAGAATTAAGGATGGCTGCATTTATGCATCAGACACAACCTTAGGGGCTGACAACGGTATTGCAGTGGCAATGGCATTGTCTGTTCTTGATTCGGATCTAGAACATCCTGCTCTTGAGGTTTTAATAACAACAGATGAAGAAAAGGGAATGACAGGAGCAAATAAACTTGACGGCAGCCTGTTTAAAAGCAAGTATCTGCTAAACATGGACAGTGAAGAGGAAGGAGTGTTCACTGCAGGATGTGCAGGAGGCAGCGAGGTTGATTTTAAAATACCTGTAAAATTTCAAAATATAGGAGGCAGGGCATACAAAATAAGTGTCAAAGGGCTGTCAGGTGGTCACTCAGGCGTAGACATCCACAAAGAAAAAGGAAATGCAAACAAAATTCTAGGCAGAATTCTTTATGATTTAATTGATGATACAGAACTATTCAGTATTGAGGGAGGCTCAAAAACAAATGCCATACCAAGAGAAGCAAATGCGGTTCTAACAATTAAAGATTTAGATAAAGTATCGGAAAAACTCGATAAATGGAATGAAATACTTAAAAATGAATATGCATTTACAGACCCGAATGTAAAAGTAACATTAACAGATTTAAAAGAGGAAGTATTTCCCTTGGAAAAGGAAATATACAAAAAAGCTGCTACTCTGATAAACTTGATTCCTGTTGGTGTATTATCTAGAAGCACTGCTATTGATTTGGTTATAAGCTCCAATAACTTAGGGGTTATAACTACAGATGAAAAATATATAAGACTGTTCAATCATCCCAGAAGCAGTGTGGAAACATTGCTTACCGAAGGTTTTATTCCTGCAATGGAGCAGCTGGGGGACATGCTTGGTGTAGAGTGTGAAAGGGGAAGTTATTATCCCGGCTGGGAATATGCAAAAGAATCTGAAATCAGGGATATTTGCATTGGAGTGTACAGGGATATGTTTAAAAAGGAGCCTCTTGTAGGTGCAATTCACGCGGGACTGGAATGCGGACTCTTAATGGATAAAATTCCGGGGCTTGATGCAATATCAATGGGACCTGATGCATATGACGCTCATTCACCCAATGAACATGTAAGCATAAGCTCAGTGGAAAATATTTATAGTTTATTGTGTGAAATATTAAAAAGAATAAAATAGCCGGCTTTACCCGTATATGTTATACTTGTTTTCATTTTGTTAACATACAAACCTGAATGAATGCGGATTAAAGCTAACAGCCAAAAAAAGATTTTTCTTAAAAACTGTATGCATATTCATAGCAAATTAAAAATTTCTGTAAACTATCTTTAGATATTAATCGTTTAAATGGATTTAACAACGCTTTCCTGCTATAATTATACAGCATAGGCATAAAAATAAAAGTGTTGATATAATAAAACTAACATGTTATAATAATCTTTGCTTCAAATACAATAAGGATGATTCCAAACATCCTTATCATATTCCTGAATTTAATTTATTGAAATATTGGAGGTCGTGATGGATTCTAAATTAGCAATATACATTGTTAAGAGAATGGCTTTGGCAGTAGTTACGATATTTTTGATTATAACCATAACTTTCTTTGCAATGCATAACATACCGGGTGGACCGTTTTTAAGTGAAAAGGCAGCAACCCCTGCAGTAACGAAAGCATTGGAAGCAAAATACGGACTGGACAAACCTTTATCAGAACAGTACACAACATATTTAAAGGGAGTTGCAAAGTTTGACTTTGGTCCTTCCCTTAAGCAAAGAGGAAGAGAAGTAAGCACCGTAATAATGACAGGTTTTAATGTAAGTTCGAAACTGGGAGGAACAGCTGCTTTAATTGGACTTTCTCTGGGAATGTTCTTTGGTTCTTTAGCGGCGGTTTTTCACAATAAGGCTATAGATAAAATAATAATGGTTATATCTACAGCTATGGTGGCCATGCCCTCATTTATTATAGCAACATTGCTTTTGCTGATCTTTTGCGTCTGGACGGGGATATTTCCTGCCAACGGAAATGAGCCTGGAGGACTTATACTTCCTATAATATCATTAAGTTTATATCCTATGTCTTATACTGTAAGACTGACAAGATCAAGTATGCTTGATGTATTAAGCCAGGATTATATAAGGACTGCGAGGGCAAAAGGAGTTAAGCCATCAAAGGTTTTATTCAAACATGCTCTCCGAAATGCAGTTACACCTGTTATAACATATGCCGGTCCTTTGATTGCTTATATTATTACAGGGAGTTTAGTTGTAGAAAAAATATTTGCCGTGCCGGGACTTGGGAAAGAATTCGTTTCAAGCATATTTAATCGAGATTATACATTGATTATGGGAACAACTATATTTTTGGGAGCGCTTATAATTGTTATGATGCTTGTTACAGATATAATGTACAAGGTTTTTGACCCAAGAATTCAATTAGGATAGAAAGTGGGGATAAAGATGAATAATATAAATGATTTGCCTAAAAAGAATCCTCTTAGCTTTCAGCTTAATTTGAAGGATTTTGAAAAAGCAACAGATGAAGAAAAGGCTCAACAGGTAAGAATGAGCGAAAGCGTAACATTCTTTAAAGATGGTATAAGACGATTAAAAAGGAATAGAATTGCAATGGCTTGTTTGTGGATTATAGTTGCTATTGCAATATTGGTAACTATTGTACCTATGGTTTATCCATATACCTATGAGCAGCAATTAGGGGTGGCTCAAGGAAAGAGAACAGATAGTTCATATAATAATTTAAAGCCCTTTGAATATGGTGAAACAGAATTAAAACGTATAGAGAGCGGGGAAAAAATATTTCCTCACATATTTGGGACTGATGCGTCAGGGAGAGATTATGCCATAAGAGTAATATTTGGAGCAAGAATTTCATTGCTTGTAGGATTCTTTGCAGCTATAATTGTACTGATTATAGGTGTTGTATACGGTTCTATTTCAGGATATTTTGGCGGAAAGACGGACCTGATCATGATGAGGATCGTTGATATCATTTATTCGCTTCCTGATATGCTTATGATTATTTTACTTTCAGTAGTATTAAAAGAAGTATTAACACCTAAAATAGAAGGAACATCCCTTGCCAAAATAGGGACAGACATGCTGAGCATATTTATTGTATTTGCATTGTTATATTGGGTTAGTATGGCAAGACTTGTAAGAGGCCAATTACTTTCAATAAAGCAGAACGAATATGTTTTAGCGGCAAGATCCATAGGTGCCAGCCCCTGGAGGATAATTAAGAAACATTTGCTTCCTAACAGCATGAGTGTTATAATAATATCCACTGCATTACAGATTCCGTCAGCCATATTTACGGAAAGTTTCTTAAGTTTTCTTGGCCTGGGTGTTTCCATACCAATGCCAAGTTTAGGTTCATTGGCATCAGATGCTTTGTCGGGGATTTACAGCTATCCCTACAGACTAATCATACCTGCACTTTTTATATGGTTGATAGTTTTATCTTTTAACCTGTTAGGTGACGGATTAAGAGATGCATTTGACCCTAAATTAAAGAAGTAGGAGGAATAAAATGAGTTTATTATCAGTAAAAGATTTGCATACTTCATTTTTTACATCTTCCGGTGAGGTAAAGGCAGTTAATGGTGTATCCTTTGATTTAGATGAAGGTAAGGTTTTGGGAATTGTTGGCGAATCAGGCTCAGGAAAAAGCGTAACAGCATATTCCATCCTGCAAATCCTTTCAAATCCTGGAAGAATAGTAAGCGGAAGCATAAAATTAAAAGGTAAGGAATTGGTTGGCTGCAGTAAGGAAGAAATGCAAAAAATCAGAGGAAATCAAATAAGCATAATTTTCCAGGACCCAATGACAAGTTTGAATCCTGTTTTCACCATAGGAAGTCAATTAATGGAAGCAATTTTATTGCATACAAAAAGAAACAGGGAACAAGCTAAAGAAAGAGCTATAGAAATGCTAAAACTGGTTGGTGTAAATGAACCGGAAAGAAGAATAAACCAGTACCCTCATGAATTTTCAGGCGGCATGAGACAAAGAGTTATGATTGCCATGGCACTTGCATGTGAACCGGATATATTAATAGCCGATGAGCCTACAACAGCCTTGGATGTTACAATACAGGCGCAAATTCTTGATTTAATGAAAGACTTGCAGAAACAATTAGGAATGGCTATAATTCTTATAACCCATGATTTAGGGGTTGTTGCAGAAATGTGCGATGAGATTATCGTTATGTATGCAGGTGAAATATCTGAAAGAGGCACATCCGATGATATTTTCTACAATCCAAAACACGAGTATACAAAAGGACTTTTAAAATCCATTCCAACTTCACAAAATGAAAAAATGCGTTTAAAACCAATTGGAGGGAATCCTGTTGATTTATTAAATCTTCCTGACGGATGCGCCTTTTCACCGCGATGTGAAAATGCAATGAAAGTCTGCCTTTATAATAATCCTAAAGAATTAAAAGTAGGAGAAGGTCATACTTCAAGGTGCTGGATGAACATTAAATCAGGAATTGAGGAAAACAAGCTTACAAAAGAAGAAGTAGAGGAGATGTATAAACATGAACAGCAACAATAACAATCTTCTTGAAGTCAAGAATTTAAAACAATACTTTGATATTTCCACGGGCTTGTTAAGGAGTAAACCTTTAAAAGCCGTTGATGATATATCTTTCAGCATAAAAAAAGGTGAAACATTAGGCCTGGTAGGAGAATCAGGCTGCGGAAAAACAACAGTCGGAAGGTCAATATTGCAGTTATATAAACCTACCGGCGGTGAAGTGATTTTTAAAGGTAAAAAAATAGGAAGCAAGGAGTCAATAAGGAATTTAAGACAAAATGCCCAGATGGTTTTTCAAGACCCGTATTCATCTTTAAATCCAAGGATGACTGTCGGAGATATAGTTGGAGAGCCCTTAGACGTATTTAAACTTTACAAAAACAGCAAGGAAAGAAATAATAAAATAAATGAGTTAATGGATATCGTAGGGTTATCAAGCGAGCATGCTACCCGTTATGCACATGAGTTTTCCGGAGGCCAGCGCCAAAGAATTGGAATTGCTAGAGCACTTGCCGTACAACCTGAATTTATTGTGTGTGATGAGCCGGTATCAGCTCTTGACGTATCAATTCAAGCACAGATTATAAATAAGTTTGAAGATTTACAGGATCAGCTGGGTTTGACATATTTGTTTATTGCCCATGATTTATTGGTAGTAAAGCATATTTCAGATAGAATTGCTGTTATGTATTTGGGAAGAATGATGGAACTTGCAGACTCAGATGAATTATATAATCATCCTTTACATCCTTACACTATTTCATTGTTGTCAGCGGTACCTGTACCTGATCCCAATCATGCAAGAAATCACAGGAGAATTTTGCTTGAAGGGGATGTTCCAAGTCCATTAAATATGCCCAGCGGATGTCCTTTCAGAACACGATGCCAAAGGGCAACAAAGGAATGTGCCGAAACCAGGCCGGAATTAAGGGAAGTATCACCCGGACATATGGTTGCCTGTATTCATGTTTAAAGGTATGGGGACACACCTTCCTGAGGCAAGTCAAAGAGGCAAGTCAGAAGGAATGTCCCCAGATTAAGAGGGACACACAGATGTCCCCTGCTTAAATAATTTGATATTAATTTTTAAATTAATATATATATATTTATTAGGAGGAAAATATGAAAAAAATCTTATCTTTGATTTTAGTTTTGGCAATGGTGTTTTCATTAGCAGCATGCGGAAATAATCAACCACCGGCACAGCCTGAAACACCAGAGACACCGGAAACACCGGAAACACCTGAAGCTCCTGGAATTGCAGAAAGCATAACAGTTAGCGTAGGTGCTTATCCGGACACTATTGACCCGGCACTAAACAGTGCAGTTGACGGGGCAACTTATATAATCCATACATTTGCAGGATTAGTTGGTTACAGACAAAAAGCTGATGGCGGTTTGGAACTGTATGCTGATTTAGCTAAAGAATTACCTGAAGCTCAACCTACAGATGATGGAAAAGTTAAGTATGTTTATGAATTGAAAGATGGTTTGAAATGGAATGACGGTTCTGATTTAACAGCTCAAGATTTCGTTTATGCATGGAACAGAGCTGCAGATCCTATAACAGGAGCAGACTATAACTACATGTTTGAAGTTGTTGACGGATACGCAGCAGTGTCTGAGTCTGATGATGAAGGCAACAGAGTAAATCCTGATGCAAAGCTTAATGTTACAGCTTCCGAAGACGGAAAAACACTTACAGTTGTTCTTCCTATAGATGTTCCATATTTTAATGAATTAGCAGCATTCCCAACATACATGCCTGTAAAACAAAGTGTTGTTGAAGGTAATGAAGCTTGGGCTACTGCAGCTGAAACATATATAGGAAACGGTCCTTACAAAGTTGTGGAATTTTCACAAAGTGAATTGGTAATGAAAAAGAACGAGTACTATCATGATAAAGATTCTATAAAAACAGAAGAACTGGTATTTGCTTTTAATGATGATGATACATCTATACTGGCAAACTTCCAGAATGGTTCTTACAAGTTTATAGATTCTGTTCCAAATGATGAAATCAAATCATTGCAAGCATCAAATCCTGATGAATTCTTCATTGAAGGACAGCTTGGAACATACTATATTTCACACAATGTTAATGACAAAGCATTCGCTAAGTTCGGAGAAGCTGATAAGGCAAAAATAAGAAAAGCTCTTGGCTTAATGATAGACAGAACATACATTGTTGAAGAAATAGGTCAGGCAGGTCAGGTTCCTGCAGCAGGTTTCGTTGCAATGGGTCTTTTGGAGCCGGACGGAGCAA